>CBHTUE010000062.1:0-22311 GCA_966096115.1 uncultured Phenylobacterium sp.
ACGACTACATGACCAAGCCGTTCCACAAGGACGAGCTGGTCGCGCGCATCCACGCTGTGGTGCGCCGCTCCAAGGGCCACGCCCAGTCGGTCATCAAGACCGGCGACATCGTGGTGAACCTGGACGCCAAGACGGTGGAAGTGGGCGGCATGCGCGTCCACCTGACCGGCAAGGAATACCAGATGCTGGAGCTGCTCTCGCTGCGCAAGGGCACGACGCTCACCAAGGAAATGTTCCTGAACCACCTGTACGGCGGCATGGACGAGCCCGAGCTGAAGATCATCGACGTCTTCATCTGCAAGCTCAGGAAGAAACTCGCGGCCGCCGCCGACGGCAAGCACCACATCGAGACGGTCTGGGGCCGCGGCTACGTGCTGCGCGACCCGCACGAACAGATGGCGACCGTCGCCGCCTGATCCGCCAGACAGCGCCAAGCACCAAGCGCCCGCCCTCACCGGCGGGCGTTTTCGTTTTCGCCGACACGGTCTAGCCTCCCGCCAACAACGGTCTGGGAGGATGCGCATGGGCCGGCTCTTGGCGCTTCTGGTCGCGCTCATCGCGGGGGCGTGGATCGCCTTTGTCGACGAGCAGCTGCCCGAATCGCAGCCCGCCAGCGCGCCGGCCGTCGAGTTCGCGGGGGAACGCGCGTTCGCCGACGTCAACTTCATGGCCGCCGTGCCGCACCCGATCGGCTCGCCGGACAACACCAACGTCCGCGACGCCCTGATCGGCCGCATGTTGCGCCTGGGCCTGTCGCCGCAGGTGCGGCCCGGCGTCGGCGTGCAGCAGTCGCGCTGGAACCCCTCGGTGATCGCCGCTGGGCCCGTCGAGAACGTGGTCGGCATCCTGCCCGGCCGCGACCGCAATGCGCCGGCCGTCGCGCTGATGGCCCACTACGACAGCGTGCCGGCCTCGCCCGGCGCGGCCGACGACATGATCGGCGTCGCCACGGCGCTGGAGGTGGTGCGCGCCATCAAGGCCCGGGGCGTCCCCGCCCGCGACGTCATGGTGGTGTTCACCGACGGCGAGGAAGCAGGCCTCCTGGGCGCCAACCACTTTTTCCGCCGAGACCCGCTGGCGACCCACATCGGCCTGGTCCTCAACCTGGAGGCGCGGGGCGGCGGCGGCCGGGTGCAGATGTTCCAGACCAGCCCCAAGAACGGCGAGCTGATCCGCTTGTTTCAGCGCACGGCCGTGCGGCCGTCCTCGTCCTCCCTGGCGGTGTTGCTCTACGAGAAGATGCCCAACGACACCGACCTGACCGAGACGCTACGGGCCGGCGTCACCGGGCTGAACTACGCCATCATCGGCAAGCAGTTCGACTACCACAGCCCCACCTCGACGCCGGCGAACCTGGACCGCGGCTCGCTGCAGGATATGGGGACCCAGGTGCTGGCCCTGGCCGGCGAGGTCGCCTTCTCCAGCCAGCTACCGGGCCACGACCAGTCGCTGGTCTATTCGAACCTGTTCGGGGACACCGTGATCGCCTACCCGCAGTGGTTCGGCTGGGTGATCCTGGGCGTGATCGCCGTGCTGATCGCCTTCGCCATCCGCTGGGCGCGGCACGCCGGCGAGTTCGAGGCCAAGGACATCGTCCGTGGCATGGGCGCCCTGGTGTTCCTGGGCTTCGGCACGGTGGCGGTGCTGCAGTTCGCCCGCCGGCTGACCGGGGCCGAGTTCGGCTACATGGAGCAGCGATTCCTCCTGGCCCAGGTCACCCGCTGGGAATGGGCCGTAATGCTGATCTCGCTCGGGGTCATGCTCATCGCCGCGGCGGAGCTGTCGCGGACGCGCAAGTGGGTGGTGCTGCTGCCGATCGTGGCCGGGCTCGCGGCCTCGGCCTTCCATTGGTACGACCTGATCGGGGCGGTCAGCGGCGTGATCGCCGGCGCCGCGGGTTATTTCACCTACGGCAAGCCGGTGAACCGCAAGGGCGCCTGGGCCGGCATACTGATCCTGGGCTGGATCCTGACGGCGATCGCCCAGGTGGCGGCGCCGGCCGCGGGCTATGTGCTGGCCTGGCCCCTGCTGATCGGCGCGATCGGCGCGGCGGCGACCGCGCTCAGCGCCCGCCGCGCGATCCTGCCGCTGGCCCTGCTGACGGTGCTGGCCGGCGTGAGCCTGGGCTGGCAGGGCGGGCTCTCGCACTTCGCCTTCGAGGGCATGGACCTGATGCCGTTGTTCGGCATCCCGATGCTGACCGCGGCCTTCGTACTCTGGCCCCTGGCCCAGCCCGATCCCGGACGCTCGCCGTCGCGCTACATCGGCATCCTGGTGCTGGCCGCAGGCCTGGTCCTGACCCTGATCGTGCGGTCGGCCGACCCGTGGACGCCGCGCCATCCGCTGGTGACCTACGTCGGCTACCAGCTGGACCAGGACACCGGCCGCGCCTGGCGGTTCGCCTCGCACGACGATCGCAGCGCCTGGACCGACCTCGTGCTGGGCGGCGACGGCGGCAAGAAGGCCGCGCGGTCCCACTGGATGTGGCGCAATCCGATGATGGCCGCCCCGGCCAGGCCGCTCGCGGCGACGCCGCCCGCCACGGTGCTCTACCGCGAGCCCGATGGGTCGCTGCAGTTCAACGCCGTTCCGCCGCCCGGCGCGCGGACCCTGGAGGTCCACCTGCGCGCCAGCACCCCGGCGCGGATCACCAGCCTGTCCGGCGTCCCGCTCGAGGTGACGCTCGCTCCCGGCAAGTGGGTCAAGATCTACTGGAACGCGCCCGGCAATGGCCTGAGCGCCGCGATCAAGGCGGCCGGGCCGGGCCGGCTGGACGTGCGCTTTGTGGCGACGGTCGAGCGCTGGCCGGACGGGGCGGTCCCCCTGCCCGCGCGGCCGACCGACCTGATGGCGTGGGACGACTCCGACTCCACCTTCATCACCGGGACCCGCGCCTACTCGTGGTGAGCGGCTGCGCGCGCTTGGTGTTCGGACGCGGAGCCGTTATCCCGTCGGCATGACTGCGGTGACCATCTATCACAACCCCGCCTGCGGGACGTCGCGCAACACCCTGGCGCTGCTGCGCGAGAAGGGCCTCGAGCCCACGGTCGTGGAATACCTGAAGGCCGGCTGGACCAAACCCCAGCTGCAGGACCTGCTGAAGCGCATGGGAGCCTCGGCCCACGACATTCTGCGCGTACGCGGCACGAACGCCGAGGAGCTGGGCCTGACAGACCACAGCGTCTCCGACGACGCGGTGATCGCGGCGATGATCATTGAGCCGATCCTGGTCAATCGCCCGATCGTGGTGACCGACAAGGGCGTGGCCCTGTGCCGGCCGGCCGAGCTGGTCCTGGGCCTGATCTGATGACGCCGCCGCGCGGCTCCATCGGGGGCCTGATCTGATGTCGCTGCTGCGCAGCTCGGTCGCGATGCATCTGCGCAACGCGACGGCCAGTTGGGCGGACACGCCGTCGATGGACGAGCTCAACGACGTCCTGCGACTGATGTGCAAGTGGCGGGCGACCGCGCTGGCCGAAACCTATTTCGCGCGCCACGGCGAGACGATCTACGACGGCCCGTTCAAGGGCATGACCTATGTGAACAAGGCCTCGGAGGGCGCGCTGATCCCGCGGCTTCTGGGCACCTACGAGAGCGAGCTGCACCCGCATATCGACGCCTTCGCCGAGGCGGGCCTGGACTGCGTGATCGATGTGGGCTGCGCCGAGGGCTACTACGCCGTGGGCCTGGCGCGGCGGATGCCGGGCGTCACGGTCTATGCCCACGACGTCGACGAGCAGGCCTGGGCCAGCTGCGCCGAGCTGGCGGCCAAGAACGGCGTCGCCGAGCGCGTGGTGATCGGCGGTGAGTTCCATCCCGAGGACTTCCAGCGCTTCGCCGGCCGGCGGGCGCTGGTGATGGTCGACACCGAGGGCGCCGAGCTCGCCATCCTGCAGCCCGACCGCGCGCCGGCGCTGAAGGACATGGGGATCATCGTCGAGACGCACGATCCGTTCACCCCGGGCGCGCTGGCGACGCTGACCGCCCGCTTCGAGGCGACCCATGACATCGTCCGCGTCGATCCGGGGGCCAAGGTCTTCGAGCCGCCGTGGTGGCTGAAGGAACTCAGCCATCTGGACCTGCTGCTGGCGGTCTGGGAATGGCGCGCCTTCCCGACCCCGTGGCTGGTGATGACGCCGAAGGCCGCCGCCGGCTAGAGGCGACTTGCCCCGCCCGCCGCCCGGGCGTTTGATGCCGCCAACGCCCTCCGAAACGCCTCGGGGAGGGTTGGAGGAAACGGTATGGCGGATGATCTGGCGCTGGCGCCCCTGGCGCGCTCGGAGACGGTCGGGACCTCGAACGGCCCGGTGCGCGGCTACCTGGAAGACGGCCTGAAGGTCTTCAAGGGCCTGCGCTACGGCGCGCCGCCGGTGGGCGCCTTGCGGTTCCGGCCGCCCGCGCCCCCTCAAGCCTGGACGGACCCGGCGGACGCCACAGGCTACGGCGCACCGGCCATCCAGTCGGGGATGGCGGCCGGCGAGCGCGGCTCGTCGCCCGGCGATCCGCCGGCGCCGGACGAGCCCGGCTCCTCGGAGGACTGCCTGTTCCTCAACGTCTGGACCCCGGGCGCGGACGGCGCGCGGCGGCCGGTGATGGTCTGGCTGCACGGCGGCGGCTTCGCCAACGGCTCCGGCGGCGCGGCGATGTACGACGGCGGCGCGTTGGCGCGGAAGGGCGACGTGGTCACCGTGACTGTGAACCACCGCCTGAACGTGTTCGGCTATCTGCATCTGGGCGAGGTATTCGGGGCGGACTACGCCCAGTCGGGCGTCGCCGGCATGCTGGACATCGTCCAGGCCCTGAAGTGGGTACGCGACAACATCGCGGCCTTCGGCGGGAACCCTGCCGACGTCACCATCTTCGGCGAGAGCGGCGGCGGCTGGAAGGTGAGCCTGCTGCTGGCCATGCCGGGCGCGCGCGGCCTGTTCCACAAGGCGATCATCCAGAGCGGCCCGGGCCTGACCGCCAAGCCGGTCGCCGAGGCCGCACGCACGGCTCAGGCCCTCCTGGACAAGCTGGGCGTCAAGACCGCCGCCGAGCTCGCCGCCATTCCGACCGACCACCTGTCACGGACCAGCACGACCGTCGGCGCCGAGGTCATGCGCCTCTACACGCCGGTGCTGGACGGGACCGCCATCCCGCGGCACCCGTTCGAGCCCGACGCCGCGCCGCTGAACGCCGACGTGCCGGTGCTGATCGGCACCAACAAGGACGAGAGCACCCTGTTCCTGCTGGGCCACCCGCGGTTCGGCGAGTTCACCGACGACGACGTGATGAAACAGGCCAAGGCGGCGGCCGGCGACCGCGCCGACGAGCTGCTGGCCGCCCTGCGCCGCGCCTACCCCGACTATTCGCCGACCCACATCGGCGCGGCGGCGCAGACGGTCGGCAACATGTGGATCAACTCGGTGCGGCTGGCCGAGCGCAAGGCCGCGCAGGGTTCAGCGCCGGTCTACATGTACATGCTGACCTGGGAGACGCCGGTGTCGCGCGGACGGCTCCGGAGCCCGCACGCCGTCGAGATCCCCCTGGTGTTCGACAACGTCGAGAAGGCCCGCAACTTCGTGGGCCGCGGCGACGATCCGCAAGTCGTGGCCGACCAGATGTCCGACGCCTGGCTGACCTTCGCCCGCACAGGCGACCCAGGCTGGACGGCCTACGATACGACCCGGCGGGCGACCATGATGTTCAACGTCGAGAGCGGCGTGGCCGATGACCCGCTGCCCGAGATCCGGGCCATCCTGAACGGCTGATACGAAAAGGGCGCCGCATCACGCGCCGCCCCTCCGTTCGTCAGACCTTAAGTCCTACGCATCGAAGACGATGACCGAGCGCGCGACGGCGCCGGTCTTCATTTCCTCGAAGGCCTCGTTCACCTGGTCCAGGCGGATGCGGCGGCTGATCATGTCGTCCAGATGCAGCTTGCCGGCCATGTAGGCGTCGACCAGCCGCGGCATGTCGACCGGGAACCGGTTCGAGCCCATCAGCGAGCCCTGGATGCGCTTCTCCCCCAGGAAGGCGGCGCCCATCAGGCTGATGGTCTGGCCCACCGGGATCATGCCGATGATGTTGGCGGTGCCGCCGCGGCGCAGCATGTTGAACGACTGCTCGGCGGTGGCCGCCAGGCCGATCGCTTCGAAGGAGTGCTGCACGCCGCCGCCGGTCATCTCGATGACCTGCTTCACCGCGTCCGGGCCGCCTGCGACGAAGTCGGTGGCGCCCATGGACTTGGCCAGGTTCTCCTTCCCGGGCGCCATGTCGATGGCGATGACCCGACCCGCGCCGGCCATCGCCGCGCCGTTCACCGCCGCCAGGCCGACGCCGCCGCAGCCGATGACCGCCACGGTGTCGCCCGGCCGGACGTTGGAGGTGTGGAACACCGCGCCCACGCCGGTCATCACCCCGCAGCCGATCAGGGCGGCGCGGTCTAGGGGCATGTCCTTGCGGATCGAGACGCAGGCGTTCTCGTGGATCAGCATCTGCTCGGCGAACGAGGACAGGTTCAGGTACTGGTTCATCGGCCCCGTGGTCGAGGTGATGCGCTGCTCCTCGTCCTTCGGGTCACGCCGGGTGTCGGGCGAGACGCACAGGCTCAGGTGGCCGGTGACGCAGAACTCGCAGCTGCCGCAGAACGCCGACAGGCAGGTGATGACGTGGTCGCCCGGCTTGATCCGCCGCACTTCGGAACCCACGGCCTCGACGACGCCGGCGCTCTCGTGGCCCAGCACGGCGGGCAGCGGGTACGGGTACTTGCCCTCAATGAAGTGCAGGTCCGAGTGGCAAACGCCGGCGGCGGCGGTGCGGATCAGCACCTCGTGCGGCCCGGGCTTGCCGATCTTCACGTCCTCGATCTGAAGCGGCTTGCCCACTTCGCGCAGCACGGCGGCCTTCATCGCGTTTTCCCTCGTTTGAACGGTTGTTTGGCAAAGCCTTATCGCCGTTCAGATGACCGCCTCAAGTGCTAATGGCCGAAACCGGTCGACAGGCGGGCGCCGGGCTTCCATCTAGGGGCGGCATGGACGACGCCCAGCCGATCCGCACCGTCTCCGCCCTCGACGTCTTCCTGGCCTTCCTGGCGCAGGGGCTGACGGCGTTCGGCGGGCCCGCGGCGCACCTCGGCTATTTCCGGCGCGAGTTCGTCGAGCGGCGCGGCTGGATCAGCGAAGCGGCCTACGCCGACCTGCTGGCGCTGTGCCATTTCCTGCCCGGTCCGTCGTCCAGCCAGGTGGGCATGGCGATCGGGTTGCGGCAGGCGGGGCTGGCCGGCGCGCTGGCGGCATTCGCCGGGTTCACCGCGCCGGCGGCCATGGCGATGATCGCCTTCTGGGCATTCCGGCCGCAGATCGTCGGCATGGTCGGCTCGGGCTGGGTGCATGGCCTGCACGCGGCGGCCGCGGCTGTGGTGCTGCAGGCCGTGGTGCAGATGGCGCGAAGCCTGGCCGTCGGGCCGATCCGGGCCGGGATGGCGATCGGCGCTGCGCTGGGCCTGTTCTTCGTCCAGGGCCCGGCGGCGCAGGTGGCGGCGCTGGTCGCCGGCGGCCTGTTCGGCATGGCGATGCTGCGCGATGGGGCGGTCGAGATCGCGCCGGACGACACGGTGGAGACGGTGGACCGGCAAAGCGCGGTGATCTCCCTGGGGCTGTTCGCGGTGTTGCTGGTCGGGCTGCCGATCCTGGCCAGCCTGCTGCAGAACCCGGGCCTGGGCATGGCGTCGGTGTTCTATCGCACCGGGTCGCTGGTGTTCGGCGGCGGCCACGTCGTGCTGCCGTTGCTGGAGCGCGAGATCGTCGAGCGGCGGTGGCTGGACCAGAACACCTTCCTGGCCGGCTACGGCGTGATGCAGGCGCTGCCGGGCCCGCTGTTTTCGTTCGCGGCGTTCGTGGGCGCGGCGCAGCGCTATGGGCCCGGCGGAATCGCCGGCGGGCTGATCGCGCTGTTCTCCATCTTCCTGCCCAGCCTGCTGCTGATCACCGGCGTGCTGCCGTTCTGGGACCAGTTGAAGCGGCAGGGCTGGGCGCGCGGCATGGTGGCGGGTGTCGGCGCCACCGTGGTCGGCGTGCTGGCGGCGGCCTTCTGGAACCCGATCCTGATGACCGCGGTCCGGCAGCCGGCGGACTACGCCCTGGTGGTCGCGGCCTTCGTGTTCCTGCAGGTGGCGAAGCTGCCCGCCTGGCTGGTGGTGATCGGGTTCGCGGTCGCGACCGGCGTCTTCCTGCCTACGCTGTGACGGGCCGGGCCAGCTTCTGGCCCCACAGCGCCGGCATCTTGGGCCAGCGGAACGTCCAGCGGGAGCTGTGATCGGGGATGCAGCTTTCGATGGCCGCGAGCAGGATCTCGGCCGGGCCGTCGTTCAGGAAATGATTGGCGCCCTCGGTCCGCACCACGCGGATCGGCCGGCGCGTCAGGGTCTCGCCGGCCAGCCGCTCGGCGGTCTCCAGCGGCGCGAAGTCGTCCTGGTCGCCGTGGATCATGTGGATCGGGATGTTCAGCCGGGCCAGCGCACGCTTGGCGTGGCGCAACTGCGGCTTCTGGCCGTTCACCTCGATCACCGCGTGGCGCAGATCGCGCGGGATCATGCCCAGCGCTTTGGAGCCGAGGTCCAGCAGCCACTTGGCCGTCGGACCCGCCTCGCCGAAGAAGCCGGAGAGCAGGACCAGGCCCGCCACCTTGCCGGGGTTCTGGTCGGCCATGATACTGGCGATCGCCGCGCCATAGCTCTGGCCGACCAGCAGAACCTTCTGGCCGCGGGCCGCCTGCAGCACGGGGGCCAGGGCCTCGGCCTGGACGCGGATGTCGGTGACGGGATGCAGCGGCTCGGAGGCCGCGTAACCGGGGCGGTCGACCACGATCATCTCGCGGTCCTGCGGCAGTTCGGAGAGCGTCTCGGCCCAGTATTCGGCCCAGGACGGCGCGCCGGTGATCACCACGATCTTCCAGGGCGCCGGCTCGGCGCGCGGGGTCTCCAGCGCCGAGATGCGCCAGCCGTGGCCGCCGCCGGCGGTGAAGCTGGTGCGGCGCACGACCGTTTCGGGATAGTCGGAGGCCGTGGGCGCGTGTTCGGTGCGACCCTTGGCGGCGGCCTCGATCGCGGCCCACCCCATGGCGAGCACCCCTTTTGGCCGCTTCCGCTGCACCCTGACCTCCTGGACCGTTCTGGCACTGTCACCTGGGAAGGCTAACGCCCGGTGCAAGACCCGGTTCAGTTAGCTTTTCGTCATGCTTTTGATGCGCCAGCGGGCTGTGTCCGCAATGCCTCCCGCAACTCTCTTTTCAGGACCTTGCCGGTGGGCCCGAGCGGCAGGCTGTCGATGATCCGCACTTCGTCCGGCGTCCACCACTTGGCCACCCGCTCGGCGACGTGGGCCTTGAGGACTTCGGGGTCGGCCGTCTGGCCCGGGCGCAGGGTGACCAGCAGCAGCGGACGCTCGTCCCACTTGGGGTGCGGCATGCCGATGGCGGCGGCCATGGCCACGGCCGGGTGGGAGCAGACCGCGTCCTCCAGGTCGAGGGTCGAGATCCATTCGCCCCCGGACTTGATGACGTCCTTGGCGCGGTCGGTGAGGCGCAGGTAGCCCTGGCCGTCGATGGTGGCGATGTCGCCGGTGTCGAACCAGCCATCGGCGGTGAAGGCGGCCGCGCCGTCCTGCTTGAAGTAGGCCGAGCTCACCCAGGGCCCGCGCACCTGCAGGGCGCCCGGCGTCTTGCCGTCGCGGGGCAGTTCGGCGCCGTCGTCCCCCACGATGCGCAGGTCGACGCCCCAGAGGCCCCGGCCCTGCTTCAGCTTCCGTTGCAGGGTCTCCTGCTCCGTCTCCCCGGCGTGCGCCGCGAGCGCGGTGTTGATGACGCCCAGGGGCGAGGTCTCGGTCATGCCCCAGATCTGGCGCACCTTGCCGCCCAGCCGGTTCTCGATGCGCGAGATCAGCGCCGCGGTCGGGGCCGAGCCACCGATGGCGATGGTGCGCACCGACGTCAGCTGGCCCCCGGTCTGGTCCAGGTGGTCGGCCACGCCCACCCAGATGGTCGGCACGCCCAGGACGAAGGTGACCCCCTCGCCCGCGATCAGCTCGGCCACCGACGGGCCGTCCAGCAGCCGTCCGGGCAGCACCAGCTTGGCGCCCACCAGCGGGGCCGCGTACGGCGTGCACCAGGCGTTGGCGTGGTACATCTGGGCGCACGGCATCACCACGTCGCGGGCGCCCAGGTCGAAGGCGTCCGGCAGGGCCAGGGCCAGCGCGTGCAGCACGGTCGAGCGGTGGCCGTAGAGCACGCCCTTGGGGTTGCCGGTGGTGCCGGAGGTGTAGCAGAGGCCGGACGCCTGCCGCTCGTCCAGCTCGGGCCAGGCAAAGTCGGCCGAGTTGGCCGGGATCAGGTCCTCGTAGACCAGGACGCCGTCTTGCTGGCCTGGGGCCGGCGCGTGCGCCGCGTCGGTCATGGCGACGAAGGTCTTCACTGTCGTCATCTTCCCGCCGATCTCGGCGATCAGGTCGTTGAAGGTGATGTCGAAGAACAGCACGCTGTCCTCGGCGTGGTTGGCGACCCAGGCCACCTGGTCGGGGTGCAGGCGCGGGTTGATGGTGTGCAGCACCGCGCCGATGCCGGTGACCGCGAAATAGAGCTCGAAGTGGCGGTGCGTGCTCCAGGCCAGGGTCGCCACCCGGTCGCCGGGCTTCACGCCCATGGCGACCAGTGCGTTCGCCATCCGCTTGGCGCGCGCCAGCGCGTCTCGATAGCCGTAGCGGTGGATCGTACCCTCCACCGAACGGGACACCACCTGGGTGTCGCCGTGATAGAGCGCCGCATGCTCCAGGATCGAAGGCAGCGTCAGGGGGCGGTCCATCATCAGGGCGAGCATCGGGAGCCTCGTCGGTACAGGGGTTGAACGCTATCGCGTGGAACGGCTGATACGGAACCGTATCCCACCGGGATGCGCAGCGACGACGCTTCCACCCCACTCTCCTTTCGACCGCCGCATCGCGGCCCATGCGTCGGCCCGGCGCGCTCCATGCGTTCCCGGCATTTCACCCGCGCGCGGCCGGCGGCGACGTTGGAGGCCCAACAGAGGACCTCAACCCATGACCATGACCGCCATCCAAATGCCCGCCGACCTCAAGCGCCCGCTGGAGGGCAAGGTGGCGATCGTCACCGGCTCGACCAGCGGCATCGGCCTCGGCATCGCCGAGACCCTCGCCGAGCAGGGCGCCACGCTGATCCTGAACGGCATCGGCGACCCTGCGCTGATCGAACAGACCCGTGAGACGCTGGCCACCCTGCACGGCGTCGAGGCGCACTTCAGTCCGGCCGACCTCTCGATGCCCGACAGGATCTGCGAGATGGTCGCCTTCGCCCGCGACGTGGCCGGACCGATCGACATCCTGGTGAACAACGCCGGCATCCAGCACGTGGCCCCGATCGGCGAGTTCCCGACCGCCAAGTGGGACGCCATCCTGGCGGTGAACCTCTCGTCCGCCTTCCACGCCATCAAGGCGGTCCTGCCGCAGATGGCCGAGCGCGGCTATGGGCGGATCATCAATATCGCCTCGGCCCACGGCCTGGTCGCCTCGCCCTTCAAGTCGGCCTACGTGGCCGCCAAGCACGGCGTGATCGGGCTGACCAAGACTGTGGCGCTGGAGGCCGCGCACACCGGCGTCACCTGCAACGCCATCTGCCCGGGCTATGTCTGGACGCCGCTGGTCGAGAAGCAGATCGGCGACCAGGCCCGCGCCCACAACATGACGCCGGAAAAGGTGATCACCGACGTGCTGCTGACCTCGCAGCCGAACCGCAGGTTTGCGTCGGTCCAGGAGATCGGCGCGCTGACAGCCTTCCTGTGCGGTGACGGCGGCGCCTCGATCACCGGCGCCTCGCTGAGCGTCGACGGGGGCTGGACCGCCCAATAGCCGACACCCCACGGCCGAAAACAGAACGCCGGCGCGAGCCTCGCGCCGGCGTTGTCGTCTGGGCGGCGGACTATGCCGCCTGCGCTGCCATCGCGGTGCGCGCGCCGGCCGTCGCCGGACGCAGTGTGGCGGCCAGGCCGGCCGCGGCCATCAGCGAGCCGCCGACCACGCCCACTGCCGGCGGCCAGCCGAAGTGGTCGTAGACCTGGCCGATGATCGCCGCGCCGGCGAGGCCGCCCAGGTAATAGCTGGCCAGGTAGATCCCGCTGGCCGCGGCGCGGTCGGTTTTCGCCGCCCGACCGACGAAACCGGTCGCGACCGCCTGGGCGAAGAAGGTCCCGACGCCCACCAGAACCAGGCCCGTCACCACGGGCGCCACCGTCCCCGCCAGCAGCAGCGGCAGGCCGGCCAGCGCCAGGCCCAGCGAGGCGAAGAAGGTCGGGCGCGGGCCGAGGCGGCCGGCGACGCGGCCGGCCAGCGGCGTGGTCACCATGGCCGGCAGGAAGACGAAGTAGACCAGGCCCAGCGCGGTCGACTTCAGCGACAGCGGCGGCGCAGCCAGCACGAAGTTCACGTAGGTGAAGGTCCCCAGGAACGCGAACAGCACAAAGAAGCCGATGCCGAAGCTGGCGACCAGGCAGGTGTTGCGGAAGTGAGCGGCCACGCGCTCGACCGCCGTCCGGCGCATTTCGTTCGCCGCCGTGGCCATGGCCGGGCTGAGGGCGAGGAAGACGAGCGCCGCGCCCGCCAGGTTGAGGCCCGCGAAGACGTAGAAGTTGATCGCCACGCCGGCCGTCGAGGCCACGGCGGACGACACCAGCCGCCCCACCAGGTTGGAGGCGACATTGCCGGTGATATAGGCGGCCAGCGCCCCGGCGGTGGCGGCGCCGGTGTTCTGCTCCGACAGGTAGGCCATCGTCAGCGTGAACGCCGCCGACATGAACAGGCCCTGGATGATCCTTAAGGCCGTGAAGGTCGCCAGGTCCGGGGCGTGCGCCAGGAGCGTCGTGGGGATTGCCAGCAGGGCCAGGCTGACCCAGATCCCGCCGCGGCGCGGCAGCCGGTGGCTGACCAGCGCGACGGCCAGGCCGGAGATCGCCATCCCGATGGTGGAGGCGTTCACCGCCACGCCCATGGACGACGGCGGCACGCGATACATTCTGGCGAGAGTCGGCAGGATGGCCTGGGCGGCGAACAGGTCGACCAGGGTCAGGAAGCCGATCAGTCCGATCAGCACGCGGCGCAGGACGCTTTGGTCTGCGGAGGCGGTCATGGAAATCTCCGGGGCTGGAAACGCGAAAGGCGTGCGGCGTCCGGGGTTGGGTCCGGTCACCGCACGCCTCAGCAGCGAGGCCTGGGTTGGGGATAAGGGCCTCGGGCTATCCGCGGCGCGCCGGGCGGGGGATGGCGGCGCCGCGAAGGGGATCACATCATGTCGGCGACCGAGGCGGCCTCACCGTCGTTCTTGATGTCGGCGGCGATGATCACGGCGACGGTCTTGCCGGTGTTCTTCCACCAGTGGCTCGTGCCTTTCCGTTCGGCGGTGACGTCGCCGGCCTTGTGGACGATGCCGACCGCGCAGGTGTTGCGGTACTCGGTGACTTCGCCGGAGACGGTCATAAGTAACGCCGGGCGATCGGTGTGGCTGTGCCACGGCACCACGCCGCCGGGCTGGATCACCAGCCGCCGCATCCGCAGGCGACGGTTGTCGAGGCCTTTGATCTCGCCGCCCAGCTGGAGGGTGTTGAGCTCGGTGTCGGTGACCTTTGACGGCATGGTCTCGCCGGACGTACGGGCGTCGGCGCGCATCTGGCCGGCCGGGCAGACGGCGTCCGGAGCGCCGGCGGCCAGGGCCATCGGCGCGAACGAGACGGCGCAGGACGCGACGGCGCTCAGGAGGAGTAGGGACTTCATGGGGTGTCTTTCCTAGGCGTTGTTCAATGGCCACAAGCTAGGGTCCGGCGCCGGGCAGCTGAATTCGCTTAAAGTTATCGACGCCATGCGCGGGCGTTCGGAGGCCGCCGAATACTGTTGAAGCCTTCGCCCGCGCGCGAGGACGTCCGCCTATGCACAGGGCGCATGGTCGGAAGACCCAACCGACATTTCCGCGCGCCCGCCGCAACTGGGACAAGACGGTATGAAAACCGCCGCCCCCAAGCACGCTCACTCCCTCGACAAGGCTGTTCTCGGCCAGGTCGTCCTGGTGTTCCAGGGCGGCGGCGCCCTGGGCGCCTACCAAGCCGGCGTCTACCAGGCCCTCCAGGAAGCCGGCGTCGAGCCGGACTGGGTGATCGGCACCTCGATCGGCGCCATCAACGCGAGCCTCATCGCCGGCAACGCCCCGGCCGAGCGCCTGGACCGCCTTCGCGAGTTCTGGGCCCGGGTGACCCACTCGCCGGCCACGCAATTCTGGTCGTCGCTCCCCGGTTTCGGCGCCCAGGCGTCCAACGCGATGACCATCGCGAACGGCCTGGAAGCCTTCTTCAAGCCCAATCCCTGGGCCTTCCTCGGCTCACAGGTCCCGCTGGGGCCCGATCTCGCCGGCTACTATTCGACGGATCCGCTCGACAAGACGCTGAGCGAACTCCTCGACCCCCAGCTCCTGAACGCAGGGCGCCCCCGGCTCACCGTCGGCGCCGCCAACGTCCAGACCGGTCAGATGAAATACTTCGACAGTCGGGACGACGTCCTGACCGTGCGCCACGTCATGGCCTCAGGCGCCCTGCCCCCCGCCTTCCCCGCCGTGCGCATCGACGGCGAGCTCTACTGGGACGGCGGCATCCTCTCCAACACGCCGGTCGAGGCGGTGTTCGACGATCGGCCGCGCCGCTCGGGCGTCGTCTTCGCCGTCCACGTCTGGTCCCCCAACGGGCCCGAACCGAACAGCATCGGCGCCGTGCTCGCCCGCCAGAAGGACCTGCAGTACTCCAGCCGCGCCTACAGCCACATCGCCCGCCAGAAGCAGATCCACAAGCTGCGCCACGTGGTGGCCCAGTTGGCCGCCAAGCTGCCGCCGGAAGTGCGCGCCACCGACGAGGCCCGCGAGCTGGCGTCCTACGGCTGCGGCACCCAGATGCACGTCATCCGCCTGCTGTCCGCGCCCCTGGCCGGCGAGGACCAGTCCAAGGACATCGACTTCAGCCCCGCCGGCATCAAGGCCCGGTGGGACGCCGGCTACGCCGACACCGCCCGCGTGCTGGACACATCACCGTGGACCCACTGCGTCGACCCGATGGAGGGGATCATCCTCCACGAGGCGCCGTCGGGCCATGTCGTCGACGAACCCCTCCCCGAACATCGCAAGGAAACCACCTGATGATCTCCCAACGCTCTCTCGTGGCGCTCGCCGCCACTGTCGCCTTCGCGACCTGCGCTTCCGCCGCCCAGGCCGTGGCCGATCCCGCCCAGCCCACCGTCGCGGCCTCCACCGCCCAGGGCGTCAAGCGTGTGCAGAGCGCCTACGGCTTCGACGAGACCGTCAGCCGCATCAAGGCCGACATCGCCGGCAAGGGCATCCGGTTCTTCACCGAGATCGATCAGACGCAGCTGGGCGAAGGCGCGAAGATCGCCATCCGGCCGTCGAAGCTGCTGCTGTTCGGCAACCCGCCGCTGGGCGTGCAGTTCCTGTCCGCCAACCCCTATGCCGGCCTGGACTGGCCGGTGCGGATCCTGGTGGCGCAGGACGCCGACGGGAAGGTCTATGTGGCCTACACCGACTTCGACTACATCGCCGCCCGCTACGCGCTGAAGGATCGCGACGCCCAGATCAGGATGGCCTCCGAGGTCGCAGGCTCGATCGCCGGCAGCGTCGCGGCCAAGGGCGACTGAGCTTCGGCCTATCCCGTGCGTTCGAAGACCGCCGGGACCTGATCCGTGGCGTTGAGGCGGACCCTCAACTCCTGGCCGATCTCGACATTCCTGGCGACGACGCGGGACACGATGGGCAGGTCGCACAGCTGCATGCGCGCGCCCCGCTCGTCGATGTCGGTGACGACGGCGCTGAAGGTCTCGCCCTCGCGGCCACGCAGCATGACGGCTTCGGCCAGGTCGATGACCGCGCGCTCGAGCTGACCGGCCTGGGCGTCGGCGCGGGCCATCACCTGCGGCAGCTTCCCGAAGGCCTGGGTCGCGGCGTCCGGCGGGGACCGGCCATTGGCGATGGCCAGGGTGGTGGTGACGACGTAGCGGTCGGCAAGGCGGCGCAGCGGCGCCGTGGCGTGAGCGTAGGTGGCGGCCATCGCGGCGTGCCACGGCGCGGCGCCCTCGCGATACGGCACGTAGGTCGCCGCCGTGCTGGCGCGGCGCACGGCAAGCATGAACGCGGCGTGCTTGGCGTTGGCGGGGTCCAGCGTCCGCTCGAACTGGACCAGCGGCGCCATGTCGGGCCACGCCAGCCCGAAGGCGCGCGCGGTGTGCCGCAGGCGCTGGACGGCGCGGGCGTCGGGCTCCGGCATGACGCGGAACAGGCCGGTGTGGTGGGCCTGCAGCAGGTCGGCGATGGCCAGGTTGGTGGCCAGCGACAGCGCCGCGTTCTGATCCTCGGCCTCCGGTCGCCGGCGGAAGTCGAGTTGGAGCCTACCGTCCGGACGGACCGCCACCTCCTGTTCAGGCGGATCGACCCGGGCGGCGCCGCGCGCGGCTTCCGCGGCGCGGATGCGGTCCGCCAGGTCTGCGAAGCCGTCCGGCAGGTCGCCGGGCCGGACGGTGTCGTAGGCGAGCTTGGCGCGGCTCTGGATGATCGCGCGCTCGGCGCCATCCAGGCGCACGCCGCCGTCCTGGTCCACCCGCACGGTGAAGATCACGGCCGGACGCGGGCCGTCGGGGAGCAGGCTGGCGGCGCCCTCGCTGAGCACGGGCGGATATAGCCCCGCCTTGCCGTCCGGCAGATAGGTGGTCGCGCCGCGCCGCCAGGCCTCCGCGTCGATCGGGTCGCCGTCGGTCACGAACCAGGCGACGTCGGCGATGGCGTAACGCAGGAGGAGATCGGCGCCGCTGCGCTGGATGGCGAAGGCCTGGTCGAGGTCGGTGGACGTCGCCGGGTCGAGGGTGACGAAACGCTCGTCCGTCCGGTCGGCGTGCTCGGTGGGCGGCCGCGTCGCCGCGGCCTCGGCGGCGGCGAGAACCTCGGCGGGAAAATGGTCCGGGACCTGGAAGCGGCGGCGCAGGTCCGCGAGGCCCTTACTGAGCGCGCGATTGGGGTCGACGAGGGCTTTCATGCACCCAGGTCTGTACAGCCGCGGGCGGCCGGCGCCAGCCCCTTGGCCTCCGCCGCGTCAAGGGCGCAGGCTTCGCTTCGAACCGTGAGAGGGAGCACCACCATGGCCAGGACGCCTGCGGGGCTGAAGAGTCGGTTGGACCCGGCGGACGAGTTTCCGCACGATCCGGGCGACGCCAAGAACTATAACGAAAGCATGTACTTCAACGTCTTCGACCCGAGGAAGAAGGCGGGCGGGTGGTTCCGGATCGGCAACCGGCCGAACGAGAACTACGCCGAGATCAGCGTCTGCATCTACCTGCCTGACGGGCGCGTGGCGTTCATGTTCGGGCGGCCGGCGATCGAGGGCAACACCGAGATGGCGGCCGGCGGCCTGCGGGTGGAGGTGGTCGAGCCGTTCAAGCGGCTGAAGGTGACGTTCTCCGGCAAGGCGCTGCTGCTGGCGCGGCCGCTCGAGATGGCGGACCCGAAAAAGGCCTATCGCGAGAACCCGTCCGTGCCCTGCACGGTCGCGCTGGACTACGAAGGCGTCTCGCCGATGTACGGCGGAGAGACGGTCCGGGAGGACGGCACGCCGCTGGAGATCGATCCCGAGAAATCGTTCGCCAAGGCGCATTACGAACAGCACTGCGCCGCCCGCGGCGTGATCACCGTGGGCGACGAGCGGTTCGAGTTGTCCGGGTACGGCCTGCGCGACAAGTCGTGGGGCCCCCGGCACTGGCAGGCGATCGACTGGTACCGCTGGTGCCCGATGAACTTCGGCCGCGACTTCGGGATGATGCTGTCGGTGATCGGCGACGGAAAGGGCGGCGCGCGGCAGGGCGGCATGGTGTTCCGCGACGGGGTCTACGACCTGATCGAGGAGTGCGTGCTGGAGAGCGACTGGGACGCCAACGACTACCAGACGGCGCTGCGGGCCAAGGTGAAGACCGAGGGCGGCAAGCGCTATGAGGTGACGGGGCGGGTCGTCTCGCTGATCCCGCTGCGCAACCGCCGCACGACGCCGGACGGCCAGGAGTTGCAGACGCGGATCACCGAGGGGATGACCGAGTACCGGTGCGGTGACCTGGTCGGATATGGCCTGAGCGAATACCTGGACCAGATCGTCGACGGCAAGGCGACAGGGCGGACGGCGGGCTACTGACAGCCGGCCCGCCTACGCCGCCATCCGCGCCTTGAACACGCCGTCCGGCAGGCGGCCGGCGCGGGTGGGGTGGATGAAGAAGTAGTCCTTCCAGGGCAGGCCTTCGACCAGGGTGGTGCGCTCTTCCAGACGGTCGCCGTTGAGGGCGAACATGCGGTAGCCGCGGGCGCGGAAGAGCTCGAGGACCGCTTCGCCCGAGCCGCCGAAGCGGGCCTGGAGCATGACCGGATGGATCTCCAGCAGCACGTTGGGGCAGTCGCGGTCGAGGATGGTCAGCGCCCCCTCCAGGGCCTTCTGCTCGGCGCCTTCGATGTCCATGCGGATGAAGTCGACGTGGGCGATGCCGTGCTCGGCGCAGTAGCCGTCGAGGGTGACGACGGAGGTGGGCTGGATGTCCATGCCGGTGTCGTCCAGGTCCGGACGGGCCTGACCGTTGGGCCGGGTCTCGGCGACGTAGGCATAGGCGCGACCCATGCGGCCGGAGGACTTCTTCGGCGTAACCAGCAGGAGTTCGCCCGGCTTGTCGGCGACGGCGGCGTGGATGGCGGTGACCTGCTTGCCCATGCGGTGCCAGGCGATGCCGACCTTCAGCACCTCGAACGCGAAGGCCGACGGCTCGAAGGCATAGATCCGCGCCTGCGGGGCCACCTGGGTCATGACGTAGGAGTGGCGGCCGTCGCTGGCGCCCACGTGCAGGCACACCGCGTCGCCCGACAGCAGGTCGGCGAGGTAGGAGGTCTCAGGCTCGTGCTTGGACCAGCTCTTGTTCCGTCGCCACGCGCGGAAGGCGTGCCCCAGCACGCGAAGGGATGGCATCGCTACTCCAGCTCCGGTCGCCCAGACCCCGACCCGCTCCCGACACGCGCTAGTTACGCCGCGTCGCGGACCACCGTCATCATGTAGTTCACGTCCGTGTCGGTGGATTCCGTCCATCGACCGGTGAGCGGGCTGAATACGACGCCGTAGGGGCCATCCACAACGACCGGGGCTTGCGCCAGGAAGTCGCGGATCTCGTCGGGCTTGAGGAACTTCGACCAGTCGTGGGCGCCGACCGGCAGCCAGCGCAGGATGTACTCGGCGCCGATCTTGGCCAGGGCCAGGGCCTTCAGCGTGCGGTTGAGGGTGGCCACGATCATCAGCCCGCCGGGCGCGAGCAGACGCGCGCAGTCCTGCAGGTAGGCCGCGGGATCGGCGACGTGCTCGATCACCTCCATGTTGAGGATCACGTCGAACGCCGGCTCGCCGGCCGCCAGCAGCGCTTCCGCCGTGGAGGCGCGGTAGTCGATGGCGAGCCCCTGCTCCGCCGCGTGCGCCGAGGCGGTGGCGATGTTGCGCTCGGAGGCGTCGACGCCGGTGACCTGGAAGCCCAGGCGGGTCATCGGCTCGCTGAGCAGGCCGCCTCCACAGCCGATGTCCAGCAGACGCAGGCCCTCGAACGGGCGGCGCGCGGCCGCATCGCGCTTGAAGCGGTAGAGCGCCTGGTCGCGGATGAAGCCCAGCCTGACCGGGTTGAACTTATGCAGGGGCGCGAACTTGCCTTTGGGGTCCCACCACTCGGCGGCGATCCGCGAGAAGGTCTCGACTTCAGCAGGATCGATGCTTGAACGGGCGGCGGATGGGGAACTCATGCCTCCTTCTACCGCCGGCTGCGTCAAAAACGAAAGATTCCGGGCGTTGCCGTGCGGGTGACACGTGGCTAGAAGGCGCAGCCCTTCGCCCTGAGCATTCGGGGCGCAGCAAAGGTACGGCTCTCGCACTCCATGTCCCGGCTGGTGATGAAATTTGGCGGCACGTCCGTGGCCGACCTGGAGCGCATCCGCCGCGTCGCGCGGCTGGTGAACGCCGAGCGCGAGGCCGGCCATCAGGTGGCGGTCGTGGTGTCCGCCATGGCGGGCAAGACCAACGAGCTGGTGGCCTGGACCGACGGCGCCGGGCCGGCGGCCCAAGGGATCGCGCCTTCCGACGACGAATACGACGTGGTCGTGGCCTCCGGCGAGCAGGTGACCGCCGGGCTGCTGGCCATGACGCTGCGGAACATGGGCGTGCCGGCCCGGTCCTGGACCGGCTGGCAGATTCCGATCATCGCCGACGACGCTCACGGCCGCGCGCGGATCGACGACATCCCGCCGGAGAAGCTGGGCGCGGCGATGGACAAGGGCGAAGTCGCGGTGATCGCGGGGTTCCAGGGCGTCACCCGCGACGGGCGGATCGCGACGCTGGGCCGGGGCGGCTCGGACACGTCGGCCGTGGCGATCGCCGCGGCGCTCGGCGCGCCGTGCGACATCTATACCGACGTGGACGGCGTCTACACGACCGACCCGCGGATCGAGTCCAAGGCGCGCAAGCTGGCCAAGATCTCCTACGAGGAGATGCTGGAGATGGCGTCGCTGGGCGCCAAGGTGCTGCAGACCCGTTCGGTCGAGCTGGCCATGGCCTACAATGTGCCCGTCCGGGTGCTGTCGAGTTTTGTCGAGCCGGGCGAAGCCCCCGGACAAGGCACCATCGTGTGCGACGAGGAGGAGATCGTGGAGAAGCGGATCGTGAGCGGCGTGGCCTACAGCCGCGACGAAGCGAAGATCAGCCTCTTCGGCCTGCCGGACCATCCCGGCGTGTCGTCGACCATCTTCGGCGCCCTGGCCGACGCCAACGTCAACGTGGACATGATCGTCCAGTCGAAGGCGCGGACCGCCGACACGGCGAACATGGAGTTCACGGTCGGCAAGCGCGACGCGCAGCGGGCGGTGGAAATCGTGCGCTCCGTGCAGCCCACCGTCGGCTTCGAGGATGTGCAGGTGAACGACGACGTCGCCAAGGTCTCGGTCATCGGCGTCGGCATGCGCAGCCACACCGGGGTCGCCAAGTCGATGTTCGAGGCGCTGGCGTCGAAGGGCGTGAACATCCAGGTGATCTCGACGTCGGAGATCAAGATCAGCGTGCTGATCGACGCGGCCTACACCGAACTGGCCGTCCGGGCGCTCCACGCGGCGTATGGGCTGGACCAACTCTAGGCGGCCACGCCCTCGGCGTCCGTGTACTCCTGGTACCCGTTCTCGATGGCCGGGACGATCTCGACGACCTCGAAGTAGGGCCGGCCCAGGAAGGGCGTGTCGCGCAGGGCGTCGATCAGGAAGTAGTAGGCGCGAAGGTTAGCGGTCTCGAACACCGCCACGTCGGTGATCCGCCCGGTGAACGCCTCGGCGTCGTAGAAGCGCAGGGACACGTCCGGGTAGCGGGCGAAGATCGGGCGCACGGTGGCGGCGATGAAGTCGGCGCGAGCCTGGCGCGACAGGGCGAGCCACGCCGGGGCGCTGCGCAGCAGCATGAAGAAGGTGAGCTTGGGGCCGTCGGCCATGGGGCTTGCTCCGATGAGGACTTCGCGCATTATATGAGGCATTGCTCACATTGTCTGCTCGCATTCCCATGACCTCCACCGAGCCCCGCAAACGCCCGCGCCAGCAGCGGTCCGGCCAGACCGTGGAGGCGGTGCTGGAGGCGGCGGCTCAGATTTTGGAGGCCGGCGGACTGGCGGCGTTCAACACCAACGCGGTGGCGGCGCGCGGCGGGGTGAGCATCGGCTCGGTCTACCAGTACTTCCCCGGCAAGGACGCGGTGATGGCCGCGCTGATCCGGCGCGAGGCGGCGCGGTTCGACGCGGCGTTAGCGGCGGGGCTGAGCCATGCGGCCGAACTGCCGCTGGCGGCCGCAGTGGCGGCGCTGGTGCAGGTGGCCGTCGCCCATCAGACGGCGCGGCCGAACCTGGCGCGGATCCTGGACCTGGAGGAGCGGCGGCTGGGCGTCGCGGGCGAGGCCGACGCCGCCGACCGCGCCACGGCGGACCGGCTGGCGACGTTCCTGGCGCAGCGTGGCATCCCGCGGGCGCAGGTGGCCGCGCTCGACTTGCGGAACCTGACCCGCGGGATGGTCGACGGCGCGCCGGCCGCCGAGCCGCTAGACCTGGCCCGACGGATTACGCGCGCGGCGATAGGGTATCGGGCGGCCTAGGCGGCCGCCAGGACGCGGCGGCGGCGGAGCGCCGCGCCGGCGAGGCCGAAGCC
>CBHTUE010000063.1:0-22158 GCA_966096115.1 uncultured Phenylobacterium sp.
GGTGTCGTTGCCGTCGGTTCCGCGCAGGGTGTCGTTGCCGGTCCCGCCGTCGACGGTCAGAGCGAAGGGCGCGATGCCATTCTGGCCGCTGACCAGATCGTCGCCGGCCCCGGCGTCGATGCTGATGGTCTCGACGTTCTGGAGCGCGACGCGCGCGAGGGCGCCGTTGAGCACGAAGCCGATGTTCCCGGGTCCGCCGGCCCGGACGATGTCGATCTCGTCGGCCCCGGAGCCGCCGTTGAACACGACCGCATCAGTCCCGTCGCCGCCGTCGAAGTTCACGGTCATGGCGCTGTTGAGACCCGAGGCGTCGAGGGTGTCGTTCCCGGAGCCGGCACCGAGGTTCAGGGCGTCGGCGGCTTCGCCGCCGCGGACACTGAGGGTCAGGCCGAGACCGGTGGCCGAGGTGACGCCGCCGACCGTGGACAGCACGACGTGGTCGGCCGACGTCCCGCCGGCCAGGCCGGTGAAGGTCACGGTGTCGGCGGCTCCGTCGCCGGCGCCGTCGAACCCGGAGAGGTCGACGTCCACCTGCCGCACGTCGGTGGTCCGCAGATCGTCGATGGTGATCGCGTCGACGCTGCCCAGGGCGCGGATGGCGACGCGCTCCACGTTGTCCAGGTCCATGGTGATCGACGCGATGTTGCGGGTCAGCTGCGCGTGGCCGCCGGCCAGGGCGGAGAGCTCGATCGCCTCGCCGGCGTTGGAGCCGTTGAAGGCCAGGGTGTCGAACCCGGAGCCGCCGTCGAGCGTGTCGCTGCCGTCGCCGGGGTCCCACTGCAGGGTGTCGTCGCCGCTGCCGCCCAGCAGCAGGTCGCGGCCGATGTTGCCGTCGAGCAGGTCGTTGCCGGACCCGCCGCTCAGGGTGTCGTTGCCGTCGGTTCCGCGCAGGGTGTCGTTGCCGTTCCCGCCGTCGACGGTCAGAGCGAAAGGCGCGATGCCGTTCTGGCCGGTCACCAGGTCGTCGCCCGCCCCGGAGTCGATGGCGATGGTCTCGACATTCGTGAGCGCGACACGGGCGAGGGCGCCGTTGAGGACGAAGCCGAGGTCCCCAGGCGCGCCGGCGCGGGCCACGATGATCTCGTCGGCCCCGGATCCGCCGTTGAACGCCAGCACGTCGGCGCCGTCGCCGCCGTCGAAATGCACGCCGATCCCACCGACCGCGCCCGTGGCGTCGAGCGTGTCGGCTCCGCCACCGGTGTTCAGGTTCAGCCGGTCGGAATCGTCGGCGTGGCTGATGCCGAGACCGATGCCCAGGCCGTTCACCGAGGTCACGCCGTCCTTGGTGGAGAACGTGATGCGGTCGGCGGAAGTCCCGCTGACCAGGCCGTTGAAGACGACGGTGTCAGCCGCGCTGTCCGCGCCGCCGCCGGACGCCGCCAGGTCTACATCCACCTGGCGCACGTCGGTTCCGCGCAGGGCGCCGACGGACACGATGTCCGTACCGCCCATGGGGTTGATGAGGATCCGCTCGACATTGTCCACGTCCATGCTGACGCCGCCGATGTCGCGGATCAGGCGCAGGTGGTCGCCGGCGGCGCTGAGGTCGACGATCTCGCCGATACCGGAACCGTTGAAGCGCAGGGTGTCGAAGCCGTTCCCGCCGTCGACGGTGTCGCTGCCGTCGCCCGGGTCCCACACGATCGTATCGTCGCCGCCACCGCCCTGTAGCAGGTCGGCGCCCTGGTTGCCGTCGATGACGTCGTTGCCGGCGCCGCCGCTGAGAGTGTCGGGTCCAGCAGTCCCGGTCAGCGTCGCGGCGACGGGAAAGTCGATGCCGGGCGTGTTGGGCGGCGGCGGGACGACGGCGGACGACGTCGGGGCGGTGGGATCGGTCGGCATGCTCTGGCGCTCCGTGTTGACGGTTGGGCCGCACCGGGAGTCCGGGCTGCGACGGTGAAGGTCGGGCCAGGACGTGCGGGCACCGTGTAGAGCCGCGAGCGCGGCCTTTCCCCCGTTCGGGAAAACATGGTTCGTGAAGGGCCGCGGGCCGGCGGCTGGAGCCGCCCCTCAAGCGTGGCGTTGCCGCGATGGCGCGGCCTCGTTAGGTTGCGCGCCTTTTCGGGACCCCGGCCGACCGCATGACCCTTTCCTTCGACGACATCCTCGCGGCCCAGGCGCGGCTGCAGGGTCATATTGAAAGGACGCCGTGCCGTTTCTCGCGGACCCTGTCGGAGATCACCGGCGCCCAGGTGTGGGTGAAGTTCGAGAACCTGCAGTTCACGGCCGCCTATAAGGAGCGCGGCGCGCTCAACAAGCTGCTGCAGCTGGGCGACAACGTGAAGGCGCGCGGCGTCATCGCCGCCTCGGCCGGCAACCACAGCCAGGGCCTAGCCTACCACGCCGCCCGGCTGGGCATCCCGGTCACCATCGTCATGCCCAAGGGCACGCCGTTCATGAAGGTGCAGCAGACCCGCGCGCACGGCGCCGAGGTGCTGATCGAGGGCGACGGCTACGACGAGGCGGCCGCCAAGGCGCGCTCGGTCTGCGAGGAGCGCGAGCTGACCTTCGTCCATCCGTTCGACGACCTGGACGTGATGGCCGGGCAGGGCACGGTGGCCCTGGAAATGCTGGAGGACGTGCCAGACCTGGAGGTCCTGCCGATCCCGATCGGCGGCGGCGGCCTGATTTCCGGCATGGCGACGGCGGCCAAGCACCTCAACCAGAACATCCGCATCATCGGCGTGGAGCCCGCGATCATCCCGTCGTTCACCGCCAAGATGCGCGGCGTAAAGACGGCCCAGAACGGCGGCGCCTCGACCATCGCAGAGGGCATCGCGGTGAAGGCCGTGGGCGAGCTGACCTACGCCATCGCCCGGCCGCTGATCGATGAGGTGCTGCTGATCGAGGAGCCCTACTTCGAGCGCGGCATCGCCCTCTACTGCAACGTCGAGAAGACGGTGGCCGAGGGCGCCGGGGCGGCGTCGCTGGCGGCGCTGCTGGCCTATCCCGACAAGTTCCGCGGCAAGAAGTGCGGGCTGGTGATCAGCGGCGGCAACATCGACACCCGCCTGCTGGCTTCGGTGCTGACCCGCGAGCTGGTGCGCGAGAGCCGGATCGTGTCGCTCAGGATCATCGGCGACGACCGGCCCGGCCTGCTGGCCAATGTGTCGATGATCATCGGCCAGATGGGCGCCAACATCATCGAGGTGGCGCACAACCGCCTCGCGCTGGACGTACCCGCCAAGGGCGCGGAGTTCGACGTGATGATCGAGACCCGCGACGCCCAACACACCCAGGAGGTCATGGACGCCCTGCGCGACCGTGGCTATCCGCCCAGAGTGGTCTGAACCATGCGCAAAGCGTTCGTGATTTTCGCCGCCGCCCTGGCGCTGGCGGCCTGTCAGCCCAAGGCCAAGCACGCCGGCGCCGACGCCCCGGCCGCGTCGCAGCCGCAGAGCGAGCAGTCCAAGGCGTTCATGGCCAACGCGGCCAAGGAGGCCGGCGTGAAGGTCCTGCCGTCAGGCCTGGCCTACAAGATCGTCCGCTCCGGCCCGCCGACCGGCCTGAAGCCGCAGCTCAGCGACGAGGTGAAGGTCCACTACGAAGGCAAGCTGGAGAACGGCACGGTCTTCGACAGTTCCTACGAGCGCGGCCAGCCGGCGGCGATGCCGCTGAAGGGCCTGGTGCCCGGCTGGCAGGAAGCCCTGCAGCTGATGCGGCCGGGCGACGAGTGGATCCTCTACGTGCCCTCCAACCTGGGCTACGGCGAGGAGGGCGCCGGCAACGGCCAGATCCCGCCGGGCGCCCCGCTGATCTTCAAGATCGAGCTGATCGACGTCCTGCCCGGCCCGGGCCGCATCCAGCAGGGCTGAGGTTGCAGGACCGTAACTTGAGGGGCCGTCGCGGTTGGCGCTAAGCCTGCCGCCTCCTTCGCAGCCCAGGTTCCTCGATGTCCCGTCCGTTCGCCGCCGCCCTCCTCGCCGGCGGCCTCGCCCTTGCGATCCCCGCGTTCGCAGCCCCTTCGGCCCAGGTCGCGAGGGCCCTCGCCGATCCTGACCGCGCGGCCGACGTCGCCCGCGACGGACCACGCCACGCCGAGGCGCTCTTGACGTTCATGGAGGTGAAGCCGGGCCAGAAGGTCGCCGACCTGATCCCCGGCGGCGGCTACTTCACCCGCCTGTTCAGCCGGGTGGTCGGGCCCAGGGGGACGGTCTATGCGATCTTCCCGAAGGAGTACCTGTCCGAGGGCGACGGCGAGTTCAAGAAGCTGGACGCCGAGGCCAAGGACCCCAAATGGGCCAACGTGAAGGTGCTGGTGCAGCCGGCCGCCGCCTTCGCCGCGCCGGAGAGCCTGGACCTGGTCTGGACCTCGCAGAACTACCACGACTATCCGGACCGGTTCATGGGCCCGACCGACCCGGCCATCCTCAACAAGGCGGTGTTCAAGGCGCTGAAGCCCGGCGGCCTCTACGTGATCGTCGACCACGCCGCGCCCGAGGGCACGGGCCTGCGCGACACCAACACCACCCACCGCATCGACGAGGCGACCGTGAAGGCCCAGGTGCTGGCCGCCGGCTTCGTGCTGGCCGGCGAGAGCGACGCCTTGCGCAACCCGGCCGACGACCGGACCAAGCTGGTGTTCGACAAGTCGGTCCGCGGCAAGACCGACCAGTTCACGCTGAAGTTCAGGAAGCCGAAGCGGTAGCGCGCTAGGTCTTCTGGGGCCGGTCTATCCGCACGATCATCAGCGCCAGCGCCACGCCGATCAGGCCGCCGGCCACCAGGCCGTAGACCCACAGGTTCGGCGGCGGCGGCTTGAAGAACATCGCCGAGGCGTTGGCCAGCGCGGCGCCGGGCAGGGCGCCGGCGACGAACAGGTAGGCCGCCAGCCGGCCGGTGGGGACCACCTGCGCGGGCATGGTCTCGGCCCGCGCCACATCGGCCTTGATGGTCCGGCGGCTCAGGAAGAAGCACAGCATCGCGAACGGGATCACCAGGGTCGACAGGTACACGGTCATCTTGATGCCGTGGGCGGAGGCCGCCGCGCACGTCGCCTTGGCTGCGTCGACGGCGGCCTTGCAGGCCTGGATGTCCAGCCCGCTGCCGGCCAGGTAGCGGTTGGTCATGGCGTCGGTGGCTATGCCGAAGGCGGTTGGACCGCCGCCCAGCCCGATCATGTTGATCACGAAGAGCAGGATCGCCGCGCTCAGCGCCCGCATGGCCGGCGGCACCAGACCCTGGACGCCGCCGTAGACCGGCCCCCACCAGGCGCCGACCCCCACGTTGGGGATCAGCAGCAGGAACAGCGCCAAGGGCATGTTGTCGGTGCCCGCAACGAACCACAGGATCGGGATGCTGCCGAACGGCACCAGGAGCGGGAAGAGTGCGTAGTTGCGAACGTCCTTGGCGCCCAGCCGGTCGGCCAGCACGCCGCCCAGCCAGGAGCCGAACGCCCCGCCGATCCCGGCGCTGAGGCCCAGCGCCAGGCTGATGAAGCCCAGCGGCGCCTTGCCGGGCTCCGGCGCCATGCCGAACTGGGCGGCCAGGCTGGTCAGTTCCGGCGTGTGGTTGCGCAGGAAGAACGGCGTCATGAACTGGCCGTGCGCATAGCTCACGAACGAGGTCAGCGCCCCGCCCAGGCCGAACAGCCAGAACGTCGGCCGCTGCTCCAGGGTCGAGAACACCTTGAGGAGCGAGATGTGGCTCGACGCGTTGGCAGCGGCCTGGGCGTCGCGGCTGAGCTGGCTGCGCGGCTCGCGCAGGGTCAGGATCGCCAGCGCCGCGAACACCAGCCCGGGCGCGCCGGCCACGAAGAACGCCGCGCGCCAGCCGTAGTGCTCGGCCACGATCCCGCCGATCGCCATGCCCAGCAGCGTGCCGATCGAGATGCCCATCGAGTAGATCGCGAGCGCCGTCGCCCGCTTCTGCGGCGGGAAATAGTCGGCCAGCAGCGAGTGCGCCGTGGGCGAGCACCCGGCCTCGCCGATACCGACGCCGGCGCGTGAGATTGCCAGCACCGCATAGCTCCGGGCCACGCCGGAGATGACGGTGAAGCCGCTCCAGATCGCCAGCGACAGCGTCATCACCAGCGGCCGGTTGCCCTTGTCGGCCAGCCGCGCGATCGGGATGCCCAGGATGGTGTAGACCGCGGCGAAGAAGATCCCGCCCAGGGCGCCCATCTGGCTGTCGGTCAGCTGCAGGTCGGTCTTGATGGCCTCGCCGATGGTGGTGATGATCTGCCGGTCCAGGAAGTTCACCGTGTAGATCGCCACCAGCAGGGTCAGCGCATAGCGGCCGTAGGCGGCGCTGACCGGGGCGAACCGCGGCGCCGCGGGCGCCCCTGCGGTGGGTTCGAGGACGGCGTCCGTCACTTTGGCTTACTCCCTGATATCGTTCTTATTCGTGAGTCCGGTATGGAACCACGCCCCGACGGCGGGCGCCAGTGCGGGCGGCGGCCGCGGCGCGCGCCTTTCGTTTTGAGGCGGGGGGTTCCGGGTCTAAGTCATCGCGGATGAGAACAGATCTCTATCCCGATGCGCTCGAACTGCTCCGCGACCTGGTGGCGTTCGACACCACGTCGCGCCATTCGAACCTCGAGCTGATCGAATGGGTCGAGGCCTACCTCGACGGCCTGGGCGTGCCGCATCGCCGGGTGCCGAACGCCGACGGCACGAAGTCCAACCTGATGGCCACCATCGGGCCCCCGATCCCCGGCGGCGTCGTCCTCTCCGGCCACACCGACGTGGTGCCGGTCGACGGCCAGCCGTGGAGCACCGATCCCTTCGTGGTCACTCAGAAGGGCGGGCGGCTCTATGGGCGAGGCACCTGCGACATGAAGGGGTTCCTGGCCTGCGCCCTGGCGGCCGCGGGCCACCTGGCCTGCCTCGACCTGAAGCGCCCCGTCCACCTGGCCTTCTCCTACGACGAGGAGATCGGCTGCCTGGGCGCGCCGTCGATGATCGAGGTCATCCGCCGCGAGCTGCCGGCCCCGGCCTTCGTCGTGGTCGGCGAGCCCACCAGCATGGAGGCGGTGAGCGGCCACAAGGGTATCGCCACCTTCCACGTGACCGTCACCGGCCGCGAGGTCCACTCCAGCCAGCCGCATCTGGGCGTCTCGGCGGTGATGGAGGCGGTGAAGTTGATGGCCTCTCTGAACGCCCTTTCGGCGCGCTTGCTGGACGAGGCCGACCCCGCGTCCATGTTCACGCCGAAGGGTCCCACGCTGACCATCGGCATCGTCCACGGCGGCACGGCGCATAACATCCTGGCGCGGGAGTGCCACTTCGTCTTCGACCTGCGTTGCCCCGGCCCGAAGACGCCGAAAGAGATCATCGCCCCGTTCCTCGCCGAAGCGGCCGAGCTGGACCGGATCCTGAAGGCCCGCGCGCCTGAGGCCGGCGTGGTGGTCGAACAACGCAGCGACGTCCCGCCCTTCCAGCCCGAACTGGACGGCGCGGCCGAAGCGTTCGCCCGCCGCATGACCGGCGACAACGGCCCGCCCCGCGTGGTCGCCTACGCCGCCGAGGCCGGGCAGTTCCAGCAGGCGGGGTTCTCCACCGTGATCTGCGGCCCCGGCTCCATCGACCAGGCCCACCAGCCGGACGAATACGTCGACGTCAGCCAGATGCAGCGCGGGGCGCTGTTCATGCGCCGGCTGATCGAATGGGCGGTGGAAGACTGAGCTGAGCAGTCGCTCCCCCGTTGGGGGATCTGTCGGCGAAGCCGACTGAGGGGGTCCTCCACGACGGTTGGAGTTGGGTGCGACACCGCGTTCTGAGCGGACCCCCTCCGTCACGGCGCGATGCGCCATGACACCTCCCCCAGAGGGGGAGGAATTGGCTAAGCCAAATCTCGCAGCGGTCGGATCACCGGGCGGCGGCCGGACAGGTCCCGCGGATCCCACGTCAGCGCGCGGCTGATCTGCCCGATCGACGCCCGTCGCCCCTTCTGGATTCCCCGCCGCGCCCGGAACATCGCCGGCGCGCCCGCGAACGCCGCCCCCACCGCCTTCATGATCAGCCGGATGTGCGGGCGGTTGTCCTTCTTCAGGTAGATCAGCACCAGCGCCGCCAGGTGTAGCGGCACGACCAGGGGCAGCAGCGGCCAGGGCGTGTTCTTGAACAGCACCCAGAAGCGGTTGCGCGTGCCGTAGAACACCGGCGTCTCGGCCTTGCGTCCACCGCTGGAGGCCGAGCCCAGGTGGCGGATTACCGCGCCCGGGACCAGCAGCGTCGGCTCGCCGGCCAGCTGCAGCCGATAGCCCAGGTCCACGTCCTCGCCGTAGCAGAAGAACGCCTCGTCGAAGCCGCCGGTCTCCAGGAACAGCGCCCGGTCGATCATCATCGCCGCGCCGCAGGGGCTGAACACCTCGCCCTCGCGGGCCTGGCCGGTGTCGGGGTTCAGGTAGCCGCCGCGGTAGGGGATGCCGAAGATGCTCATCACGTCGCCCAGGCCGTCCAGCATGCCGGGCGCGTCCTCGGCCAGCTGGACGGAGGTGAACGAGCGCACCTTCGGATGTCGTTCGGCCGCGGCGGCCAGCTCGAACAGCCAGTCCGGCTCGGCGAACGCGTCGGGGTTCAAGAGCACGTACCAGCGGCCCCGCGCCTCGCGGGCCCCCTGGTTGCCGGCGCCGGTGAAGCCCAGATTCTCGGCGTTGCGGATCAGCCGCACCCACGGGAACTCGGCCGCGATGGCCGCGTCGCCGGGATCGGGCGAGGCGTTGTCGATGACGATGGCTTCGAAGTCGAGAAAGCTCTGGGCCGCCAGGTGCTCCAGGCAGGTGCGCAGGGTGGGGCCGGAGTTGTAGGCGATGACGCAGACGCTCAGGGCCGGCGCTTCGCCCTTGTCATCGCTCGCTCGCTGCGCCATGCGACAGCATCACCCGCTCTGTTGGTAGACCATGACGACGATCACGCCGCTCGCCATTCCTGATGTCCTGCTTATCACGCCCAAGCGCCATGGCGATGCTCGGGGCTGGTTCGCCGAGACCTGGAGCGAGAAGGCGCTGGCCGGCACCGTCGCCGACACCCGCTTCGTGCAGGACAACCAGGCCTTCAGCGCCCAGAAGGGCACCTTGCGCGGCCTGCACTTCCAGAAAGGGCCGAACGCCCAGGGCAAGCTGATCCGGGCGCTGCGCGGCGCGATCTTCGACGTGGCGGTGGATATCCGCGCCGGCTCGCCCACCTACGGCCGGTGGGTCAGCGCGGAACTGACCGCCGACGGCGGCGAGCAGCTATGGGTCCCCCGCGGTTTCGCCCACGCCTACTGCACGATCACCGACGACTGCGAGATCTTCTACAAGGTCGACGGGCCGTATGCCCCGCAGAGCGAGGGCGGCGTCATCTGGAACGACCCCGACCTGGCGATCCCCTGGCCCCTGGACGGCGAGCCGGTGCTGTCCAGCAAGGACCAGGTGCTGCCGAGGTTGAAGGACCTGGGGCCGGTCGAGTTCTAGACCTGGGCCAACAGTTCCGAGGGCAGGATGTCTGTGGCTTTGTGGTCGGCGGGCGTACCTTCGATCAGGATCACCGTCCCTTCGCTGTTCTCTGTCCGGAACGGCAGGATCGCTTGATAGGCCGGGCTGTCATACCAGCCCCGCGCGGCGGCGATGTCGGGGAACTCGATCATTACCATCGTGCTGTTCCAGTGGCCTTCCTTCTCCTCAGGCGTCTCGCCGTGAACGATGAACCGGCCGCCGAAAGGCGCGAGTGTGGCGTCGATCTCCTTCAGATAGCTGACGATCCAAGCGCCAGCTCGGACCTCGCTGATCAGAGCGACAGCGTAGGCTGACATTGGGTATCTCCTGATCGTGGCTGCGTCCGCGCGAAATCTACATCTGGCAGATGCGGCGCGATACCGGGCGGGTGACGCCCTCCCTCGGGCATCGTCCGAGCGGACCAGGTCGGTTTCAGCGGCTATCAGCCGTCGACCACTCCTCGAGGACGCGCGGATCGGCTTCTTCTCGGTGGGTCGCCGCCCGCATGGCTCGAAAAGCCTCGCCGGACAACAGCTGCGAGAGCGCCCACACGGCTGCACCGCGCACCAGGGGTGAAGGGTCGGCCAGCAGGCATTCGGCCTCGACCGCCAGGGCTGGCTCCCCAGAGTTGCCGATTGCGTAGAGGACGTTGCGGATAAAGCGGTCGCGGCCGATGCGCTTGACGGGGCTCTTGGTGAAGAGGGCGCGGAACTGGGCGTCGTCCAGGCGGGCGAGGTCGGCGAGGGACGGGGCCTTCAGCGCCTCGCGGGCCGCCAGCTTCTGCTCGCGAGCGGACTGGGCGAACTTGTTCCAGGGACAGACCGCCAGGCAGTCGTCGCAGCCGTAGATGCGGTTGCCCAGGGCGGGCCGGAACTCGCGCGGGGTCGGCCCCTTCAGCTCGATGGTCAGGTAGGAGATGCAGCGGCGCGCATCCAGCTGGTAGGGCGCCGGGAACGCCCGGGTCGGGCAGATGTCCAGGCAGGCCTGGCAGGTCCCGCAGGTCGTGGGATCAGCCGGGTCCGGCGCCAGCTCCAGGGTCGTCAGGATGGAGCCCAGGAACAGCCAGGAGCCGAACTCGCGGCTGACCAGGTTGGTGTGCTTGCCCTGCCAGCCGACGCCGGCGCGGGCGGCCAGCGGCTTCTCCAGCAGCGGCGCCGTGTCGACGAACACCTTGAGCTCACCGCCGAACCGGGTCTGCAGCCAGCGGGCCAGCGCCTTCAGCCGCGCCTTGATGATCTCGTGATAGTCGTCGCCCTGCGCGTAGACGCTGACCGCGCCCTTGGCCGGGTCGTTCAGGATCGCCAGCGGATCGTGGTCCGGCCCGTAGTTCACGCCCAGCACGATCGCCGAGCGCGCCCCGTCCCACATGGCTCGCGGATGCCGCCGCCGCTCGAGCGTCTCCGCCATCCAGCCCATCTCGCCGTGGCGGCCGGCGTCGACGAATTCCCCCAGCCGCGCGGCCGCGGGCCAGGCCTCGTCGATGTCGGTGAAGCGGCAGAGGTCGAAGCCGAGGGCCAGGGCCTCGGCGCGGATCAGGGCTTCGGTCTCAGAAGTCGAGGTCGTCATAGTGCCCGGCGGGGTGCAGGCCCGGCCACCGGTCGAGGAGCAGCGGCCGGAAGGCGGGCCGGGACTTCAGCTTCATGTACCAGGTCTTCGCGGCCGGGAAGTCGCGCCAGGCCATGTCGCCGAAATAGTCGATCACCGAAAGGTGCGCGGCGGCCGCGAAGTCCGCCAGCGACAGCCGCTTGCCGGCCAGCCACTCGCGGGCCTGCAACAGGTCGTCCAGCATGAACATGTGGGTCTTCAGACCCTCCTTGCCCTGGCGCAGGTTGGCCAGTTCCGGCGCGCCCATGCCGATCAGCCGCTTCTCGACCTTCTCGTGCAGGATGTAGCCGCCGGCCTCGAAAGCGAACTTGCCGTCGAACCAGGTCATCAGCCGCCGGGCCTCCGCCCGCTCGGCCGGTTCGCGGCCCAGCAGCGCGGGCTCGGGATAGGTCTCCTCCAGGTGGTCCAGGATCGCGCGGCCCTCGCACAGCACCAGCGGCGGGCGGCCCTCCTCGGTTTCCACCAGCACCGGGATCATCCCAGAGGGGTTCAGCTTGGTCAGCTCCTTCGGCCGTTCCCAGTAGCGCACCGAGACGTCGGCGAACGGCAGCCGCTTCTCGCCCAGCGCCAGGCGCACCTGGCGGGATACAGGGTCGAGCGGGAAATGGTGCAGGGTGCGTTCGACGCTCATGGGACTCTAGAGAAACGAATCGGGCGAACGCCCACCTGACGCTCCCGATCTTAAGGGGTCGTTTACTGCGTTTGAGAATGCGGCTCGGAGAAGGCGCCGCCGTGCGGTTCGGCCCGTCCGCGAGGGTCGGCGTGGATCAGGATGTCGGCGGCGGGGAAGGCTTCGAGGATCCGCTTCTCCGCGGCGACGATGGCCTGGTGCGCAGCCTCCAGCGACACCTCCGGGTCCAGGTCGACGTGCATCTGCATGTGCACGTAGGGGCCCGAGGCGCGGGTGCGCAGCTGGTGGACGTTGGCCAGGCGGCCGTCGGCGGTGGCCAGGCGCACGATCTCGGCGCGCTGCTCGTCGGGCAGTTCGCGGTCCATCAGCTGGCTGGAGGCCTCGCGGAACACACCCACCGCGCCCCATAGCAGCAGCGCCGCCACGGCCAGCGCCGCCGCGGCGTCCAGCCCGTTCACCCCCAGCCAGGCCGAGGCGGCGATCCCGGCGAGCGCGATCAGGTTCGACGCTAGGTCGGTGGCGTAGTGCGCGCGGTCGCCGGAGACGGCCACGGAAGACGTCTGGCGCAGCACCCGGGTCTGGGCGGCGATCAGCAGGCCGGTGAGCACGGTGGAGACGGCCATCACCGCCACCGCCCAGCCTTCCTGGCGCAGCGGGTGCGGCGCCAGGAAGTCGCCCACCGCCTCGCGCCCGATCAACGCCGCCGAGGCGAAGACCAGTCCGGCCTGCACCAGGCTGGCGAAGGCCTCGGCCTTGCCGTGCCCGAACCGGTGCTCGGCGTCCGGCGGCGCGGCGGCGTAGCGCACGGCCCAGAACGTCACCAGCGACGCCACCAGGTCCAGCGCGCTGTCGGCCATCGAGGCCAGCAAGGCGGTCGACCCCGACGCCAGCCAGGCGGCGAGCTTGATCGAAACCAGCACCGCGGCGGTGGTCACCGACATCAGGGTCACGCGCCGGGTCAGCGCGGTGGTCTCGGCGGAGGTGAGGCGGGCGGCGGTCATGATCCTCACCTAGTCCTTCTCCCCTTGCGGGAGAAGGTGGCCTGCGCAGCAGGTCGGATGAGGGGTTTCGCTCCGCCGCGGGTGGCAGACGCGCCGTGAGGGGTCAGAGGCCTCGCAACCCCTCATCCGTCAGGCTTCGCCTGCCACCTTCTCCCGCGCGGGGAGAAGGGCTCTAGGCCGCCTTTTGCGGCATCGGCCCCACGTACACGCTGGCCGGGCGGATCAGCCGCCCGCCGGCCAGCTGCTCGCGCGCGTGGGCCAGCCAGCCGGCGACGCGGCCCATGGCGAAGACGCAGGTGAAGGTGCTGGGCGGGAAGGCCAGGGCCTCCAGCAACAGCGCCGTGTAGAACTCGACATTGGTCTGCAGCGAGCGGTTGGGCTTGCGCTCGCGCAGGATGTCCAGCACCGCCGCCTCGACCCGTTCGGCGAACTCCAGCCGGCCCTGGCGGGCGTCCAGCCAGCGGACCGCGGCCTTCAAGGCGTCGGCGCGGGGGTCGCGCACCTTATAGACGCGGTGGCCGAAGCCCATCAGCCGGTCGCCGCGATCCATCGCCGCCTCGATCCAAGCCCGCGCGTTCGCCGGATCGCCGATCTGGTCCAGCATCTCGATGATCGGCCCCGGGGCGCCGCCGTGCAGCGGACCCTTCAGCGCGCTGATGCCGGCGAGCACGGCCGAGGTGAGGCCCGCCCGCGTGGACGCGACGACGCGCGCGGCGAAGGTCGAGGCGTTCAGGCCGTGGTCCGCCACGGTCACGAGGTAGGTGTCCAGCGCGTCGGCCTCGGCCTTGGTCGAAGGTTGGCCGCGCAGCATGCGCAGGACGTCGGCGGCGTGGGTCAGGGACGGATCCGGCGCGACCGGCGCCTCGCCCGCCTGGGCGCGGACCACCGCGGCGGTGAAGACGGCCGGAGCCGCCAGCAGGCGCAGGGCCACCTCCATGTCGTCGCCATCCGCCAGCCGGGCGGTCAGGGCGCGCATCGCCTCGATGGGCGTACGGTCCAGCAGGCCGGTGTCGAGCGCCGCGACCTCGGCGAACACCTCCGCCCGCGCGCGCCCCAGGGCCGCGGGAATGTCGGCCGGCAGGTCCGGGTAGAAGCCCTCGAACAACAGGCCCACCACGTCCTCGTAGCGCACGCGGCCCGCCAGCTCGTCCAGCGAGCGCCCCCGCACGATCAGCACGCCCGCGGCGCCGTCCACTTCGCTCAGCACCGTTTCGGCGGCGACCACGCCTTCCAAGCCATCCGACATGACAGTCTCCTTCTCTCTTGCCGGCCGACAGAAATGCATTCAAAGTGGCATCGTCAATCTTGATCAATGTGATCAATATATAATGCCGCAAACCGACTGGATCGCCGCCGAGGAAGCGCGGGACCGTTTGGGGGTCCGTTCGCAGACCCTCTACGCCTACGTCAGCCGCGGCAGGGTCTCGGTGCGGCCCGATCCGCACGACCCGCGGCGCAGCCTTTACCGGGCCGCCGACATCGCCGCGCTGACCGAGCGCAAGTCGCGCAGCCGCAAGGTCTCCGATGTCGCCAAGGGCGCGATCAGCTGGGGTGAGCCGGTGCTGGCCTCGGAGATCACCACCGTGAGCGGCGGGCGGCTGTTCTACCGCGGCCGCGACGCCATCCGCCTGGCCGAGACCGAGACGCTGGAGTCGGTGGCCCGGCTGCTGCGCGGCGGCCACGGCGCGGCGCTGAAACGGACCGACCGGCCCAAGCCCCCCGAGGCGGCGGACATGCGGGCTCGTGCCTTCCTCGCCCTGGCGGGCCGGGCGGCGGCCGATCCGCCGGCGCGCGGCCGCGCGGCGCTGGCGCTGGCGGTCGAGGCGGCGACCCTGCTGGACGTGCTGACCGACGCGGTGGCCGGCGTGGTCGGCGGCGGGGCGATCCACAACCGGCTGGCCTTCGCCTGGGGCCTGGGCCCCGGCGGGCCGGGCGCCGATCTGATCCGCCGCATCCTTGTGCTGGTGGCCGACCATGAGCTGAACCCCTCGGCCTTCGCCGCGCGCGTGGCCGCCTCGACGGGCTCGTCGCTGGCCGCCTCGGCCTTGGCGGGCCTCTCGACCCTGTCCGGCCCGCGCCACGGCGGCGCCACGGCCGCGGTGGTGAAGTTCGCCGCCGAGGCCGCCCAGTTGGGCCCGCGGGAGGCGATCGCGAGCCGCCTCACCGAAGACCGCGCACTGCCGGGCTTCGGCCACAACCTCTATCCGGACGGCGATCCGCGCGCCGCCGCCCTGCTGGCCCGGTTCGATCCGCCGCCGGAACTGGCCCGCCTGCAGGACGCGGTGGCCGCGGTCACCGGCCTGGCGCCCAACGTCGACTTCGCCCTGATCGCCGCCTGCGAAGGCCTGAAGCTGCCGAAGGACGCACCCTTCGCCCTTTTCGCCGTGGCCCGCTGCGCCGGCTGGATCGCCCACGCCATCGAGCAGGGCCAGGCCGACACCCTGATCCGACCCCGCGCCCGCTACATTGGGCCCGAACCCGAGGGCGTCTAAACCGGTTGTTCACCACAATCCGCGCCCTCTCGGGCCTTGCTGAGTCGCTGGAGCCCGAACTGTGTCCGACTGGATTGCCGCCGTCATCCTGGGGCTCGTCGAGGGGCTGACCGAATTCATTCCGGTGTCGTCGACCGGCATGATGCTGCTGACCAAGCAGGCGCTGGGCCTGACGGAAAAGTTCTGGGACACCTTCGCCGTCCTCATCCAGCTGGGCGCGATCCTGGCCGTGGTGGTGATCTACTTCCGCCAGTTGTGGAACATCGCCCTGCTGGTCCCGACCCAGCCGCGGGCGCGCGCTTTCGTCGCGAGCCTCCTGGTCGCGTTCTTCCCGGCCGCCGTGGCGGGCCTGCTGCTGCACGATGTGATCAAGGAGATCCTGTTCGAGAGCCCGCAGGTGATCTGCATCTCGCTGATCGTCGGCGGCGTGGTGCTGCTGCTCATAGACCGCTACGCGCCCGTGCCGACCAAGAAGGACGCCATGGCGATCCCACTGCCCACGGCGCTGGCCATCGGGCTGTTCCAGTGCCTGGCGCTGGTGCCGGGCGTCTCCCGCTCGGGCGCCACCATCGTCGGCTCGATGCTGATGGGCGTGGAAAAGCGGGTCGCCGCCGAGTTCTCGTTCCTGCTGGCGATCCCGGTGATGGCCGGCGCCTTCACCGTCGACGCCTGGCAGAGCCGTGCGCAACTGGCCGACGTGGGCCACGTGGAACTGATCGCCGTGGGCTTCGTCACAGCCTTCGCGGTCGCCCTGTTCGTAATCCGCTCCATGCTGGCGATCGTCACCCGCCGCGGCTTCGCGCCGTTCGGCTGGCTGCGGATCGCGATCGGCGTGGTCGGCCTGGCGGCGATCTACGGAGGCGTGATCTAGGCCCTAGGAGCTGGCGACGATCCGGGCTTCCTGGTCGGCGTACTGGCCGCCCTTGCGATAGGCATAGAGGTAGGTGGGCAGCACCGCCTCCAGGGTGGTGGGCGTGATCCCCAGCTCGGCCAGCCCGGGGCATTGGCCGCTGACGACGTTGTCGGACTTCAACAGTTCGACCTGGTCGGCGGTGATCGGCGGCTTGATCAGGAAGGCGCCCAGGCTCGCCACCGAGCCCAGCAGGCTGGCGACGCCGAACGGCAGCGGCAGCAGGAGCCGCCTCTGGCCGGTTTCCGCCAGCAGCATTTCCATCAATTCCTTGAAGCTGAAGGCGGCCGGACCGCCCAGTTCATAGGTCTGGCCCGCGGTCGACGGATCGGTGACGATCCGGGCCAGCGCCTGGCCGACGTCGCCCACGAACACCGGCTGGAAGCGCGTCGCGCCGCCGCCGACCAACGGCAGCACCGGGCTCATCTGCGCCATGCCGGCGAACTTCTCGAAGAAGCCGTCGCCGCTTCCGAACACGATCGAGGGCCGCACGATGGCAGCGTCCGGATAGACCGCCTTCACCGCGGCTTCGGCCTCGGCCTTGCTGCGGCCGTACTTCGACGGAGACGCGGGGTCCGCCCCTAGGGCCGAGACCTGCACGACGCGGGTCACGCCGCAGGTGCGCGCGGCGTGGGCGATGTTGCTCGCCCCTTCGACGTGCACTGCCTCGAAGCCCTGGCGGCCGGTCTCGTACAGCAGGCCTACCAGGTTCAGGGACGCCGTCGCGCCTTCCAGCGCGCGCTCCAGCGAGGGGATGTCCCGGACATTGGCCTGCACCACGTCGATCTGGCCGACGTCGCCCAGCAGGCGCATGCGATAGGCCAGGTTCGGATTGCGCACCGCGACCCGGATCCGCCAGCCGGCCTTGGCCAGATAGCGCACGGCCTGGGTCCCTACGAAGCCGGATCCGCCGAAGACGGTGACGAGGTTCTGCATAGGGCGCGGATTAGACGATGCGGCGGCGCCCCGCAATGATCGCTGCAAAGGCGCCCGTTGACCCCGCCGGACCCTTGCCATATGTAGCCGCCTCCCGATCCGACGGACGGGGCCCAGGTGGCGGAATTGGTAGACGCGCTGGCTTCAGGTGCCAGTGGCTTAACGGCCGTGAAGGTTCGAGTCCTTTCCTGGGCACCACCGTCGGGTGGGCATCGTTGCGCGCGACGCGCGCGGGCGCGAACCGCTCAATGCATCTGGAAGCGGATGGGCACCGATTTCGGGCCGCAGACGAAGCTTGCCTCCATGCGGCGCGGGGTCCCGTCCAGTTCGACCGCGTCCAGCCGCGGCAGCAGTTCCTCCCACAGGATGCGCATCTCCATCCGGGCCAGGTGCTGGCCCAGGCAGACGTGGGCGCCGTAGCCGAAGGCGACGTGCTTGTTGGGGGAGCGGGTGACGTCGAAGGCGAAGGGGTCCTGGAAGACCGCCTCGTCGCGGTTGCCGGAGGGGTAGCTCAGCATCAGCCAGTCGCCCTTGGCGATCTTGCGGCCGGCGAGTTCGGCGTCGGCGGTGGCGGTGCGCATGAAGTGCTTCACCGGCGTTTCCCAGCGGATCGATTCCTCGATCAGGCCCTTGATCAGCGCCGGATCGCGCTTCACCGTCTGCAGTTGCTTCGGGTTCTCCGCCAGGGCCCAGAGGGCGCCGGCGGTGGTGCTGGAGGTGGTGTCGTGGCCGGCGGTGGCGGCGATGATGTAGTAGCTCATCGCCTCCAGGTGACCGAGCGGCTGGCCTTCGATCCGGCCGTTGGCGATGACGCTGGCCAGGTCCTGCCGCGGGCTGCGGCGGCGATCCTCGGTCATTTCATTGAAATAGTTCATGAAATCGACGACCGTGCCCTGGATGTTGGCCAGCGCCTGGTCGGTGTCGGTCACCTGTCCCTGGCTGCGGTTGAGGTCGGGATCGGCGCTGCCGAACAGTTCCTGGGTCAGCTTGAGCATGCGCGGCTCGTCGACCTCCGGCACGCCCAGCACCTCCATGATCACGTGCAGCGGATAGAGGAAGGCCACGTCCTTGGCGAAGTCGCAGCGCCCGCCGCGCGCCGCCATGCGGTCCACGAAGCCGCGGGCGATCTCGCGGATGCGCGCTTCCAGATCCTTCAGGTTCTGCGGCGCGAAGTAGCCCTGGGTGAGCCGGCGGTAGTTGGCGTGGTCGGGGTTGTCCATCTGCACCAGCGAGCGGACCAGGTGCGGCGAGCCGCCCATCACCGCGCGCACCTTCTGGTCGGCCTCGATGGTGGTCAGCACGGTCGAGCGGTCGCCGTTGTGGAACAGCTCGTTCTGCAGCTCGACCTGGCGGATGTCGTCCTGCCGGGTCACCACCCAGAACGGATCGAAGCCCTCCGGCTGGGCCTGATCGAGGGGGGCCTCGCGCCGCAGTGTGCGGAAGGCCTCGTCGACCCGGTGGCCGTCGGCATAGGCCTTGGGGTCGACGATGGTCTGGGCGATCTCCTGCGGGATCATGCGCGCGGTTCCTCCGGCCGGCGTCGCAGGTGCGCGCGCCGTGTCCGCGCCCACTCCAGCGCCGGCGGCGCGCGGCCGACATGATCAGGATCAATGGCGCGTGCGTATCGCATGGGGTCTGCTGGAGGGGTGCGGCTGCGGCCTTCCCGTCGGCGCGCCAACCTGGACGGGGCCATGAGCGACGAGCCGTACAAGACCTGGCAGTGCCGCACCTGCGGCTACATCTATGACGAGGCGGAGGGCGATCCGGACGAAGGGATGGCGCCGGGCACGCGCTGGGCCGACCTGCCGGCGGACTGGGTCTGTCCCCTGTGCGGCACCCGCAAGGCCGACTTCGACATGGTCGAGCTCTGAAGCGGGCCGCCTCGCCCCTATCGGTCCCCGGCCGGATCATCTAAACAGCGCCGTTGGCCCCGAGCGGGGCCTTTCCGCATGCGTTGGAGTCGCGAGCCCCGGTGGCCACATTCGTTCATGAGGGCGACCTTCCGGCGGACGCGCTGGCCAACGCCTCATCCGTCGCCGTCGATTCCGAGACGATGGGCCTGCGGCTCGGCCGCGATCCGCTGTGCGTCGTGCAGCTTTCGGACGGCCATGGCGACGCCCATGTCGTGAAGATGATCCGCCCGGCCTATGACGCGCCCAACCTGAAGCGCCTGCTGACCGATCCGGCGGTGACCAAGATTTTCCACTTCGGCCGCTTCGATATCGCCATGTTCTGGCTGCACCTTGGGGTCGTGACGACGCCTGTCTACTGCACCAAGATCGCCTCGAAGCTGGCCCGGACCTACACCGACCGCCACGGCCTGAAGGACGTGACCAAGGAGCTGATCGGCGTCGACATCTCCAAGGTCCAGCAGAGCTCCGACTGGGGCTCGGTGAAGCTCAGCGACGACCAGGTGGCCTACGCCGCCTCGGACGTTCTCTACCTGCACCAGCTGAAGGCCCGATTGGACGAGATGCTCGTGCGCGAGGGTCGCGACCACCTGGCCAAGGCCGCCTTCCAGTTCCTCCCGCACCGCGCCCTGCTGGACGTGGCCGGCTGGGAGGACGTCGACATCTTCGCCCACACGTGACGCGCGCATGACCGCCGCCGACAGCGCCCTTCCCGAACCGCCCCTCGCCGAGCCGAGGCGCGTCGATTTCGAACGCTGGCGTCGGCGTTCGCGGCTGATCCGCACCCTGCGCATCGTGCTGCCCGCGACGATCGTGCTGATCTTCATCGGTCTGGTCGGCAGCGTGGCATGGTCGACCTTCAATTCGCAGCCGAAGGCCGCGCGCGGCGGCGACGAGCCGATCCGGCTGGTGAAGCCCCGCTTCGTCGGCCGCGACGACAAGGGCCGCGCCTTCGTGCTCACCGCCGAGAGCGCCATCCGCGACCGCCTCGACTACCAGCGGGTGATGCTGACCAAGCCGGCCCTGGTGCTGGACGAGGGCGGGCCGGACGAGATGCGCATCAACGGCGCGAACGGGATCTACCACGAGCAGAACAGCAAGCTGGAGCTGAGCGGCGGGGTGCGGCTGGCCGACACCAAGAACGCCTTTTCCACCGCCGCGTCGCTGTTCGACGCCAAGACCGGCGAGGTCATCGGTTCAGCCCCCATTCAGGGCGCCGGTGGTCTTGGAGAAATCAATGCGAAGTCCTATGGCGTTTACGACAAAGGCTCGCGCATGGTCTTCAAGGGCGGCGTTCGTGCGCGCATCGAAACAAAGAAATAATTGGGCGATTGAGACGATCATGAAGCGGTTGGTCATTGCCACGGGTCTGGCCGCGGCCCTCCTCGGAGGCGCGTCGGCGGCATGCGCCCAGGGCCTGGGTCCGAACTCCGGCAAGGGGCCGGTCGACATCGCCGGCGACGAGGCCGAGGTGCAGAACAAGAACTGCATCTCGATCTGGCGGGGCAACGCCGAGGCCCTGCAGGGCGAGGCGCGCCTGCGCGCCAACGTCATCAAGATCTTCTTCGAGCCGAAGGCCGGCGCCGCCGGGGCCACGGGCACGGGCGCCTGCGGCGACCTGCTGCGCCTGGAGGCCCAGGGCTCGGTCTACTACGTGACCTCCAAGGACCAGCGGGTGCGCGGCGACAACGGCGTCTACGACGCCCAGTCGGACACCGTGACCCTCACCGGCGACGTGGTGGCTGTGCAGGGCCAGAACGTGCTGCGCGGCACGAAGATGGTGTTCAACACCCAGACCGGCGAAGGCCACATGGTCGGCAGCGGCGGCGGGGCCCGCCCGCGCGGCGTCTTCTATCCCGCCAAGAAGAAGGACCAGCCGGCCGCGCCCAAGGATCAACAGCCGGGCGCGCCGAAGTGACCGTCGCCCAGCGGGTCGAGACCAAGGGGGCGATCCCCACCGAGGGGCTGGTCGTCGACAACGTCGGCAAGTCGTTCCGCGGCCGGCCGGTGGTGAAGGGCGTGTCGCTGCGCCTGGCCCGCGGCGAGGTCGCAGGCCTGCTGGGCCCCAACGGCGCCGGCAAGACCACCTGCTTCTACATGATCACCGGCCTGATCCCGGCCGACTACGGCGCGATCTACCTGGACGGCGAGAACATCACCGCCCAGCCGATGTACCAGCGCGCCCGCATGGGCGTCGGCTACCTGCCGCAGGAGACCTCGATCTTCCGCGGCATGAGCGTGTGGGAAAACGTCATGGCGGTGGTCGAGCTGCGCCAGCGCGACAAGAAGAAGGCCCGCGAGACGGTCACCAATCTGCTGGGTGAGCTGCACATCGAGCACCTGCGCAATGCGCCCGCCGTGTCGCTGTCGGGCGGCGAGCGCCGCCGCGTCGAGATCGCCCGCGCGCTCGCCTCCGAGCCGTCGTTCATGCTGCTGGACGAGCCCTTCGCCGGGATCGACCCCCTGGCCATCGCCGACATCCGCGAGGTGATCAGCTATCTGAAGCAGCGCGGCATCGGCATCCTGATCACCGACCACAACGTGCGCGAGACGCTGGACATCATCGACCGCGCCTCGATCATCCACGCGGGCGAAGTGCTGTTCGAGGGCAGCCCGGAAGAGATCGTCGACGATCCGGAAGTGCGCCGCGTGTACCTGGGCGACCGGTTCAACGGATGATCGGCCGCCGCGCGGTCCTGCTGGGCGCCGCCGCCGCGAGCCTGGCGGCCCCGACCCTCTTGGCGGTCCCGGCGGCCGCGGCGGGCAAGTCGGTCGACGCCAAGAAGGTGTTCCCCTACCTCGACGCCTATCTGAAGCTGCCCGCGGCCGAGCGCAGCCGCTTCCGCCTGACCTATTTGTTCACCCGCGACGGCAAGCCGCTGGCGGCCCCCGTGTGGCTGCTCGAGGGCGCGACGAAGACCGCGATCCCGCTGCGCGCCGACGGCGCGGCCGCGCGGCTGCCGACCCTGGCCCAGCTCGACACCGCCAAGGTGCAGATCGACGTCGACGCCGGGACCAAGCTGGGCGTCCACATGATCATGGAGGCCGTCACGGCGCCGGCCGCCGACCTGGACGCCCGCGACCTGGCCGCCGCCTACGCCCAGTGCACCACGGGGATCAAGAAGTCGCTGGGCATCCTGGCCATGGCGATGCCGAAGCTGCAGGGCCTGGTATTCCCGGGCGTGGCGTCGGGCGAGGCGGAGCTCGCCGACGGCCGCCGGGTGGCGTTGCCGGTGGTGAAGGGCGTGGTGACGT
>CBHTUE010000064.1:0-21924 GCA_966096115.1 uncultured Phenylobacterium sp.
GTCGTTGCGGAGGCATGGGTCCCCCGGACAAGCCGGGGGATGACGGCGCTGAGGATGATATGGCGTCGCGACTGCCACATCCCCGCCGCGATGCGTCGCCATTGGAGCCTCATGCGTCCCCTGATCCTCGCCACCCTGCTGATCCTGCCCGCTGCTGCGGCCCAGGCCGACCCCGTGCAAGAGGCGCGCTCGGCCACGGCCGCCTGCCTGTCGGCGATCATCGACGGGGCGCCGGTGGAGACCGTGCAGGGCGATGACGTCGCCATCTACCGCAAGCCGGGCGAGACGACCTGCACCGTATCCGTCTGGGCCGGCGAGCCGGTGGTGATCCGCGACGCGGTGCTGACGGCGATCAAGCGGCGGGAAGAGGCCTTCAGTCCCGCCCGGACAGCCTGGGACCCGGGCCTGTTCGCCTCGCGCGAACTCTACTGCAACCTGCCGGCCCGGCGCGCGATCATCGCCCTGATCGACACCCACAAGCCGGGGCGCGGCGACGTGGTGACGGTGCAGATCGCCGACATCGGCAAGCGCGACAACCGCTGCGACCGCGACATGGGCCTGCAGAAGGCCACCGCGACGGGCGAGGCGGCCCCGGCGGCCAAGCCGGCCTCGAGCCTGGACATCGTCGAGCTGCCCATCACCGACAAGGCCCCGAAGAAGAAGAAGGCCTTCTTCCCGACCTTCCCGAAGATCGGCAAGGAGCCGTAGGCCCTCACCGGCCCTAGCCGCGGGTGCATCCGCCGTTCCAAGATGGCCGCCGAGGGCGCGGAGGGATCGGCGATGGACAGGCTGTTCGACCAGGAGTGGCGGCTGATCCGCGTCGTACGGCGCGGGGACGTCGTCGAGGTGGCGCTGGCCCGGCCGGACGCGCGCAACGCGCTGAACGGCGAGCTGATGGAGGAGCTGACCGAGGCGGCGCGGTTGCTGCGGCTGCGCACCGATGTGCGGGCGGTGATCCTGAGCGGCGCCGAAAGCTACTTCTCCGCCGGCGCCGACCTGTCGGCCAGCCAGGCGCGGGTCGCCCAGCCGTCAATCCTGGAGAGCCGCCGCGCGGTGATGGCGGGGCCCGACCTGTGCAAGGCGTGGGAGGAGATCGAGGCGGTGACCATCGCCGCCATCGAGGGCTACTGCATCGGCGGGGCCGCGGCGCTGGTGCTCAGCTGCGACTTCCGGGTGATGGGCGAGGGCGCCTACCTGCGCCTGCCCGAGGTCCCGCTGGGCATGAACATGAGCTGGCGCTCGATCCCGCGGATCGCCGCCCTGGTCGGGCCCTCGCGGGCCAAGCAGTTCGTGATGTTCGGCGAAGCCGTGGACACCGAGCGCTGCCTGGCCTGGGGCTTCGCCGACGAGGCGGTGGGCAAGGGCGGCGCGCTGGAGGCGGCGCGGGCCTGGGCCGCCAAGGTCGCCGCCCTGCCGCCCCTGCCGATCCGGATGACCAAGGAAGCGGTCAACGCGGTCACCGCCGCCACGGCCCATGCCTCGATCTACATGGACCGCGACCAGTACCTGCTGGCCACCCGCACCGACGACTTCCGCGAGGGCGTCGCCGCCTTCCGCGAGAAGCGGCCCGGCAAGTTCACCGGGGCGTAGGCGCCGTGGCGACCGGCCGAGGTTCCGAACCATGAGCCAGCCGACGCTCATCGCGCTCGAACTGGGGCTGGCGATCGGCGCGCCGGCGCTCATCGCGTTCCTTACGCCCAGGCGCTGGCGCCTGTGGGCCATCGCCGCCTGGACGTCGTTGCCGCTGGTGATCTTCCTGGCCCTGGCGGCCGACGAGCTCGTGTCCGGCAAGGCGAGCCCGACGGATCTCGACAAGCTGATCTTCGGCCTGCTGCTGATCGCGTCGGTCGGGCTGCTGCCGTGGCTGGCGACCTGCGCGGTCGGCTACGGCGTCGGAGCGGTGCTGCGCTGGCGGCTGCGGCCCGAGCCCGTCGTGGCCCGGCCGGCGGCATCCCCGGCGCCAAGGGAGGCCGTTAGGCCGGTCGAGGCGGCCGCGCCGACCCAGGCGCCGGTCCCGTATGCGCCAAGGATCGAAACCGGCGGACCCAGCCTCGCTCCGCCGAGCGGCTGGCAGCCGGCGCACGTGGGTTTCGCCGACGACGATCTGGTGCTGGACGGGCTGGCGGTCTGGTCGCTGACCTGGCGGGAGGAGCCCGGCGGACGGGTCATGCTGGCCCATCCCGCGCATCCGACCGAGCAGCACACGTTCACGATCTACAACGCCGACGACGGGGCGCGCGCGACGCGGTTTGCGGCCGCCGAGCTGTCCAACGGCGTGTGGGGCTTCTACCGATGGCTCGTCCCGGTCGACGCGACATCCGGCCAGTCTGCGGACGGGTCGCTGCGCTACGAGCATGTCCCCGGGGCGTACCTGGGCGGGCGCGACGACGAGGTCGCGCCGCTGGCGCGGCTCTACGACGCGGCGTCCGGGTCGCTGCTGTTCGACGGCGCGGCGTGGCGATCAAGCCGGGTCGTGCCGCAGACGGACGGGAGCCTGTTGCTCTCTCTCGAACAGGGCGAGTTGCAGACGCTCTTCCGCATCGATCCCGCGGCGGGGACGTTCCGCGACCTGGCGACCGCGAAGGGCGGGCGGCCCCTCGCCGACCTGGCCGGCGCCGCAGCGGCGGCGCGCGCGGCGTGCGATGATCCGGCCAACGCCTATCTGGGGCGACGGATCGCGCCGGATGGCTCGCTGCTGGTCGAGCTTGTCGCGGCGGAGTGGGGCAACACCCACTGGGTCCGCTCGCCGCGCGTGACAGAGATCGCGACGGGCCGCGTGCTGCTGGACCTGTGGGGAACCGATTGGGACGGCCCGTGGCCCAGCTTTCCCCGCCGCGGCGCCGTGAGGTTGAGCTTGCGGCGCTACCATTTCGGTGGTGTCGCCGAGGTCGAGATCGAACTGGCGCCCGAGCGCTATGTCCTCATCGAGGGCGCCGGGGCCACCTTCGGACCGCTGCGCGACCTCCCCAAGGCGCTGGAGGACGCCTCTCGCAGGGGGCATCCGCCCCGGCGCGAGACCGCGCCGCTGCGGGCGACGGGACGTAGCTGGCTGGTGGCGGGGCTGATCCTCGCGGGCGCGCTGGCGGCGATCGCGGCGGCGACGTGGATCACGATCCGCCTGCAGGGCCACCCCGCGCCGCAGCGCCTGGACACCATCCCCGCGATGCCCGGCCCGCCGCCGCCCAGGCTGCCGCTTTCTCCGCCGCCCGCCGGGCCGGGTCCGGCCTGATCAGGTTCCCGGCGGCTACTCCGCGGCCAGCGCCTCGATCTCCGCCGGCGAGCAGCCGAATTCCGCCAGCAGCGCGCGGGTGTGCTCGCCGATGCCGGGGGCCATGCGCGGCGGGGCCTTCGCCTCGCCGACGACCTGGAACGGGCTGTCCACCGTGCGCAGCCAATGGTCCTCGAAGGCCGGGAACAGGCCGTTGGCCTCGATCTGGGCGTCCTCGAAGTGGTCGTAGACGGTGCCCATGATGCCGAAGGTCACGTCGCCGTCGTGCAGCACCTTGGCCCAGTGCGCGAAAGGCTGCTCGGCAAACATCGCATCGAAGCGCTCGACCAGGATCGCGCCGTTCATGAAGCGGGCTTCGGGCGTGGCGAACAGCGGATCTTCCAGCCACTCGGCGTGTCCCATCGCCTTGGCCAGCAGCGGCCAGTCGCGGGCGGGGTTGGTGCTGGCGATCAGGAAGTAGCGGTCGTCGGCGGTGCGGTACATCTCGTTGAGCGCGCCGCGTGCGCCGCGGGGCGGGCGCTCCATCAGTTCGTAGCCGCAGAGCGCGGCCTGCACCTGGCAGCCGTTCGACCAGAGGCCGTTGGCCAGCAGCGAGGTGGAGACTTCCGAGCCCTCGCCGGTCTGCAGGCGCTTGTAGAGCGCCGTGACGATCGCGCCGTACATCGCCATCGCCGTGGGATGGTCGCCCATGCCGGGCATGGAGACGGCCGGCTCGGCCCCGGCGGTCGGCCGCACCATGTCCATCAGGCCCGAGCGGGCCCACCAGACGGTGGCGTCGAAGCCGGTGCGGTCGCGCTCCGGGCCGTGCTCGCCGTAGGGCGACAGCGAGGCGTAGATCAGCCGCGGGTTCAGCGGCATCAGGTTCTTCGCGCACAGGCCCAGCCGCTCGCGGGCCGGGAACGGCAGGTTGGTGATGAAGACGTCGGCCTTCCGGACCAGCGTCTCCAGCACGGCCATCGCCTCCGGCCGCCGCAGGTCCAGGGCTAGGCTCTCCTTGTTGCGGGAGTCCAGGGCCCAGAAGTAGTCGATGTCGTCGGGCGTGCCGCGCAGGCGGAAGAGATTGCGGTAGGCGTCGCCGATCCCCGGCGGTTCGATCTTGATCACCCGGGCGCCGTAGTCGCTGAGCACCGTCGCCGCCGCGGGACCGGCGATGAAGCTCGCGCAATCGATGACCAGCAGGTCGCTGAACAGTCCGTCGGACATCGCCCGCGCCCTCCCAAGCAATTGTTCTCGTTGCGACAACGCAAGGCGACCTGCCCTGGCGTAAGTCCAGGCTACGGGACGATGTGGATGTCGTCGTAGCGGAACGGCTCGGCCGTGGCGCCGTCGTTGCGGGTCCGGTGCTGGCGCCAGAGGTCGACGTCCGGCGGCAGGACCGTGCCCTTCTGGGCGTCGTCGATGAAGATGCGCCAGGTGTGCGGGGCCTCGAAGGCGACCGCGGGATCATCCAGCGTGCCGCCGTAGACGCCGACGACGCCCGCGAAGCGCGCCATCCGCTGGAACAGCTTCGTGCCGCAGGCCTCGCAGAAGTGCACGGTCAGCCGCTTGCCGCTGCCGCGGGAGCGGGCCTCATAACGCTTCGGCGCGCCCTTGGTGAGCCGGAAGTCCTGGTCGCGCCAGACCGGCTCGACAAGAAAGGCCGAGCCGGTGGAGCGCTGGCAGAACGTGCAGTGGCAGACGATGAGGACGGCCGGGCTGCCGGCGACGTCGTACGTGACGGCGCCGCAGAGGCAGCGGCCCTGGTGCGTGGGGGGGACGGTCATAGACGTCGAGAGTCTTCGCCGCGGGAATCCCGCCGTCGGAGGGCCTATGCCTTCGCAGGCCCCGCCGCGCGCCAGCCCAGGACGCAGAGGCCCAGCATCACCACGTTGCCGACCGCGTCCAGCATGCCCACGACGGTGAACACCGGCCGCACCACGTAGAACCAGTAGTCGAAGACGAAGAACGGCAGCAGCGCGATCCCGTAGGCCAGGAAGGTCGTCCGCGTGAACCGCGAGAAGGCGGCGAAGACGCCGGCGATCATCGCCTGCGCCCCGAAGGCGCCGAGCGCGATCAGCGCCAGGGGATGTTCGGTGCGGTAGTCCGGCCGGATGGTGAGCGCCATGACGCTGGCCGGCGAGACCACGCACCAGCCGCCGAGGATGAAGAACACCGAGGCCAGCAGGTACTGGATGCGTTGGACGGTCATGGGGCCACCTTCACCTTGCGCTGCTCTTCCGCCCGGGCGCCGGCCAGGATGTTGGTCAGCGCGTAGTTCCCCTCGTGGCAGGCGTATTCGAACATCGGGGCGGTCGTGGCGCGGAAGGTGGCCTCGCCGCGCCAGGCGCGGGTGTAGTTGACCGGGTCCTCGACCGTGAAGCTGTAGGCGATCTCGTCCCGCCCGGTGCGGGTGAAGCGTTCGACGATGCGGGTCGACGCCGACAGCTTGATCCAGTCCCCGGCGTTCCAGCGCCAGCCGTCCCGCGGGCTGAGGTGGATGGTCTCGACCACCAGGACGTCGCCCTCCCACCAGCCGACGCTGTCGCCCATCCACGGCGCCATGGACGCGGGAAGGTGGCGGCGGTCGCCGAGGCGGACGACGCGGGCCTCATGGTTCTGCTCGCCGAACATCACGACGTGGTCGCGGGTCTGGACGATCTTCAGGTGGTCGCGGTTGATGATCGGCGCCGCCACGCCGCCCCCGCCGCCCAGCAGGCAGCGCTCGTCGAACGGCCGGCCCTCGGGGTCGTCGAAGACCTCCTCGTCTTTCAGCGCCTTCTCGGCGGCGGCCTTGGCCTCGGGCGTATAGGGCAGCTGGCCGTCGGCGGGGTCGATGATCTGCGAGCTGCGGATCTCGCCCCGGATGCGGTCCAGGCCGAAGGGCCGCTCGAACCGGTCGTCGTCGGTGACCTTGTCCAGCTCGGGCGCGGGCGCGTTGGGGTCGACGGGGCCGATCACCTTGGCGAAGCGCTGGTAGCGTTTGGCCTCGTAGGCGGCGGCCTCATAGGGCGTCGCCACCAGGCTGGCGAAGCCCTTGGGCCGCTGCAGCCGGGTCATGGAATCGTTGTCCCAGGTCCCCTGCAGGTCCGGGGCGCCGTGAACGGTGCGCGGCGCCCTGTAGGTCTGGGCGGCCGCGCCCGTGGCGGTCATCAGGCAGAGGAGGAGCGCGACGCGGCCAAGCATGGCCGTAAGGCGTCGCGCGCTCCGGGGCCCCCGTCAACCGGAGGCCTGCTGGATCAGGCGCGGATGCGCGCCAGGACCAGCTTGCGGCGGCGCAGCATGGCGCCCGCGCTGCCGAAGCCCAGGATCATCAGCGCCCAGCCGGCCGGTTCCGGGACGGCGGCGCCCGAGAAGTGGATGTCGGACAGGCCGGTGTTGAAGTTCGGGCCGTTACGCTCGACCACGCGGTACTGGAGGAACTGCGCGGTCAGGCCGCCCAGCGAGGCGACGGTCGAGAAGTCCGCCACCGAGCCGGGGACGGCGTGGCTGAAGGTCAGGGCCGAGCCGAGCGCGGTGGTGAAGGTCGCGTCGGTGAAGGCCTGCAGCGAGAACCTGGTGGTGAAGTCGGTCACGCCGTAGCAGGCGCAGAAGTTCGGGCCGCCCGAGGTGACGCGATCGGTCACGAACGCCTTGTCCAGGGCGTACACGCCGCCCAGGTCCAGGTTCAGGAACGCGTCCGTGCCCTGGCTGAGCGACGACCAGTCGCTGAGCTCGCTGCCGGGGCCCTGGTCGATGGCGTAGAAGTCGTTGTAGCCCGGATAGCTGGAGCTGCCGGTGGCGCTCACGGCGTGGATCGTGGCGGCGTTGGCGGTGGCGGCGGCCCCGAAGGCCAGCAGCGCGGCGCCGACGACGGTCGCGAAAGTCTTGGAAACAGACATGAAACTCCCCTGCCGCCGCTGCGGCTGTCCCGGAATACGTCGTGCATTTCGCATTTGACGCATAGCGGGTCAGCTTGTCGCACAACGCGTGCCACAAGCGTCTACCTAGGGCGCGGCCTCCGGTGAGGGTCGTTTCGCCGCGGCCGTCGGGCTGCCTGATGGGGCCGGACGCACTGGCTGGCCCCCAGGATCCTCATCATCCCGACGGGAGGAGCTGTAGGCGCTGACTCCTCGCCCCCGATCGTCATCCCCCGGACAAGCCGGGGGATGACGATCAGGTGTGCGGTGACTAGGTCTCCGCCTTACGCGTTCCGCGCCATCAGGCCGCCGTCGACCGGGATGGTGACGCCGGTCAGGAACGAGGCGGCGGGCAGGCAGAGGCTGAGCGTCATGTGCGCCACCTCCTCGGGCCGGCCGTAGCGGCGCAGCGCCGTGCGGCGCTTGGCGAAGGTCTGCTTGTCGGCGTCGGGGATCGCCTCGGTCATGCCCGTGAGGATCGGGCCGGGGCAGATGCAGTTGACGGTGATCCCCTCCGGGCCGAGCTCGACCGCGAGCGCCCGGGTCAGGCCGGTCACGGCGGACTTGGCGGCGGCATAGGGGCTGTCGCGGCTGGTGGCGCCCAGGGCTTCGGTCGAGGCGATGTTGACGATGCGCGGGGCGGCGGACTTGCGCAGGTGGGGCAGGGCGGCGCGGACCAGCCGCTGCTGGGCGGTGATCAGGATCGAGAAGGCCCGGTCCCAGACCGCCTCGTAGTTCTCGGAATCGATCGGGGCGAAGGCCGAGATCCCGGCGTTGTTGACCAGGATGTCCAGGCCGCCGAAGCGGGCGACGACCTCGCCGACCACCGTCTTGATCGCCACGGGGTCGCTGATGTCCAGCGTCCAGGCCTCGGCGGAATAGCCGCGATGGGTCAGGTCGTCGGCCACCTCGCGCACGCTCTCGGCGGCGATGTCGATGCAGGCGACGTGGGCGCCCTCGGCGGCGAACACCTCGGCGGTGGCGCGGCCCATGCCGCTGGCGGCTCCGGTGACGAGCACGGTGGAGCCCGCGACGGATCGGCTGGCAGTGGTCATGTGATCATTGTCCCGTGAAAACGGGCTCGCGCTTCTCCATGAAGCTGGCGACGCCCTCTTTGTGGTCCTGGGTCTGCATCAGGAGCCGGATCTTCTCGATCGCCCAGGCCCCGATCTCGCGCGGTTCGCCATAGGCGAATTTGCTGAGGCCCGCCTTCAGGTGGCGCACGGCCAACGGCGGATTGGCGGCGATGCGGCCGGCCAGCGCCCTGGCCTGCGGCAGCAGGTCGTCGTGGGCGGTGACCTGGGTGACCAGGCCGATGCGCAGGGCCTCGGCGGCGTCGAAGATATCGCCGGTGAACAGCAGCTCTGCCGCCTTGGCCGGGCCGACGATAGCCGGCAGGCGGTAGAAGCCGCCGACGTCGCAGACCAGGCCGCGCTTGACGAACAGCTCGCCGAACTTGGCCTTCTCCGAGGCGATGCGGATGTCGGCGAAGAGGGCCAGCTCCATGCCCCAGCCGACGGCGGCGCCGTTGACGGCGGCGATGATCGGCTTGTCGCACTCCAGCGCCGCCATGGCCGCCGGCGTCGCGGTGAACGTGACCGGCATCGGCGCGCGCGAGACCGGCTTGGGCCCGGCCATGATCTCGCCGACGTCGTCGCCGGAGCAGAAGGCGGGGTCGGCGCCGGTGATGATGATGCAGCGGACCTCAGGGTCGGCCGTGGCCAGCCGCAGGCTCTGCTCCAGCTCGTCATAGGCCGGGAAGTTCAGCGCATTGCGCCGGTGCGGCCGGTTCAGGGTGATGGTCGCGACGTGGTCTTCGAGCGTCACGATGGTGTGCTCAAACCCGGCGCTCTTCTCGGTCAGCGAGACCATGGGCGCTCCTCCCTTTCGGCGTGATCGTTCGCCCTGCGGCCGACGGGGTCAACCGTGACGCCCCGTCAGCGGCCCTTTGCTTCCGTTGCGGACGGGAGCGCAGGGTCGGCGGCTCAGGAGGACGCCATGAGCCTGACGGACGCCCCGGCCCCATTGATCGGCCCCGCGCGCATCGCGCTGAACCATTCCAACGCCAGCATCCACGACGGCGACGCGGCCAGGCGGCTGGGCTTCCGCGGCTCGGCCGTGGGCGGGAACCTGCACCTGGACATCTTCGCCCCGCTTCTGGTGGAGACCTATGGCCCGGCGTGGTTCGAGCGCGGCGCGCTGTCGGTCTACTTCCAGAACATCGTGGTGTCCGGCGAGCCGGTTCAGGCGGTGGTCGACCCGCCGCCGGCCCCCGGCGCGCAGACGCGGATCCACGCCCAGCGCGCCGACGCACCGGAGATCGTGGTGTGCGCCGGCACGGCGTCGCTGGGCGATCATTCGCGCTCGGAGCTGGCGCAGCGCGATCGGCGCACCGGCGACGATGCCGGACTGCGCATGCTGAAGGGCGTGAAGCCGGGCCAGAAGCTCGGACGCGTGCAGATGACCGCCGCCAAGGCGGCGCAGGACGCCGCCATCGCCAACGGGTCCAACAACGAGCCGATGGACTGGTATCGCGACCGTTCGCCATGGGGACCGCCGATCGCCTCGGTGGGATCGACCGCGGGCCTGATGTACCGGCTGCTGGTGGGCGACGGAGAGACCCATCACCACGACCGCATCTCGCCACACGTGGGCGATGCGTCGGGCATGTTCGGGGCGTTCGAGATCGCCTACGAGGCCGGCCCGGTGATCCTGGACCGGCCCTATTGGGTCGAGGGGGTCGTGCTGGGCGTCGGCGACAGTCCGAAGACCGAGTACCTGTGGTGGGACGCCACCGCCAGCGACGAGGGCGGGGCGGTGGTGGCGCGCATGCGGCATCTGCTGCGCTTCATCAAGGCCAGCTCGCCGCTCTATCCGGAACTGCAGCCTGCTTAGGAACACGCCATGCGCGCCCTGGTGACCGGCGGAAACCGCTACATCGGCCTGGACCTGGTGTTCGAACTGGCCCGGCGGGGGCACGAGGTCACCGTCGTCAACAGCCACGAGGCGCCGCTGCCGGACGGCGCGCGCCGCATCCACTGCGACCGGACGCGGCCGGGCGCGCTGGCCGAGGCGCTCGCCCCGCATCGCGACGCCTTCGACGTGATCTTCGACCACACCGCCTATCGTCCCACCGACATGGGGCCCCTGATCGAGTTGTTCCGCGGGCGCGTGGCGCACTACGTGTTCACCAGCAGCCAGGCGGTCTATCGCCGCAGCTTCGTGCAGCCGCTGCGCGAGGATTTCCGCCGCCATGCGCCGGACAATGCCGACCCGCGCGCGGCCTATGGCGTCGGCAAGGTCCAGTGCGAGGACCGGCTGCTGGACCTCTGGAGGTCTGAAGGCCTGCCGGTGACCCTGCTGCGGGTCGGCCACACGCTGGGGCCCCGCAGCCCGGCGGCGACCCGCGACCCGGGTTTCTTCGCGCGCATCGAGGCGGGGCGCCCGATCCTGATTCCCGGCGAGGGGTTTTCCGCGCTGTCGCTGGTGCACACCCGGGACGTCGCCCGGCTGATGGCCGCGCTGATCGGCAACGAGACGGTCAAGGGGCAGGCCTACAACGTGTCGGGCGCCGAGGTGACGAGCATCGTGGGCGTGGTCCACCTAGTCGCCCGGGCCATGGGCAAGACCGCGCAGATCGTGCACGTGCCGATGGACGTGGCGCGGCGCCAGCATCCGCCCCTGCTGCATTGGGGCGAGAGCCTGGCCGGGAGCGCGATCCTGTCGATCGACAAGGCGCTGCGCGACATCGACTGGACGCCGCAGTTCGGCATCGAGGACGGCTATCGAGACTCCTACGAGTGGTTCCTGCGCGAGGGCCGGGAGCGCTACCAGTTCGACTTTTCGGCCGACGACGCTCTGCTGGCCGAACTCGGACGCTAGGCCGCTTCCGCGGGGCCCGCCTTCGCTGTAGGCTCGCGTAACAGGTTATTCGGGACGCTGATCATGAGACCCCTTCTGTTCCTCGCCGGCGCACTCGTGCTGGCGGCCGCGCCGGCCCTCTCGCAGGCCCCCGCGCCGGCGCCGGCGCCGGCGCCCCCGCCCCCCCCCACCCGCTACGAGAACGCCCCCCACGACGGCAGTGCGCAGGACCCCCAGCAGGACCCCCGCCAGCACTGCTTCAACGGCCGGCTTGTGATCGGCAGCAACCGCGCGGGCGACAGGACGGTCTATGTCCAGACCAAGGCCGCCGGCGTGTTCCGGCTCGACCTCAAGGAAGCGTGCACGGCGCTGAACGCCGCCGAGCGGCTCACCGTGCGGGCGAACGGCAACGACACCATCTGCCCGGGCCAGGCGGCCACGTTGGTCCTGAAGACTGCCGCTGGTCCCAAGCGGTGTGTCGTTGGTGACGTCCGCCACCTGAACTCGACCGAGATCGCCGAACTCGTAAAGACGTCCAGGACCGACCACCCCGCGCGGACGGAGATGGCGGAACTGGCGACGAACGCCAAGCACTAGACGGAGGCCAGCAAGCCGTCGGGCGCGACGCGCCGCCGGGTTCGCGGCGGCGGGACGGCGTCCTGCCGCGAGGTCAGTCTTGCCAGCCTGAGGCGGGGGGACGAAGCATGGCGCCGAACAAGCGTTCGGGAGACGCCGCATGCCAGAATTCCGCACGGTAGACGCCGGGAACGCGAAGCTGCGCTTCGCCGTGGAGGGCGAGGGGCCGCTGGTCCTGATGGTCCATGGCTTCCCCGAGAGCTGGTACTCGTGGCGCCACCAGATGGCGCCCATCGCCGGGGCCGGGTTCACCGCGGCGGCGATCGACGTGCGCGGCTACGGCGGCTCGGACAAGCCGCATCCGATCGAGGCCTACTCGATGGAGCAACTGACCGGCGACGTGGCGGGCGTGGCCAAGGCGCTGCAGCCGGACGCGCCGGCGATCCTGATCGGCCACGACTGGGGGGCGCCGATCGTCTGGAACACGGCGCTCAGCCGGCCCGAGGCGATCTCGGCGGTGGCGGGGCTGTCGGTGCCGTTCTCGGGCGTGCCGGCCAAGCCGTTCACGGAGATCTTCAAGGAGCTGTTCACCGACAAGGGCCACTTCTTCTACCAGGCCTGGTTCCAGGAGGTGGGGCCGCCCGAAGCGGAGGCGGAGAAGGACGTCCGCGACTTCCTGCGCAAGTTCTACTTCGGCATCTCCGGCGACGCACCGGACGGGTCGTGGCCGGCCAAGAAGCATGGCGCCAGCCTGCTGGAAGGCATGAAGGACCCGGGCGACTTCCCCGCCTGGCTGACGCCCGAGGACCTGGACTACTACGTGGCCGAGTTCGAGGGCTCGGGGTTCCGGGGGCCGATCAGCCGCTATCGCAACCACGAGAACGACTTCGCCTGGCTGCAGCAGTTCAAGAACCGCAAGCTGGAGATGCCGACCTTCCTGATCGGCGGGGACCGCGATCCGGCGTTCAACGGCTTCGGCCGGATCGCCGACCCGGCGGCGATGATGCGCAACTTCGTGACCGACCTGCGTGGGGCGCACGTGCTGCCCGGCATCGGCCACTGGACGCAGCAGGAAGCGCCCGCCGAAGTGAACCGACTTCTCGTTGACTGGCTGAAAGGGCTCTGAGCATGGCCGATCTGGAACTGCGCCAGGAGGGCGAGGTCGTCTGGGCGACCATGAACCGGCCCGAGCGGCTGAACGCGCTGAGCCGGCCGCTGGTAACGGCGCTCAGGGAATTCTTCGTCGACCTCTACTGGCGGCGTGACGTGCGCGTGGTGGTGCTGCAGGGGGCGGGGAACGCCTTCTGCGCCGGGCTGGACCTGAAGGAGCGGGGCGACAACTCCGGCGGCGAGCGCTCGATCGGCCAGGGGCTGACACGCCAGCGGGAAATCAGCGAGATCGTCATGGCCATGCGCCGCTGTCCGCAGCCGATAGTGGCCTGCGTCAACGGCGCGGCGGCCGGCGGCGGGTTCGCCCTGGCGCTGGCCAGCGACGTGCGGATCGCGACGCCGACCCTGAAGATGAATGCCGCTTTCATCCGCATCGGGCTGTCGGCCTGCGATATCGGGGTGAGCTACTTCCTGCCGCGGATGGTGGGGTCGTCGGTGGCCGCCGAGTACATGCTGACCGGCCGGTTCATCACCGCGGAGCGCGCCTACCAGCTGGGGCTGGTGAGCAAGATCGTCGAGCCGGGGCAGCTGGAGGCCGAGGCGCGGGGCTTCGTCGAGGACATGCTGCATGCGACGCCCTTGGGCCTGCGCCTGACCAAGGAGGCGCTGAACCACGCCATCGACGCCAACGGCCTGGAGGCCGCCATCGCCATGGAGGACCGCAACCAGATCCTGGCCAGCTCCGACGGCGACTTCGGCGAGGGCGTCCGCGCGTTCCTGGAGAAGCGCAAGCCCGTCTACACGAAGCGGGAAGGGTGATGATCGAGCTCTGGCACTGCCCCGACGCGCGCTCGTTCCGGCCGCTGTGGGCGCTGGAGGAACTGGGGCTGGAGTACGAGCTGCACCTGCTGCCGTTCCCGCCTCGCGTGCGCGACCCGGAGTACCTGAAGGTCAACCCGCTCGGCACCATTCCGGCGATGAAGGACGGCGACACCTTCATGACCGAGAGCGCGGCGATCGTGCAGTACCTCGTGACCCGCTACGGGCCGAGCGAGCTGGCCGTGCCGGTGGACGACCCGGCCTATGGCGCGTGGCTGAACTGGCTGCACTTCGGCGAGGCGACGCTGACGTTCCCGCAGACCCTGGTCCTGCGCTACCGGCAGTTCGAGCCGGGCAAGGCCGAGGTGGTCGCCGACGACTACGCGCAATGGTTCCTGAGCCGGTTGCGGCACGTGGACAGGGCGCTGGCCGACGGACGTGACTGGCTTTGCGCCGGAAGATTCACAGCCGCTGATATTTCAGTAGGTTATGCGCTACTTCTCGCGCGTCAGTTGAAGCTGGACGCCAAGTTCTCTCCTGCCATAAATGGCTTGTGGAACCGGATGACGGAGCGGCCGGCGTTCAAGGCCGCCAAGGCGGCGCAGAAGATGGATCTCTCGGAGGCCCTCAGGTCATGATCACCCTCTACGACCACCCGCTCTCCCCCTACGCCCAGAAGGTCAAGATCTCGCTCCGCGAGAAGGGCCTCAAGTTCGAGACGCCGATGCCGGGCGGCCTCGGCGCCGGCGGCGCGCAGGGGGCGTTCGTGGAGGCGAGCCCGCGGGCCGAGGTGCCGGCCCTGGTCGACGGCGACGTCCGCATCTTCGACAGCACGATCATCCTGGAGTACCTGGACGACGCCTATCCGGAGCCGGCCATGCGCCCGAAAAGCGCCGCCGAACGGGCCCGCGTGCGGATGCTGGAAGAGGTGATGGACACCCACTTCGAGGCCATCAACTGGGGCATCTCGGAGATCCGCTGGTTCCGCCGCGCCGAGGGGGCGCAGGCCGAGGCCCTGTTCGCCGCCGCCAGGTCGCAGACCGAGGGGTTCTTTGCCTGGCTGGAGAAGCAGCTGGACGGGCGGGAGTGGTTCAACGGCGACAGCTTCGGCTGGGGCGACCTGTCGGTCGTGCCGTACGTGAACGGCTCGGTGGGGCAGGGCAATCCGCCGGCGGAGGGCTCGAAGCTGGCCGCCTGGCTGGCGCGGGCCAACGCCCGGCCCTCGGTGGCGTCCTGCGTCGCCGACATCGCCGCGCTGAACGCCGGCGACGCGACCATGCCGAACGTGGCCGAGCTGGTCGAGAAGGGCCTGTTCAAGCGCGAGTACCGCGACCACCGCCTGGAGTGGATGATCAAGTCCGGCGGCCTGGACGTGGTGGTGAAGGGCCTGGAGCGCGACAACATCCGCTTCGCCCCGCCGTTCAACTGAGCCGATGCCCCTCGAGCCGAGGGCAGTCCGGCCCGTCGAGGACGATCCCGGTTTCGGCGACCGGCTGGCGGAGGCGCTGAACGTCTTCAACTACGCCGCGGCGGGCCGCGACGACGGCCGCGACCTGGACTTCGTGGTCGAGGACGCGGGCGAGATGGTCGCCGGGCTCTCCGGCTACACCTGGGCCGGCATCGCCGAGGTGAAGGTGCTGTGGGTGCGTGAGGACCAGCGGGGCCTGGACCTGGGCTCGGCGCTGATGGCCGCCGCGGTCACCGAGGCGCGGGCGCGGGGGTGCGAGCTGATGTTCCTCTCGACGCACAGCTTCCAGGCGCAGGGCTTCTACGAGAAGCTGGGGTTCGCGACGATCGCGACGATCCCGGACAAGCCGCTGGGACATTCGGAGCACTGGATGCGGCTGCGCCTCTAGCTCGCCGATGCCGCGGAGTCGCGGCGACCGATCGCCCGGGACGGGAGCAATCGACCGCCGCGGGCCGCCGCGCGGCCCGACCTAGGAGAGGATCACGGCGGTCTTGAGCGTCCGACGCCGCCGCAGCGCACCGCCCATGAGGCCGAAGCCGCCGACCATGATGGCCCAGGTCGCCGGCTCGGGAACGGCGGCGATGGAGCCGTGCTCCGGCGCGAAGTCGACGTTGGTGCGCTGGAGGGCGCCGGTGGCGGACCGGGTGGTCCGCACGGCCTGCGACCAGACGTTGAAGCCGAAGTCGCGCGGCGCCAGGGCCGGGTTGAACGCATGAAGGCTGGCGAGGCTGACGGCGACGCTGAACCGGTTCCCGTCGAACGTCAGGTCGCTGAAGCCGACCCCGGGGCTGGAGGTCGAGGCGCCGTTCAGAGACACAGTTATCGTCTTGTCGAAGAAGAAGTCGGTCGGGAAGGCCGCGCTCTGGTTCCGCACGCCGGTGTCGATGCCGATCACGAAGCGGGCGTCGCTGGTGCGATCGATGGTGTCCGCGACGGTGGCGCTGAGCAGGAAGTTCTCGCCGTCGAAGGCGGCGGAGAAGCTGGTGAGGTCGAGGTAGTCGTGGAAGATCGCGTCGGGCGCGGCGGTCGGGGCGCCGTCGGGTCTCAACGCCTGGCCAAGGTCTCCCTTCGCGTCCTTCACGGTGGTCGAGGCCTGGGCCGCGCCCGCCGTCAGGGCGAACGTCGCCGCGGCCAAAATCAAGAACTTACGCATGGAAGCTCCTCAAGGCAGGATGCGCCTCGACAGCCTCCGTGGCTCTCAATCGACGCTGCGAGTTTGGATGCCGCACCCCGTGGCAACGGTTCACAGAATGTCGGCATCTGGCGAAATTCGGTGACTGGGACAGAGGGTGGGGCGCGGGGTCGCCGCAGGCCTCTTCCACGAAGCGGCGAGAGGTCAGGGTCCGCGGGGGAGGTAAGGGTTGTCCCTTGACGTGGCGTCCCCGTTGCAGGGCGGCGTGGTTGGCATAAGGCTCTCGGCAACGAACACATCCGCCCCGGGAGGACGGACCCGATGAGCCCCGCCGACGATCAGGCGCCGTTGCGCAACGACACAGCGCCAAAGGCGCTGCCGCCGTTCAAGCCGTTGCCGCAGAAGGCGCCGGACATCTCGGTGGAGAAGACCGAGGACGGGACTTGGTACGTGCGGTCGAACCACGCGCCGGGCGAGGGGCCGCGGTCGATCGCGCACCTGCTGGCCGAGCGGGCGGCGGCGCATCCGGATCGGCCCTACATCCTGCAGCGGGAGCCGGGGCACGGGCCGTGGACGGGCGTCACCTACGGCGAGGCCAAGCGGGCGGCCGACGGGATCGCCCAGTGGCTGCTGGACCGCGGCATGGGCGCGGGCGACAGCGTCATGGTGCTGTCGGCCAATTCGGTGAACCACGGGCTGATGATGCTGGGCTGCTATACGGCCGGCGTGCCGATCGCGCCGATCAGCCCGGCCTACAGCCTGATCTCCACCGACCACGCCAAGCTGAAGCATTGTTTCGGGGTCGTGCGGCCCAAGGTGGTGTTCGCCGAGAAGGCGGAACTGTTCGAGCGCGCGTTCGCGACCCTGCGGGCGCTGGACCCGTCGCTGGTGTTCGTGAGCGCCGACGGCGCAGCCGGAACCACCCCGCTGTCCGAGCTGACCGCCACCGAACCCACCGCGGCGGTCGAGGCGGCGCGCGAGGGGATCAACCACGCGACGGTGGCCAAGTACCTGTTCACCTCGGGCTCGACCGGCATGCCCAAGGGCGTGCCGCAGACGCACGGCATGTTCGCGGGCGTGATCGCCGGCGGCGAGGGGCTGCGGACGGAGCCGGCTGACCCGGCGGTGGTCCCGCAGAGCCTGGAGTGGATGCCCTGGAGCCACATCTCGGCCGGCACCATCGGGTTCAACGGCGTGATGTGGGGCGGCGGCACGCTGCACCTGGACGAAGGCAAGCCGATCCCCGGCCAGTTCGAGACCACGATCAAGAACCTCTACGAAATCTCGCCGATGGGCTTCGGCTCGGCGCCGGTGGCGTTCGCGATGCTGGTGGAGGCTATGGAGCGCGACCCGGCCCTGAGGAAGAGCTTCTTCGCCAACATGCGCAGCTGCGGCTACGGCGGGGCGACCCTGTCGACGGACGTGTCCGAGCGGCTGCAGGCGCAGGCGATCGCCGAGACCGGCTACCGCATCCCGCTGACGACAATGTACGGCGCGACCGAGACGCTGGGGATCACCGTGGTGCACTGGATCACCGAGCTGGTGGGGCTGATCGGGCTGCCGCTGCCGGGGATCACGCTGAAGCTCGTGCCGAACGGCTCCAAGCTGGAGGTCCGGGTGAAAGGGCCGACGGTGACGACCGGATACCACAACGATCCCGAGCGGACGGCCGCGGCGTTCGACGAAGAGGGCTACTACAAGCTGGGCGACGCCTGTCGCTTCCTCGATCCGGACGACCCGACCAAGGGCCTGGTGTTCGACGGCCGGGTGACCGAGGACTTCAAGCTGGACAGCGGCACCTGGGTCTCGGTCGGCACGCTGCGGCCCGACTTGGTGGCCGCGTGCACGCCCTATGCCTTCGATATGGTCATCGCCGGGCAGGACAAGCCGTTCGCGGGCGCGCTGATCTGGCCGTCGCCGGCGACGCTGGCGACCCTGGGCGACAACCCGCTGGAGAAGCTGACCGCGGTGCTGAAGGAGAAGATCGGCGAGTTCAACCGCACGGCCGGCGGCTCGTCGCGGCGGATCGCCCGCTTCATCGTGATGACCGAGCCCCCGTCGATCGACGGCGGCGAGATCACCGACAAGGGCTATGTGAACCAGCGCGCCACCCTGGAACGGCGCAAGACGCTGGTGGACGGCCTCTACGCCAATCCGCCGGCGCCCGGCGTGGAGATCGTCTGATGACCGATATCATCCTGCACCACTACGACACCTCGCCCTTCTCCGAGAAGGTGCGGTTGATGTTCGGGATCAAGGGTTTGGCGTGGAAGTCGGTGATCCAGCCGGTGATCATGCCGAAGCCCGACCTGATCCCGCTGACCGGCGGCTACCGGCGCATCCCGGTGATGCAAATCGGGGCCGACGTCTATTGCGACACCCAGGTGATCCTGGCGGAGCTGGAGCGCCGCTATCCCACCCCGCCGGTGGTGCGCGGGGCTGACTGGGCGGTGAACCTGTGGGCCGACCGGATGTGGTTCCAGGCCTCGGTGGCGGTGATCTTCGCGGTGATCGGCGGGAGCATCCCCAAGGAGTTCGCCGAGGACCGCGAGAAGCTGAGCGGCCGGCCGTTCGACGTGAACGCGATGAAGGCCGCGGCCCCGATCATGAAGGCGCAGTGGCGGGCCTATGCCGGCTGGATGGAGGACGGCCTGGCCGGCGGCGACTTCCTGGGCGGGGCCACGCCGTCGCTGGCCGACGTGGCCGCCTGGATGAACGTCTGGTGGACCGTGGGCGCCGCCCGGGAGACGGCCGCCGAGCTGATGGCCGGCCTGCCGCGGCTCGGGGCCTGGGCCGAGCGCGTGCGCGCCATCGGCCATGGGCGGCGCAGCGAGATGGCGCCCGGCGAGGCGCTGAAGGCGGCGATGAACACCTCGCCCGCCGAGCCGCTGGAGAGTGACGCCACCGATCCGCTGGGCCTGAAGCCGGGCGACGCGGCGGTGGTGCAGGCCGACGACTATGGCCGCGACGCCATCGAGGGTGTGCTGGTGGCGCTGACCCGCGACCGCATCACCATCGCCCGCGAATGCGGCGAGCTTGATATGGTGCACGTGCATTTCCCGCGCGCCGGCTACGTCCTGGCGAAGCGGTAGGGAGGACTGAAGATGAACGATCGCATTTCCGTCGACATCCAGGGCGGCGTCGCCGACGTCCGGCTGATCCGGGTCGACAAGATGAACGCCCTCGACAACGCCATGTTCGAGGCCCTGATCCAGGTCGGCGAGCGGCTGAAGGGCGAGAAGGGCCTGCGCGCGGTGGTGCTGTCGGGCGAGGGCCGGGCATTCTGCGCCGGCCTGGACACCTCGAACTTCGCGGCCATGGCTTCGGGCGAGCGCTCGGGCGGAGCCGGCAGCGCCGGCGCGCTGGTGACCGCCAACCGCACGGCGGGCGGCTCCAACCGCGCGCAGCACGCAGTGATGGTGTGGCGCGAGATCCCGGTGCCGGTGATCGCCGCCGTGCACGGCGTGGCCTTCGGCGGCGGCTATCAGCTGCAGCTCTCGGCCGACCTGCGGTTCGTGCGACCCGACGCCAAGCTGTCGGTGCTGGAGATGAAGTGGGGCCTGATCCCGGACATGGCCGGGATGGCGCTGCTGCGCGGTCTGGTGCGCGACGACGTGGCCCGCGACCTCCTCTATTCGGGCCGCATCTTCTCAGGCGACGAGGCGCTGGCGATGGGTCTGGCCACTCGCGTCTGCAAGGATCCGCGCGAGGAGGCTCTGGCGTACGCCCGCGAGGTGGCCGGCAAGAACCCGGACGCCGTGCGCGCCGGCAAGCGGCTGTTGAACCTGATGGCCGACGGCGATCAGCACGCCATCCTCATCGAGGAAAGTGTCGAGCAGACCGCGCTGATCGGCTCGCCGAACCAGGTCGAGGCGGTGCGCGCGAGCCTGGAGAAGCGCAGCCCCAACTTCGTAGACGGCGACGTGGAAGCGCCGGCGCCGGTTCCGTTCAAGGTTGGGTGAACGATCTAAACTCGCGCCGTCATCCCCCGGCTCGTCCGGGGGACCCATGCTTCCGCTTGCTCGTGCGATCGTGATGGATCGCAGGGTCGATGCTGTCGGGCCTTTGCGGTGGTGTCGGTGTCAATGGGTCCCCCGGACAAGCCGGGGGATGACGAACTGATGACGGGTCGGACGCGGTCGCGCAGGGCCGCCGCGTCCGGGACCGACTAGCGCGAGGCCAGCTTCACGCCCTTGTTCTGGGCGACGGCGGTCAGGGCCGGGTCCTTGGCCTGGGCCACGGCGGCGGCGACGGTGCCCTTCATGCAGGCGGTCATTTCCTCGCGGGGGAAAGTGGCGCCCTGGATGGCGAAGCTGCAGATCGACTTGGCGGCCTTGGTGATCTCGGCGTGCAGCTGCTCGGGGCTCTTGCCGGCGGTCTGGATGTGCACGGCGTCGGCCGCGAAGGCGGGCGCGGCGAGGGCGGCGGCGCAGGCCGCCACGGTCAGGATACGGATCATGGATAGTCTCCGGGATCAGGGTTTCTCAAAACCCCTTTCCGGCGTTCCCCTGGGCGGGGTCTGGAGATCTCGTGCTCCGCGTTGGCCCCACCCGATGCGCGATGATTCCGTGTCAACGAGATTGACGCAAGTGGAAATGTGCTGCGGCGCAGCAACAATGTTGCATCGCACAGAGATCAGTGATCACCCACGCCCGATGTAGGGCATCTGGGTCGCCATCACGGTCATGAACTGGACGTTGGCCGAGAGCGGCAGGCCGGCCATGTAGACCACGGCGTCGGCCACGGCCTGGACGTCCATGGTGGCTTCGGCCTTCAGGCTTCCGTCGGCCTGCGGCACGCCCTTGCTGATGCGCGCGGTCATCTCAGTGGCGGCGTTGCCGATGTCGATCTGGCCGCAGGCGATGTCGAACGGGCGGCCGTCCAGCGAAGCCGAGCGGGTGAGGCCGGTGATGGCGTGCTTGGTGGCGGTATAGGCGATGGAGCCCGGGCGCGGCACGTGGGCCGAGATCGAGCCGTTGTTGATGATCCGCCCGCCGCGCGGGTCCTGGGCCTTCATCTGGCGGAACGCGGCGCGGGTGCAGAGGAAGGCGCCGGTCAGGTTGATGTCGACCACGCGCCGCCAGTGCTCGATCGAGTGGTCTTCCAGCGGGCCGGGCGGGGCGCCCGTCCCGGCGTTGTTGAACACCAGGTCGACGCGGCCGAACCGGGCGACGGCGGCGGCGAACAGGGCGTCGACGCTGTCCGGATCGGCCACGTCGGTGGGCTGGGCCAGCATCTCAGGTCCGGCGCCGGCCGCGACCGTCTGCGCCAGCGCGTCGGGGCGCCGACCGGCGAGGACGACGTGCCACTCCACTTTCTGTAGCGCCAGGGACACAGCCCGGCCAATCCCACTGCCCGCGCCGGTGACGATCGCGACCTTAACCATTGCGCTCTCCCTCGGGCGTCATTAGCCCTCTCATCGCCCTGCCATACCAGCCCTACGAGGCGTCATGCCCGAACTGCCGCCGCCCCCGCCGCCGGAAGTCGAGGTGGTCGTCGTCCACGCGCCGCGCCTGGCCCCGCTGGGCGGCGAGGCCGTGTTCAGTGCGGTGCAGATCGGGCCCGAGATCCTGAGGACCCAGCCGCGCCTGGACGAGGCGCTGAAGAGCGCGCCCGGAGTCTCGCTGTTCCGCAGAACGGGCTCGGGCGCCGCCAACCCGACCACCCAGGGCCTGTCGCTCCGCGCCATCGCGCCGTCGGGGGCGGGCCGGGCGCTGGTGACTTTGGACGGGGCGCCGCAGAACGACCCGTTCGGTGGCTGGGTGATCTGGAGCGCCTTGCCCTCCGAGGGTCTGGACGGCGCCACGATCGTGCGCGGTGCGGGCGCGGGGCCCTATGGAGCCGGCGCGCTGAC
>CBHTUE010000065.1:0-21921 GCA_966096115.1 uncultured Phenylobacterium sp.
GGGGGTCCGCTCAGAACGTCGTGCGGCACGCGGCTCCGGCCGCCGTGGAGGACCCCCTCAGTCGGCATACGCCGACAGCTCCCCCAGAGGGGAGCGACTTGGTCCGTCGCCTACTTCCACGCGCCGTAGGGATCGGCGAACTTGTGGCCCAGGGCTTCGGCCACGGCCGGGTGGGTCACCTGGCCCTTCAGCACGTTCAGCCCCTTGGCCAGGTGCGTGTTGGCCTTGAGCGCGTCCAGGCCCTTGGCGGCCAGCTGCAGGCCGAAGGGCAGGGTCGCGTGGCCCAGCGCCTCGGACGAGGTGCGCGGCGCGGCGCCCGGCATGTTGGCCACGCAGTAGTGCACCACGCCGTCGACCACATAGGTCGGGTTGTTGTGCGTCGTCGGCCGCGAGGTCTCGAAGCAGCCGCCCTGGTCGATGGAGACGTCCACCAGCACCGAGCCCGGCTTCATCCGGCCGAGGTGCTCCTTGCGCACCAGCTTGGGCGCGGCCGCGCCGGCGGTCAGCACGGCGCCGATCACCACGTCGGCCTTGAGGATCTCCTCCTCCACCGCATCGATGGTGGAGTAGCGGGTGATCACCCGGCCGGCGAAGATGTCGTCGATGTAGCGCATGCGCGGGATCGAGCGCTCGACGATCACCACCTCGGCGCCCAGGCCCGCGGCCATCACCGCCGCATTGGCCCCGACCACGCCGCCGCCCAGGATGCACACCCGCGCCGGCGGCACGCCCGGCACGCCGGAGATCAGCAGCCCCATGCCGCCATTGTGCTTCAGGAGCGTCTCTCCGGCCGAGAACACCGCGATCCGCCCAGCCACCTCGGACATCGGGGCCAGCAGCGGCAGGCCGCCCTGCGCGTCGGTGACCGTCTCATAGGCGATGGCCGCGCAGCCGCTCTTGAGCAGGCCGTCGGTCTGGGACGGATCGGGCGCCAGGTGCAGGTAGGTGAAGAGGATGTGCTTCTCGGTCAGCCTGGCCCACTCGACCGCCTGCGGTTCCTTCACCTTGACGATCATCTCGGCGGCGTCGAACACCGCCGCGGCGTCCGGCAGGATCTTGGCGCCCGCCCGCTCGTAGTGGGCGTCCGAATAGCCGGCCCCCTCGCCGCCGCCCTTCTCCACGAACACCTCGTGCCCATGGGTCACGTACTCGCGCACCGCCCCGGGCGTGAGCCCGATCCGATACTCGTCCGGCTTGATCTCGCGGGGCACGCCTACGCGCATGGATAGCTCCTCGGGGGGAAGGAATTGCGGGTGAGCGGCGGTTTGGGGGAACGAGGTTGCGGGGTCAAGGGGCGAGCCTTGCCCTCGGGCGGGCCGCACCCATGTCTCCCCCATGGCCCCGGCCCTGAAGTCCTTCCTGCTCGGCGTGATCATCGTGGCCGCGCTCGCGCCCTTCGGGGTCTGGGCGGTGGGGTTCGCCAAGCGACAGAAGGGCATCGCCGCCGCCGCCACGGGATTGCTGCTGCTGTTCGGGGTCGGCGTGCCGATCCTGCCGCCGCCGCCTCCGGTCGCCGAACAGGTCCGCGAGGACGAGGACGACGGCGAGTAGGGCAGCGACTAGGCTTGCGCCGATGCCCGAGACACCGACCTCACGCGAGCAGAAGGCGGCCATCCGGCGGCTGAACGCCGAACTGGGCCTCGTCCCGCGTCTGGGGACCAAGGGCCTGCTGCTGGGCGGCGCCCTCGCATTCATCCTCGGCGTCCTCGGCCTGGCGCTTTCGGCGCCGATCGAACCCGCGGTGCGGGTCCAGGGTGTGGTCGAGAGTGTGCAGATCACCAGCGCTCGGCGGTCGCCCATGCAGAGCGCGTGGATCGCCGTCGGCGGCTCCCAGTGGTTCCTGCCCGTCCCCGACGGGACATTTTGCGCCGCCGCAGACCGGGTCGCCCTCAACCGCAAGCGCACCCTCACGGGCGTCCGCTATGACGTCATCCCCGGCGGCTGCGCGCACGCGCGCTGAGCCCCTCAGACCGTCGCGGCATACCGACGGCGCAGGACCGCGCCCACGGCCCCGAAGCCCAGGATCAGCATCGCCCAGGTCGCGGGCTCGGGCACCGCGCCCATCGGCTGGGTCGGCGGATCGGCTTCCGGCGTGGAGGCCAGGATGACCGGCGGGGGCGGCGGGCCCGGGCCGACGATCGGCGCGATCGGCGGCGGCGGCGGGGGTGGCGCATCCTCCACGATCGGCGCGCCGGGGGGCGGGTCCAACGGCGGCGGCGCGGGCGGCGGCGGGACATAGGCCTGGGCCAGGGTCCCGATCAGGCTCATGTCGTCGAGGGCGAAGTCGTTGCCGTACGGCGCCAGGTTGTTGTTGGTGAGCGCGATCGAGCGCAGGCCGCCCGACCCGGCCACGCCGGCGTAGCTGTACTGGCGCCAGATCCCCAGGTTCGATGCGCCGCCGAGCGCCGCGAAGGTGACGCCCTGGACCTTGTCGCCGTTCACCCACAGCTGGAGGTTCGCCGGGCTGATCGCGGTCACCGTCGCCAGCCAGAAGGAGAACTCGAAGGCCGAGCCCGCCGCGCCGTTCAGCGACGCGCCGCTCCCCAGGTCGCCCTCGCCCCAGATCACCTCGTCCGGCCGCGGCGCGCCGTTGACCACCATCATCCGGCCGACCACGTCCACCGGCGTGTGGTCGTGCATCGAGACGAAGGCGCTGTGGGTCAGGATCGGGTTGCGGACGGTGTCGAACATCCCCTCCGGCCACAGGTTATGGTCCGACGCATAGCCGTAGGCCGAGTAGAAACCGGCGTTCTTCGCTTCGAAGTCGCCATTAGTCAGCAGTTGCGCCGCGCCGGCGGGGGCGGCGATGGAAAAGGCCGCCATGGCCGCGGCCGCGGCAAGGCCGATCTTCGGGCAGGTCTTCACGGGGGCTCTCCTGCGGCTTTCGGGACAGTTTCCCGTCCGTTGGGCCCCGCGTTGCAGACCCCATGCCACCCGGGCGAGTGGCGTTCCCCGCAGACGCGAAACCGGCCGTCGCGCTGCACGCCGACTGCATATTTCAACCCGTATCGGACATGATCCCGCCTTAAATCGCCTCCCCGGTGAACCCGCGTGCCATCGCCGATCCGGCGTCCTAGATGTGCCAGGACACTGCCTCTTCCAGGGACTGCTCGCCCATGACCGCGTTCAAGCTCACCCTCTGCGCCGCGCTTTCGGCCCTTGCGCTGGCGCCCGTCGCCGCCTCGGCCGCGACCATGGCGGCCGGCGACATGCCGCAGGCCGCCGCGCCGGGGGTCCACGTCCCCACGTCGATCAAGCTGCTGACCCAGAGCTCCGCCGCGCCGGAGCCGGCGACCTGGGCGATGATGCTGGCGGGCTTCGCCGGCGCGGGCGCGGTCCTGCGCCGCCGCGGCGGCCGCTATCGGCTGGTCGAGGCCCTGCCGGGCGGGACCGAACGCACTGAGGAATTCGTCGCGCCCGACGACGCCACGGCCCTGCGCCGCGCCGCCGCCGTCGCCGAGGGCCACATGGAACTGTGGCGCGGCAAGGTGCGCATCGCGCCGCAACTGCACGGCTAATTAGAAGGTGGGCGGGGCTCGGAGCCCCGCCGATCCGATCTTTCCTAGTGCGTCGGCGGCGCCGCCGAGATTTCCTCGAGGGTGCGCCCGACCGCCTTGGCGCCGTAGTCGACGGCGATGTCGCCCAGCGACAGGATGCCGGCCATCTGGCCGCTCTCGTTCAGCACCACCAGCCGGCGCACCTGGCGCGCCGCCATGGCCGCGGCGGCGTCGGCCACATTGTCCTCGTCGCGGCAGGTCTCGACCGTCAGGCTCATCACGTCGCCCACCGGCTGGGTGACGGCGCCGCCCTCGGCCACCACGCGGATGACGATGTCGCGGTCGGTGACCAGGCCGACGACCTTGCCGTCGGCGACGACGGGAATGGCGCCGCTCTCGATGCGGGCCATGGTCTTGGCGACCTCGGAGACGGGGGTTTCGGGGGTCGCGGTGACCACTTGGGCGGTCATGACTTCGCTGACTTTCATGGGGGATTCTCCTGTTCGGCCTGCACAATCCCTGGCCGGCTCAGGCGTTCCGCCGCTTGACAGTGCGTCCGGCGCGCCGCGCGATCGCGGGGATGAAGACCTTGGGGAAAACGATGACCGCGTGGCGTCCGCAGGGCCTGGTGCTGGCCGGCCTATTGTTGATCCCGTCGCTCGCGCGGGCCGCCTGCGAGGCGCCTGTCCCGCCCGCGGCGAGCGAGCGGCCGCTGCGGCCGGCGGCGCCGGAACGTCCCCGCTGTGCGGCCAGCCAGAGCTGCGCGCCGGGCGAGGCGGACGCCTACAACAAGGCCGTCACCGGCTTCAATCAGAAGGCCCGCGACTACCAGGCGGCGACCCAGGCCTATGCGGCCCGGCTCAACGCCTATGTCGCCGCAGCGGAGGCCTACGCCCGGTGCGAGGTCGCCGGACTCAACGCACCCTGACGCCCTACAGCACGCAGGACGTCAGGCCGTCGCGGCGCACGATGGTGGCGTTGCGGTTGATGGCGCCCGAGCGGCGCTGGACGTAGCGGCCGGGCTTGGCCGCCTTCCAGGCCAGCGGCTTGGGCACGATCGCGGCCAGGCGGGCGGACTGCGCCGGCGTCAGCTGATTGGCGTGGACGTGGAAGTTGGCTTGCGCGGCCGCCTCGGCGCCGTAGACGCCCGGCCCCCATTCGATGGAGTTCAGATAGACCTCCATGATCCGCTCCTTGCCCCAGCCCACCTCGATCAGGACCGTGAACCAGGCCTCCAGGCCCTTGCGGACCCAATCCCGGCTGGGCCAGAGGAAGACGTTCTTGGCGGTCTGCTGGCTGATGGTGGAGCCGCCGCGCAGCTTCTTGCCGCGCTCGTTGGCGGCCATGGCCTTCTGGATGGCGTTCAGGTCGAAGCCGTGATGCTCGCAGAACCGCGCGTCCTCGGCGGCGATCACGGCGCGCACCAGGGACGGCGAGATCTCGCGTATCGGCACCCAATGGCGCTCGAAGCCGCGCCCCTCGAAGGCCCGCTGCACCATCAGGAAGGTCACCGGCGGCGGCACGAAGCGATAGACCGCCACCACGATGATCGGGCCGATCACGAAGATCATCAGCGCGGCCGCAACGATCGCGCTGATCAGCCGCCAGAACGGGTGGCCCTTCGAACTGGCCTTCGCCCTTCCGGTCTTCTTCGGCGTCTTCGCCATGGCCGCTTGCCCTGCCCCAAGGTTTAGATGCTAGGCGCGATTCTATCGGGTCAGGTCAATGGGGCGCGCCCCAAGGAGAAGGCATGAACGTTTCCGAGGCCATCGCCGGCCGCTTCTCGGTCCGCGCCTTCAAGCCGGACCCGGTGCCGCGCGCGGTCGTGGCCGAAATCCTGGAGCTGGCCGCCCGCGCGCCCAGCGGCGGGAACCTGCAGCCCTGGCGGGTGTACGGCCTGTCGGGCGCGCCGCTGGCCGAGCTCAAGGCCAAGGTCGCGGCCAATCCGTTCGGTGAGACGCCGGAGTACGACGTCTACCCGCCCAACCTGTGGGATCCCTTGCGCACCCGCCGCTATGAGAACGCCGAGCAGCTCTACGCGTCGATCGGCATCCCGCGGGAGGAGAAGCCCGCGCGCCTGCGCCAACTGGCCAAGAACGGCGAGCTGTTCGGCGCCCCGGTCGGCCTGTTCTTCGCTATCGACCGCAAGGTCGGCCCGCCGCAGTGGGCGGACGTCGGCATGCTGATGCAGAACGTGATGCTGCTGGCGCTGGAGCGCGGGCTGGACACCTGCCCGCAGGAATACTGGGCGCGCTATCCGCAGACCGTCGCCGCCCAGGTGGGGATGCCGGACGACCACATGCTGTTCTCCGGGATGGCGCTGGGCTACCGCGACCCTGAGCATCCCATCAACACTTGGCGCTCCACCCGCGACCACGCCGACATCTGGTGCGGCTTGAAGGGCTTCGAATGAGGCCGGCGCAGATCGTCCTGATCGCGGCGATCGCGGCTGGGCTCACCTATATCGGCTCGTGGTTCCTGCCGCTGCCGGCGGCCGCCGCCACGGCGTGGAAAGGGGCGGGCGTCGCGCTGTTGGCGCTCTACGCGGCGATGAACGCCCGCGACACCGACGGCTGGCTGCTGACCGGGGCGATGGTGTTCGGCGCCCTGGGCGACGTGCTGCTGGAGACCAGCGGGTTCGTCGTCGGCGGGGCGGCGTTCCTGGTCGGCCATGTGGTGGCGGTGGTGCTCTACCTGCGCAACCGGCGGCCCCGTCCGATCGCCGCGGAGTGGGTGATCGCCGTGGCGCTGCTGGTGCTGATCCCGGTGGCGGCGTTCGTGTTGCCGGCCGTGCGCGCCACCGCCGGCCCGATCGCGGCCTACGCCATCGGCCTGGGAGCGATGACCGCGGCGGCCTGGATGAGCCGCTTCCCCCGGCCGCTGGTGGCGGCGGGCGCGATGATGTTCGCCGTCTCCGATCTGCTGATCTTCGCCCGCGGCGGACGCCCGGCGGTGGACATCCTGCCGGTCAGCCTCGCCGTCTGGGGCCTCTACTTCGCCGGCCAGACCCTGATCGTCCTGGGGGCGACGCGCCGCGCGGATTGACCTTCCGCTAACCCTGACTTTTCAACCGGCCTTCACGCGCGCCGGGCCATGCTGCGGCCCGATGCGCCTCACCCCTCATGCCCTGATGACGGCCCTGCGGCGGGCGGGCGTGTTCGGCGCGTTCGCCGCGGTCGTGGCGCTGCTGGCGCCAATCCGCTACGCCGACCTGCACCTGCCGTTCCCCGACACCGTCGCCCACGCCATGCTGGCCTATGGGCTGATGATGCTGAGCCTGGGCGCCTTCCCGCGCCTGCGTTCATCCGACATCGCGCTCGCCGCCCTGGGCCTGTCGGTGGCCAGCGAGGTCGCCCAGTCGCTGGTGGGCCGCGAGATGTCGTTCCACGACATCTTCGGCGACTCCCTGGGTATCGCGGCCGCCTACGGACCGGTGGCGATGGGGCGGCTGCGGCAGCTGGCGCGGACCCACCCGCACCTGACCTTCACTGAGCTGCGCCGCATCGATCCGCGCTACGCCATGCGCACGCGAGAGGTCCTCGCGCCGGAACCTGTCGCCGAGGCGTGACGCGGCCGCGCGACTGAGGCATGCAGGCGCACATGCGCCTCGCCCTCTTCGCCACGCTCCTCGCCCTCACCGCCGCCGCGCCGGCCGTCGCGGCCGACCGGGCCGACACCATCGCCGACCCCGACACCAAGGCCTGGTGGAAGATCACCGAGGTGCTGTCGTCCGACGCCATGGAGGGCCGCGACATCGGCTCGGCCGGGCATGAGCGGGCGGGCCGCTGGGTGGCCGAGCAGTTCAAGGCGGCGGGCCTCAAGCCGGCCGGCGACAATGGGACCTGGTTCCAGAGCTTTCCGGTCCACGAGAGCCGGGTCGAGGCCGCCGACCTCAGGATCGAGGACGGCCGCGGGCGCTGGGTGCGGCCGGAATTCCTGAAGCACTACGCCGTGCGCGCCGCCGACGACCTGCCGGCGCAGCTGAACGGCCCGATGCTGTTCGCCGGCTACTGCCGTCCCGACGACCTAGCGAACGCCGCGGGCAAGGTGGTGTTCTGCATCAACACCCGGCGCACGGGCCTGACCACCTCGGGCGAGCGGAGTCGCAACGCCCAGGCTGCCGGCGCCGTGGGCCTGGTGCAGGTGGATGATCCCGGCTTCACCATCGAGCCCGCGCGCTGGCCGGCGGCCTATGCGCGGACCATCACACTGGCCGACGCCCCGGCCCCACGCACCGGCGGCTTCGTGGCGATGACCATGAGCGCGCCGATCTTCGAGCGGATCGTCCAGGCGACCGGCCGTGACGGCCGCGCGGTGCTGGCGGCCGGGGCGGCCAAGCAGCCGCTGGCGGTGTTCGATATCCCCGGGCGGCTGACCGCCACCTTCAAGACCTCGATGCGCGACTACAAGGCGACCAACGTGCTGGCGGTGCTGCCGGGCTCGGACCCGACGCTGGCGGCTGAGCATCTGGTGATTTCGGCCCACCTGGACGGCTATGGCTTCGGCGAGCCGGTGGGCGGCGACCGGCTCTACAACGGCGCGCTGGACGACGCAGCCTATGTGGCGACCCTGATCCGCTTCGCCCAGAACCATGCGGACAAGCCGCTGAAGCGCAGCGTCCTGCTGGCCGCGTTCACTGGCGAGGAGAAGGGCCTGCTGGGCGCCAACTGGTTCGTGCGCCACCCGACCGTGCCGCAGGCCTCGCTGGTCGCCGACCTCAACCTGGACCAGCTGCGTCCGCTGTTCCCGCTCACCCTGATGACCGTCCACGCGATCCACGAGTCCAGCCTGGGCGCCACGGTGCAGGAGGTGGCCGGGGCCATGGGTATCCGCACCCAGCCGGACCTAGAGCCGGAGCGCGGCCTGGTGGCCCGCGCCGACAACTACCCTTTCATGCAGATCGGCGTGCCGGCGACGGGCTTCATCTTCGGCTACGAGCCCGGGACCGAGGCCGAGCGGCGCTATCGCGAGTGGTACCAGGTCCGCTACCACCGCCCGCAGGACGACATCACCCAGCCGATGGACTTCGAGGCGGCCGGGACCTTCAACCGCTTCCTCTACAAGCTGGCGGAAACGGTCGCCGACGCGCCGGAACGGCCGACCTGGCGGGACGGCAGCCGCTACGCGCCGAAGCCCTAGGCGGCCTGCGCCGCCGGCCTTGGCGGGGTGGCTGTCGCGGCCTGCGGGCGCTCGCCGACAACGGTCACCCGCTGGCCGTAGCGGCTGAAGGGGTAGTAGTCCCAGACGGCGTGGTGCTGGGTGCAGCGGTTGTCCCAGAACACCATCGCGTTCGGCGTCCACGGAATGCGGCAGACCAGCGACGGGGTCAGCTCGATCAGACGGAACAGCATCTCCAGCACCGCGCGGCTCTCGTGCGGGGACAACTGCACGATGTGCGAGGTGAAGCCGCGGTTGACGTACAGCACCTTGCGGCCGGTGACCGGGTGACGCACCACGACCGGGTGCTCGGTCTTCGGGAAGCCGCCCTCCGGTGGGGTGACGTTGTAGGCGCCGGTCCAGGGGATCGCCCCGTCGTGGACCGCGGTCAGGCCCTCAAGCATCGTCTTCAGGGTCGGCGAGAGCAGCTCGTAGGCCAGGTACATGTTGGCGAAGAGGGTGTCGCCGCCGACACCGCCCTGCGGCATCTCGGTGATGTAGAGCAAGGAGCCCATCGGCGGTTCGGCGTCGCAGGTGACGTCGGTGTGCCAGCCCTCGCCGGCGACGAACTTGGAGTTGGCGTCGGCCTTGATCTCCAGGATCTCCGGGTTGGGGGCGTTGCGGCGCTTGTTGAGGGCATGGACGTGCAGGTCGCCGAAGCGCTGGCCGAACGCCTTGTGCGCCGCCTGCTCCATGTGCTGGTCGCGGAAGACCAGCACGAGGTTGTCGGCCAGGGCGGTGCGGATCTCGGCCAGCTGTGCCTCGGATACGTCGCGGGAGAGGTCGACGCCGGATATCTCAGCGCCGATGGTGTGGGTCAGGGGGGTGACGCCGATCGTCGAGTAGCTCGGGCGGGGACGCGCATTCCAGGTGGCGACCGCCTCCAGTCCGTACCGGTCCATCGTAGGCTCCGTCGTTCGGTTGACGGCGGCGACCCTAGGGCGGCGGGGGCTCACGCGCTTGACCACAGACGGCGTCGACTTGACAATCGACGACATGGCCCACCGGTTGCGAAGCGCGTCCCTGACCGGCTATGCCGACCTCGCGCGGGCGGCGGGGGTCGATCCATTCCCATTGCTGGCGGCCGCTGGGGTGCCGCCGGCCGCGCTGTCCGACCCCGACCTGCCCATCGCGGCGGATGCCTTCGGCCGGGTGCTGGAGGCGACGGCGGCGGCGGCCGGGTGGGACGACTTCGGGCTGCGGCTGGCCGAGCGCCGCGACTTGGCCAACCTGGGACCGCTGGGCCTGATGCTGCGCGACCAGCCGACGGTGGGCGACGCGCTGGCGGCATTGGCTCGCTACGTCCCGCTGCAGAACGAGCGTCTGCGGGTCGTGGTGGCGATCGAAGGCGATCTGGCGGTGGTGCGGATGGCGGTGGCCGGCCGCGGGCGGATGCTGCGCCAGGCGGCCGAGCTTTCGGTCGCCGTGGCCTGCGGCGCGCTGAACGCGCTGCTGGGGGCAGCGTGGCGACCGGCGTTCGTGGCCTTCCGTCACCGGCCGCCGGCCGACGCGGCGCGGCATCGCCGGGTATTCGGCTGTCCCGTGGCGTTCGACCACGAGTTCGACGGCTTTGCCGTGCCGGCCGCCCACCTGGAAGACCGCGTGCCGCATGCCGAGCCGCAGATGGCGCGCCACGTGCGCCACTACCTGGACGACCTGCTGCAGCGCCGCGACGCTGCGGCCGGCGACCAGGTGCGCGATCTGATCGCCACGCTGCTGCCGGGCGGGCTGTGCAGCCTGGAGCGGGTGGCGCGCCACCTGTCGGTGGATCCGCGCACGCTGCAACGGCGGCTGGCTCGCGAGGGGCTGACCTTCGCTGCGGTCGTGGACGGCCTGCGCCAGGACCTGGCGCGCCGCGACCTGGAGCTGGGCGGGCGCAGCCTGAGCGAGATCGCGGAGCGGCTGGGGTTCTCGGCGCTGAGCGCCTTCTCGCGCTGGTTCCGCGGCCGCTTCGGCGTCAGCCCGCGCGCCTGGCGCGACCGGATCAGGGCGACCTAAACGCCGTAGTGGCGCAGGAAGCTTGCAAGGGGCGCCTCGACCGCCAGCATCTGGAACGGGAAGGCGAGGTGGGGGGCCTCGGGGTCGAGCTGCGCCAGGTTGGCGAGGACGACGTCGCGGACGGCTGGGCGGATGCGCTCGTGGGCGTCGATGACCTGGCCCCAGGTGGCCGTGCCCCTGAGCGCGATCGGCCGCGTGTACGGACGGCGGCTGTCGGCATAGGCGGGCGGGAAGAGCCGCCGGTAGGCCTCGACGTGATAGAGCCAGGACCCGCCGCGGACCGTTGCGTCCGCCGGGGCGCTCTTCGCGGCGTGAGCGAACAGGCGGGCCAGCTCGTCGCGCCGCCGGCCGATCTTGGCGCTGGCCAGCGGTCCGCCCTCGGCGTCGGTGTCGCGATTGTTGAAGTGGATCCGCACGACGCCTTCGTCGTTCGGCGGTTCGTGCGCGAAGCAGCCGAAGGCGAACTGTCCAGGATGCGGCAGGATCTCGTCCGGCGCCCAGCGATAGGCCTCGACGGTCCAGGCCAACTGGGCCGGCAGGTCGCCCAGCGTCTCCAGCCTCGCCGCATAGTCCGCCCAGCCGTCGGCCGGCGGGCCGTCGCGCCAGACGCCCAGGCCCAGACGGCGGTGGAAATTGGTGTGCCTGAGCGCCATCTCGCCCAGCGGCGCGCCGGTCAGCTCGGCCATCCGCCGGGCCAGCCGCAGCTGGAGCTCGAAGTAGTCCGCGAGCCGCGCCGCGCGTTCGGCCCGCTCGGGCGTCATCCGACCTCCGCCACCCCGGCGTTCCCGTCCTCGTCGCCCCAGGCCACCCGCTTGGCGTCCGGGCTCATGGCGAGCGCCGAGATCGCCGCGCCCTTCTCGGCCTTCAGGGGGATGATCCGTTCGCCGGTGACGTCGGCGGCCCAGACGCGGCCGTCGTCCAGGCCGGCGGCCAGCCAGGACGTCGCCGGCGCCGTGGCGATGCGGGTGGTGATCGAGGCTTCGTCGTAGCCGATCTCGGCCGCCTGCTTGCCCATCGGCCCGGTGGCGCCCGCGAACGGCCAGCAGACCGCGCCGTTGGCCCCCGACGTCGCCATCAGGGCGCCCTTTGACATAAAGGCCAGGCTCCGCACCTTGGCGGGGTAGCCGCCCATGCGCAGGTTCTTCTCGTCGGCCACGCGCCAGCCGTGCAGCTGGTTCTCCTGCATGGCGCTCATCAGGAACTTGCCATCGGGGCTCCAGCAGACGGCCACGTGGCTGCCGGCCCATTTGTAGATGGCCGGCTTCTGGTCGGCGATCCGGGCGTACCAGAACCAGACGCCGCCGTAGGTCGCGACCGCCAGGCGCCGCCCCTTGGGATCGAAGGCCACGTCGGCCACCGACTTCTCGTGCGCGAAGACGCGGACGAATGCCGGATCGGCGGTGTCGCGGACATGCAGCTCGCGGCCGGCCGCGAAGGCGATCAGCCCCGACTCGGGCGAGGCCGCCACGGCGTCGATCCAGCGGCCGGGGACCTTGGCGAGCTCCTGGGCGCCGGCCGGCGTCGAGAGCACCACGCGTCCGTCGTCGCCACCGGTGATCAGGCCCTCGCCCTTGGGCGGCAGGCACGCGGCCAGGCAGGCGCCGTCATGGGCCTCGACCGTTTCGCCGCCCTCGAAGCGCACCGTCCCGTCGCCCAGGGCGAACCCGGCACGGCCGGCGCGGTCGAAAAGGGCCGCGGTCACATAGGCGTCGAAGGCAAAGGTCATGGCCTTCCCCTAGTCGCTTGGCCGGGCCGCGGGCAAGGGTGCGGCAACGAACGGCGTTCGGGCGCTTTCGGCTTTACAAGCTGTTACCGGCTTGCCAATGGTCGCCACGACGGGCGCGGACTCGTGCGTCCAATGGGAAGGAATAAGCAGGAATGGCTGCAAAGGTTGGCGGCAAGGGCGGCGGTAAGTTCGACCTTGGCCAGAACTCGGACATGAACGTGACGCCCTTCGTGGACGTCATGCTCGTGCTCCTCATCATCTTCATGGTGTCGATCCCGGCCGCGACGGTCTCGATCAAGCTGGACCTGCCTCCGGCCATCCCGCCGCCCCCCGGCACCAAGGTGAAGGAACCGATCCTCATCAACATTCAGCGCGGCGGCGTGCTGTTCATCGGCGAGGCCCCGACCACGCTGGACGGCCTGACCCGCGATCTGGCGGCCGCCCTGACCAAGGACGACCCGACGCTCCCGCCGACTGAACAGCGCGTCTACATCCGCGCCGACCGGGACGTGATCTACGGGGACTTCATGGCGGTAATGAACGACCTGCAGGGCAACGGCTTCTACCAGGTCGCCCTGATCAACGAAGAGCTCTAGTTCAAGCCACTTCTGTGGTGAGACCCGCCGGGGGCGACCTCGGCGGGTTTTCTCTTGCCCCGGTGGGTTACGTATGTAATTTATTACATGCGTAACCCACAGAGGAGCAGCCTCATGGCCATGGCCCTGTCCCGCCAATCCAGCCCCTGGAACATCCCGCAGAACGCCGACATCAACGTCACGCCCTTCGTCGACGTGATGCTGGTGCTGCTGATCATCTTCATGGTCGCGCTGCCGGTGGCGACAGTGTCGGTGAAGGTTGACCTCCCACGGGCCGAGGCATCGCAGATCAAGCAGACGCCGCCGGTGGTGGTCAGCCTGACCCTGGCGGGGAAGCTGTTCGTCGGGGAAAAGGCCGCGACGATGGAGGGCCTGCCCGCCGTGGTGGCCGCGGCGCTGGGCCCGCACCCGCAGGCGCAGCGGATCTACCTGCGCGCCGACAAGGGCGTCACCTACGGCGCCCTGATGGGCGTGATGAACCGGCTGCGGGCCTACGGCTTCGACAAGGTTGGGCTGGTCGGCGAGGAGGGCGGAGATCTCTAACGAAGGTTGAGAAGATGCACCAATAGCGCGTTGACTCTCAACCAAACCGCGTGAACTACTTCACCATACGTTGTTCTCACAAAACGTGGAGGGTTCTCGATGGCACTCGCACCCAAGGCCAAGCTCGTCTCGGCCCGTGAGCTTCCGGGGTTGGTGACTGAGGCCGTGAAGGTCGCGGCCGCCAATCCGAAGCTGAAGGAAAAGATTGATCTGTCCGAGCCGGCCATCACGATCCGCTGGGACCTGATCGGCCGCATCCTGCGAGATCTCAACGACGCCCAACTCTTCTCCGCCGACGTCGCCAAGTCGCTGAAGGCGAGGGACATCGCCGTCACGCCGGCCACCCTGATCATCGACAAACGCATCCTGGCCGGCTTCTTCGAGCGGGTGCAGGTGCCGATCGAGCGCCAGTTCTAAGGCGGCCGACATGGCCCCCGCGAAAGCGGTGCTCGCCGAGTCGGAGATGTCGTGTCCGAGCGGCCAGCCGGACATGCAGGACGCGCACATCTTCGGGGTGATCAGCGGCACGGCGGCCCAGCCCCGTGTCGCCTACCTCAAGAAGAAGGCCGAGGTCACGCCGGAGATGCTGGCCGACCTAGGCGACGTCGACCCGACCCAGGTGTTCCGCTACGCCGCCAAGTGCGAGAGCGGTCGCTGCGCGCAGTACGAGAACGGGCGCTGCAGCCTGGCGCAGCGGATCGTCGCTCACCTGGCGCCGGTGGTCGCCGACCTGCCGTCCTGCCAGATCCGCGACACCTGCCGCTGGTTCGCCGAGGAGGGCGGCCAGGCCTGCCTGCGCTGTCCCCAGGTGGTGACCCTGGTGCCCAGCGACCAGAACGCGCTGCGCCAGGCCGCCTACAAGGCCGACGCCGACGTGGTTGCCGGCTGATTCAGCATTAATCCGGGCGCAACCACGCCCGGCTTAGCCTTGCCGCAACGGTGGGGGTCAGAAGACCTCGTCATAGGCGCGGAAGGCGCGAGTACGATGTGGGAAACCATTGAGGTGGCCGTGGGGCCGACGGTGCATCGCGGCCGGTTCCGGCTGGAGTCCGGACGGCTGGTGCTGGAGTGGCGCGGCGGCCGCGTCTCCGAACGGTGCGGCATCCTCAAGCCGGAATTCGTGGCGACCCAGCTCCTGAAGCAACTGGCCGGCCGGCTACCGGTCGCCGCCTGACCCGCTAGGCGGCGATACAGCTTTCGAAGCCGGCGCGGAGCGCGGCCTCGTCGAGGTTGCGGCCGATGAAGACCAGGCGCGAATAGCGGTTGTCCTTCGACGTCCAGGGCTGCTGGAAGTCGCCCTCCAGGATCATGTGCACCGCCTGGAACACCAGGCGGCGCTCTTCGCCCTTCACGTCGAGGATGCCCTTGGCGCGCAGGATGTCGACGCCCTGGGTCTGCAGCACATTGTTGAGCCAGGCCGTGACCCGGTTGGCGTCGATCGGCCGGTCGGCCTTCAGCGAGATCGAACGGATACCGCTTTCGGCGACGTGGTCGTGGATGTGGCCATGGCCATGATCATGGTCGTGATCATGGTGATGATGGTCGTGCCCATGGCCGTGATCGTGATGGTCGTGATCATGGTCGCAATCCTCGTCGTGCACGTGGCCGGCTTCGCCATGCGCGGGGTTCAGGAAATCGGGTTGCAGCTCGGTGACGCGGGCCAGGTCGAAGGCGTGGCGGCCCAGGATCTGATCCAGCGGCACGTTGGAGCGCTCGGCCCGGCGGATCGGGGCCAGCGGGTTGAGCGTGCGGATCGCCTTTTCCACCTCGGCCAGCTCGGCCTCCGAGACCAGGTCGGTCTTGTTCAGGATGATCTGGTCGGCGAAGGCGATCTGCTCGGCCGCCTCCTTAGAGTCCTTCAGCCGCAGCGGCAGGTGCAGGGCGTCGACGACGGTGACGACGCTGTCCAGCTCGGTCTTGGCGCGGACGTCGTCGTCGACGAAGAACGTCTGCGCCACCGGCGCCGGGTCGGCCAGGCCCGTGGTCTCGACGATAATGCCGTCGAACTTGCCCTTGCGCTTCATCAGGCCTGAGAGCACCCGGATCAGGTCGCCGCGCACCGTGCAGCAGACGCAGCCGTTGTTCATCTCGAAGACCTCTTCGTCGGTCCCGACGATCAGGTCGTTGTCGATGCCGATCTCGCCGAACTCGTTGACGATCACGGCGTAGGTCTTGCCGTGCGCCTCGGTGAGGATGCGGTTCAGCAGCGTGGTCTTGCCGGCGCCGAGGTAGCCGGTGAGGACGGTGACAGGCGTCTTGGTGAGGGTCTCGCTCATGTGGGGCACATCTAGTGCGCTCACGGCCCAAAGAGAAGGGAAGCGCGTCCTTTCGCGCCATCCCCATCCTCGTCATCCCGACATCGTCATCCCCCGGCTCGTCCGGGGGACCCATCGCTGAACCTCTCGTGAGAGGGTCGTGAACTGCGGCGTCGACGCTGAGGGCGACTCCGCTCTCACGTGCGGCCGAGGAATGGGTCCCCCGGACAAGCCGGGGGATGACGAGCTTAGGAAGAGAGCAACGCCGACGCGATCTTCTCACGGGTCAGCGGCAGGTCGCGGAGCCTCGCGCCCAGGGCGTGGGCGACGGCGTTGGCGATGGCGGCCATGCAGGGGCCCTGGCTGATCTCGCCCAGGCCGTAGGGGCGCTTGTCGCGGGTGTTGAGCAGTTCGATGTCGATCGGCGGCACCTCGTCGAAGCGCAGGATCGGGTAATCGTCCCAGGTGGTCGACGCGATGCCGGCGCCGCCCAGCTTCACCTGCTCCTTCAGGGTCCAGCTGGCGGCCATGACCATGCCGCCCTCCAGCTGGTTCCTCGCCCCGTCCGGATTGATGATCAGGCCGCCGTCGCAGGCGCACCACAGCCTGACCAGCTTCACCTCCGCGTCGACCTCGACCTCGGCGGCCACCGCGCAGAAGGCGCCGGCGCCGCGGTGGCGGTCGTAGGCCAGGCCCAGGCCGCGGCCGGTCCCGGGCTCCCAGCGGCGCGGCCAGTCGGCCATCCGCGCGATCGCCTCCAGGATCGCCCGGCCGCGCGGATCGGAGACCATCGACAGGCGATAGGCGTGCGGGTCCTGGCCCGCGGCCTCGGCCAGTTCGTCGATGAAGCACTCGCCGGCGAAGGTGTTGGGCGGGCCGCCCAGGCCGCGCAGGGACGAGGTGCGGATCGGCGGCGGGTCGATCACGTGCTCGAGGGTGCGCTTGGCCGGGATGTCGTAGGACGGGACCGCATTCAGGAGGCCACCGGAGAAGCGCGTGCCGTCGGGCATGAGCCGGGGCGGCTGCGGACCGGGGGCGACGTAGCCGGGCAGCGCGGACTCGGCCACCGCCGTGCCGCGGGCGCCGGTGTGCGGGGTGTTCCAGATCTCCGCGGTGTAGTCGACGAGGCGGCCCGAAGCGTCGAGCTCGGCCGACAGCTCCATCAGCATCGCCGTGCCGACGGGGGCGTAGGCGAACTCGTCCTCGCGACGCCACTGCACGCGGACCGGCGCGCCGGGCCGGCGGACGGCGATCAGCGCTGCGTCGATCGGCGGGTCGTCGGCGCCGTTGTGGCCGTAGCAGCCGGGGCCCTGGCCGTGGATGACGTCGATGGCCGTGGGATCGAGGCCGGTGATCCGGGCGGCCAGGGCGCGCATCGGATAGATGCCCTGGTTGTGCGTCCAGATCGTCAGCCGCCCCGCCTCGAACCGGGCGATGCCCATCGAGGGGCCCATGGAGGCGTGGCTGATGTAGGGCTTGGAGAAGGTGGCGCTGAGCCGACGGCGGTTGGAGTGCTCGGGCGGCGGCGCGCCGGCGGCGTGGTCGGTGTGCGGCATGTCCCGGAAGGTGGTGGGGTCGGCGACCGTGGGGGCCACGTCGCGCACGCCGTCCCAACGGGCGGAAGCCTCGGCCGCGACCAGGGCGCGGGCGGCGGCCGGTTCGGTGGCGCAGATCAGGGCGACGAACGACCCCTCGACCAGGATGTCCACGTCCTCGCCCGCCGCGCGGCGGACGGCGGCCTCGTCCAGGCCCACGAACCGCGCCTCGGGGCTCGGCTGGCGCAGGATGCGGGCATGGCGCAGGCCGGGCAGGACCAGGTCGTGCAGGAAGGCCGCGCCGAACACCTTGGGCGGCAGGTCCAGGCGCGGCTGGCTCCGGCCCACCTGGCGCAGCTGGTCGGGGCTCTTCCAGGCCGGCTCGCCGGTGGGGGCGCGCGCCAGGTCCACGGCGCCGGCCAGGGTCCAGTAGGTCTCGCCGGTCGGCGCGCCGGCGCGTAGCACCTCGCCGTCGCGCATGTCCAATGCGTCAGGCGCGCAGCCCAGCTTCGCCGCCGCGGCGGCCAGGAACAGGGCGCGGACCTCGGCGCAGGCGGCGCGCAGCGAGGCGCCGGAGGTCTCGGTGGTCATCGAGCCGACGGTGAGGCCCTCGTCGGGAATGTCGCCGGTGGCGGCCAGCGTGGGGCGCAACCGCTCGAAGGGCACGTCCAGCTCGTCGGCGGCCATCTGGGTCAGCGAGGTAAAGATCCCCTGGCCATACTCCATCTTGCCGAAAGCGATGGCCACCGTGCCGTCGGCGTCGATGCGCACCCAGCGGTCCAGGCTGGGATTGGCGGCGAGCGAGGCGGGAATCACGCGGCCGCCCCTTCGCGCGTCGCCATGCGGCCGGCCGCGAGCGCCACGGCGTCGAGGATGCGGTTGTGGACGCCGCAGCGGCAGAGGTTGCCGTTGAGGGCCGCGGCGATCTCGGCGCGGCTCGGGGCCGGGTTGCGGTCCAGCAGCGCCTTGGCGCTCATCAGGATGCCGGACAGGCAATAGCCGCACTGCCCGGCCTGCAGCTCCAGGAAGGCGGTCTGCAGCGGATGCGGCGCCTCCGGCGTCCCCAGCCCCTCGAGGGTGGTCACCGCCTTCCCCGCCAGGGACCCAACCTCCATGGCGCAGGCGTTCATCGGACGCCCGTCGACCAGCACCGTGCAGGCGCCGCACTGGCCCAGGCCGCAGCCGAACCGCGCGCCCATCAGCCCCAGGTCGCCGCGCAGGACGTCCAGCAGCGTGGCGGTCGCCTCGGCCTCGACGCTCGCGGTCATTCCGTTCAGGGTGAGGTCGATGCGCATCCGGCCCTCTCGCGAAAACGCGGGCACGAAATCGCATTCGCTCGATTGTGGCAACGCCCGCGCGCCTTGACCGCCCAAGTGTGTTATAAGATAACGCGCGACCCCCGCGAAAGCCGAACCGACCTTGACCGCACCCGACACCACGGACACGCCTCAGGCCCTGGACGCCTTCCGGGCGGACCGCGTCTACCTGGGCGCGGACCATCGGCGCAACGAGCGGCGGACCTGGATCGTCACGGTGATCTGCGCCCTGACCCTGGCGGCGCTGGTGGCGGGCGGGGCGGTGACGCGCTCGATGGCGCTGGTGGCCAGCGGCCTGCACATGGCGGCCCACGTGGCGGCGCTGCTGACCGCCTCGGTGGCCTACGCCCTGGCGCGGCGGCACGCCGGCAACCCCGCGTTCAGCTTCGGGACCGGCAAGCTGGGCTACCTGGCTGGCTTCGCCAACGCGGTGATCCTGGCGGTGACCGCGGTGCTGATCGGGGTGGAGAGCGGCGCGCGGCTGCTGCGGCCGGAGGCGGTCGACTTCGGCGACGCCCTGCCGATCGCGGCGGGCGGGCTGGTGGTGAACCTGGTCTGCATCTGGCTGCTGAAGCCCACGGGCGTCGCGGCGCAGCGCAACGACCCCGAGGGCGACCTGAACCTGTCGGCCGCGCACCTGCACCTGACCGCCGACGCGGCCGTGTCGGTGCTGGCGGTCGCGGCGATCGCGGCTGGGCGGCAGTTCGGCTGGAGCTTCGCCGACCCGCTGGCGGGCCTGGCGGCCGCGGCGCTGGTGGGGCGGTTCGCCTGGAGCCTGATGCGGCGCACCGGCGCTGCGCTGCTGGACATCAATCCGTCGCCGGAGCTGACCGCCGAGGTGCGGCGTCGCCTGTCGGACGAGGGCGAGCGGGTGATCGACCTGCACCTGTGGCGCCTCGGCCCCGGGCACCACGCGGTGATCGCGGTCATCGCCGCGGCGCATCCGCAGCCTGTGGCGTCCTACCGCGCCCGGCTTGCTGGACTGGCGGGCCTTTCCCATGTGACGGTCGAAGTGCGCAACGACAGTCACGACCATGGCCATGATCATCACGGTCACAGCCACGGTTGAGTTCGGGTAGAGCATGGCCAACTGGGTTCGACACCTTCGGGGACGTCGCGGGCTCGCCGTGGCGGCCGTGGTCGCCGCCGCGGCCCTGGCGGGCGGCCTGGTCTCGGCCGATCGTGCGGTGAAGCTGGCCTCCGGGCCGCTGACGCAGACCCGCTTCCACCTGCTGACCCGGAAGGCGCCGCCGGCGCCCCAGGCCCTGCAGGCCCGTCTCGACGACCTGACGGCGGCCTACGGCGAGGAGGTGGGCGTCGCGGTCACCGACGTGTCCGAAGGCTGGACGGCCGGGGTCGACAAGGACCGGCCCTATCCCCAGCAGAGCGTCTCGAAGCTGTGGGTGGCGATCACGGTGATGAAGGCCGCCGACGAAGGCCGCATCGACCCCGCGGCCTATGTGACGCTGACCGACGCCGACCGCTCGGTGTTCTTCCAGCCGGTGGCCTACCAGATCGGCAAGGAGGGTTTCACCACGCCGATCTCGGCGCTGCTGCGGCGCGCCCTGGTGGAGAGCGACAACGCCGCCAACGACAAGCTGATGCGCGAGATGGGCGGGCCCGACGGGGTGTCCAACGCGCTGGCCGAGATGGGCCTGGCCGGCGTGAAGGTGGGCGCCTACGAGCGCGACCTGCAGGCCAAGACCGCCGGGCTGGTCTGGCAGGCGGACTATGGCGTGGGCTGGAACTTCCAGGCCGCCCGCGAGGCGCTGCCGAAGGCCGAGCGCGAGGCCGCCATGGCCGCCTACCTGGCCGAGCCGCTGGACGGCTCGTCGCCCGCCGGTATCACCGCGGCGCTTTCGGCCCTGTCGCGCGGGGAATTGCTGTCGCCGGCCTCGACGGCGGAGATCCTGGGGCTGATGCACGACGCGCGCACCGGCCCGCGCCGGCTGAAGGGCGGCCTGCCGCCCGGCTGGTCGATCGCCCACAAGACCGGCACCGGCCAGGACTTCGAAGGCGCCGCGGTCGGGATCAACGACGTGGGCCTGCTGACCGCGCCGGATGGCCACACCTACGCCGTGGCGGTGATGATGCGGCACACGCGGCAAGGCGTGCCCGCGCGGCTGGAGTTCATGCAGGCGGTGACCCGGGCGGTGGCCGAGCAGTGGGCCGCCGACCAGGGCGGCGCGCGGGCGGCGGACTAGGTTCAGGCCCCCTCCGAAATCGTCATCCCCCGGCTTGTCCGGGGGACCCATTCACACCGACTCGTTCGGAAAGACCCGCGAGCGTCGAGGCCGCGGGCCAGCACGGTCTCACGTGTGGCCGAGGCATGGGTCCCCCGGACAAGCCGGGGGATGACGAGATTGGGATAGGGGAGAGCGGCCGCCTAGCTGCCCGCGCCGCCCGGCGGTTTCTCGATGCCGCGCACGACGGTCAGGCGGATCGGTTCGCCGGACATGTCGCGGGAGGTCCACACCGCGCCCAGGCCGCCGCCGCCCGGGAAGTCGGTGCAGTACTTGAACGGCGCCGGGAACGGCTTGGCCTGTTTCAGGCAGACCTTCTCGCCCTTCATCGCCCACTTGCCGGACGACCAGTAGCCGCGGCGGCCGACCGCCTCCCAGGCGCCGTCGGCGTGGAGCCACAGGCGCTGGTAGCGGCCGTCGGGATACTGGGCCCGTACGGTGTTGCCGAAGGCGGCGGCGATGCCGTGCGGATCGGCAGGCGCGACACCGGCCGAGGCGTTGGTCGCGGCGACGGCCGCGCCGGGGATCAGGCCGGGCGCCAGCAGGGCGGCGAGGACGAGGGTTCGGATCGGTCGCATGGGTCGGGTACGCTCGGGCGAAGCTAGCGGATGAGGCGGGGCGGGGACAATCCGTGCCCGACCCCGCCTGAACCGTACCTGACCGGTCGTGTCAGGCGCCGCCCTTCACCAGGCTGAGCATGATCTTCCCGCCGCCGGCATCCTTGGCTGGCCAGGAGGCCCCGACCTTGGTGTCCGCGCGGAACGGGGTGCAGTACTTCATCGGCGCGGGAAAAGGCTTGGTCTGCTTGAGGCAGAGCGACTCGCCCTTCTGGCTCCACTTGCCGGAGGACGCGGTCCCGCGCCGGCCGATGGCGCGCCAGGTGCCGTCCGGCTGCAGCCAGTAGCGCTGGAACCGGCCGTCCGGGTAGGTGGCCTTGATGGTGTTGCCGAAGGCCACGGCCAGGCCCGGCGTGGCCTTGGCGGACGCGGCGGACGGCGCGGCGGGGGCGGCGAGGAGGCCGCAGGCGGCGGCGAGCAGCAGGAGGCGGTTTCGCA
>CBHTUE010000066.1:0-21893 GCA_966096115.1 uncultured Phenylobacterium sp.
CCCCGCTGATCCCCGGCCACCGGAGGGGCCTATGTCCGATCAGAACCGTGACGAACGCCTGCAGATCATGCTGACGCAGGAGGAACTGTCGGCGCTGGACGACTGGCGTTTCGCCAGGCGCATGCCCAGCCGGGCTGCCGCCGTGCGCGAATTGTTGCGCCGCGGCCTCGCCGCGGAAGGCGTGCAACTGGCCGAGGCGCGCCAGAGATCAAAGGACTTCGGCGTTACCGACTCGGTCGATCCGGGCAATGTCCTGCCGATCCGCGGACGCAGCAAGCACGACGGCTCGGAAGGCTGACGCGCTATTCCACCGTGACGGACTTGGCGAGGTTGCGGGGCTGGTCGATCTCCCGGCCGAGCCCCTGGGCGACCTGGTAGGCCAGGAGTTGCAGGGGAATGTTCAACAGGATCGGGTCCAGTTCGGGCTCCGAGCGGGGCGCCGCGAAGGACGCCTCGACGCCGGGCGCCTGCACGCCGGGATGGGTGATCGCCAGCACCGGACCCTGGCGGGTGCGGACCTCGGCGATGGTGGAGAGGTTCTTCGCCAGGAGATCGTCGTCGGGCAGCACCACCAGCACCGGCGTCTGCGGGGTGACCAGGGCCAGCGGTCCGTGCTTCAGCTCCGAGGCGGCATAGGCCTCGGCGTGGAGGTAGCTGATCTCCTTCAGCTTCAGCGCGCCCTCCAGCGCCACGGCGTATCCCGCCGAGCGGCCGATGAAGTAGGCGTGCTCGCTGGCGGCCAGTCGTGCGGCCAGCGGGGCCAGGTCGGCCTCGCGTTCGACGATCGCCGCGATCTGGTCCGGCAGGGCCGCCAGGCCTGAGAGCAGGCGCGCGCCCTGCGCCGCCGACAGGTCGCGCACGCGCCCCAGCTGCAGCGCCAGCAGCGCGAAGGCCGTGGCCGTGCAGGTCCACGTCTTCGTGGAGACCACCGCCACCTCCGGCCCGGCGTGCAGATAGACACCCCGGCCGCATTCGCGCGCGATCGTCGAGCCCACGGCGTTGATCAGCCCCATCACCCGCCCGCCCTTGCGCTTGACCTCCTGGATCGCGGCCAGGGTGTCGAAGGTCTCGCCCGACTGGCTGACGGCGACGTAGAGCGTGTCCGGCTCGATCACCGGGTTGCGGTAGCGGAACTCCGAGGCCGGCTCGGCGTGCGCCGGGATCCGCGCCAGGGTCTCGATCAGGTGCGCCCCCAGCACGCCGGAGTAGTAGGCCGAACCGCAGCCCAGAATCTTCACCCGGCGGATGTCCAGCATCTCGCGGGCGGCCAGCTCGATCCCGCCGAGATGGGCCGTGTTGAAGCGGTGATCGAGGCGTCCCAGCAGCGTGCGCCGGAGCGCCTCCGGCTGCTCGGCGATCTCCTTCTTCATGAAGTGGCTGTAGTCGCCGCGATCGAAGTCGGCGGCCTCGCTGGAGATGTCCTGGGTGGCCTTCAAGGTAGCGGCGCCCTCCAGCGTCAGCACGCTGAACCCGTCGGTGCGGACCTCGGCGATCTCGCCGTCGTCCAGATGCGCCACGGTCTTGGCGTGGCCCAGCAGGGCCACTGCGTCGGAGGCCACGAACATCTCGCCCTCGCCGACGCCGATCACGACGGGCCCGCCGTTGCGGGCAGCGACGATGGCTTCGGGCCGGGCGGCGTCGATCACCGCCAGGCCATAGGCGCCCTTCACCAGATGCAGCGCTGCGCGGACAGCGTCGACCAGGCTGGTCTCCGACCGGGCGGCGATCAGGTGGGCCAGCACCTCGGTGTCGGTCTCGGACAGGAAGATGACGCCGTCGGCGACCAGGCGGGCGCGCAGGTCGGCCGCGTTCTCGATGATCCCGTTGTGCACGACCCCGATCCGGCGGTGGACGTCCGCGTGCGGGTGGGCGTTGAGGTCGCTGGGCTCGCCGTGGGTGGCCCAGCGGGTGTGGGCGATCCCAGTGCTCCCGGGCAGGCCGGCGGCCGGCAGGGCCCCGTCGAGCTCACGGACCTTGCCCTTCTTCTTCACGATGGCGAGCGCGCCGTCGGCGGCGACGGCGACGCCGGCGGAGTCATAGCCGCGATACTCGAGGCGGCGCAGGCCCTCCATGAGCAGCGGGAGGGCCTGGCGCCGGCCCACGTAACCGACGATGCCGCACATCAGGCGGCCTCAGCCGTAGATGATCCGGCGGATCTGGCGGATGGACCAGGCGGGCGCGGGGAAGCGCCGCTCGGTGAGCTCGGCGGCGATGGCCGCGTAGATCTGCGGGTTGCGGCAGCCCAGCCGCAGCAGCGCCGCGTGGCGTCGGCGGACAAAGTCCTCCGGGCTCTCGTTGAGGTAGCTGAGCACGTCATCGACGATCCGCCTCGCCTGCTGCGACGCGAGCCCGCTGGACCGGGCCACATAGGCCACGAGATCATCCAGGTCGCTCGCCATGGCGGGGTCGTACGGCTTCGGCACCGGCCCAGACAACGCCCGTGCCCGAATTCGGGCAAGCCGAAATCAACAGCTCGCCTCGGCCCGGATCGGCTTAATCTCGATCAAGGTCGCGCGGACGCGGACCGCCTATCCGAGGCTGCCATGCCGACGCCGTCCGTCTCCCCTCTGCCCTATTGGAGCCGGCCGGCCGAGGCAGTGCTGTCCGAGTTGGGCGCGACGCGTGACGGCCTGAGCCCGGTCGAGGCCCAGGCGCGGCTGCGGCGCGATGGGCCCAACGCGATGAGCCAGCCGCCGGGCGGGACGGCCCTGCGGCTGCTGGCGCGGCAGTTCCAGAGCCCGCTGGTGCTGATCCTGGTCTTCGCCGGGGTCATCTCGGGCGTGCTGCGGCAGTGGGTCGACGGCTCGATCATCCTGGCCATGGTGCTGGGCAGCACCCTCCTGGGGTTCATCCAGGAGCATCGCGCGTCGCGCGCGGTGGCGGCGCTTCGCCAGCGGCTGGCGCTGACCGCGCGGGTGCGGCGCGGCGGCCAGGTGGTGACCTTGCCGTTCGCGGACCTGGTGGTCGGCGACGTCGTGCTGCTGGCGGCCGGCGCCGTGGTCCCGGCCGACGCGCTGGTGCTCTCGGCCAAGGGGCTGCTGGTCAGCGAGGCCGCGCTGACCGGAGAGTCCTTCCCCGTCGAAAAGGAGGTCGGCGTGAAGCCGGCCGACGCACCGCTGGCGGCGCGGACCAACTGCGTCTTCCTCGGCGCCTCGGTCCGCAGCGGCGCGGGCGAGGTGCTGGTGACCGCCACCGGCCCGCGCACCGAGTTCGGCGAGATCGCCGAGAACCTCAAGCAGAAGCCGGTCGAGACCGACTTCGCGCGCGGCGTGCGGCGGTTCGGCTACATGCTGATCCGGGTGATGGTGGCGATCGTGCTCTTCGTGTTGATCGTCAACCAGCTGCTGGGCCGCCCGTTCATCGACAGCCTGCTGTTCTCGGTGGCCCTGGGGCTGGGCATGTCGCCCGAGCTGCTGCCGGCGATCATCAGCGTGACGCTTTCGGCCGGCGCCACCCGGCTGGCCAGGCGCGGCGTGATCGTGCGCCAGCTGGAGGCGATCGAGAACCTGGGCGGCATGACGGTCTTCTGCACCGACAAGACCGGCACCCTCACCGAGGGGCGGATCCGGATGGTCGACGCGGTCGGCCCGACCGGCGCGCCCTCGCCCGACGTCCGGCGGCTGGGCTTCCTCAACGCCGCCTTCGAGACTGGGATCGAGAACCCGCTGGACCAGGCCGTGCTGGAGGACGGCAAGGCGGCGGGGCTGACCTCGGACGGCTGGGCGAAGGTCGACGAGATCCCCTACGACTTCACCCGCAAGCGCCTGTCGATCGTGCTGTCGCCGAAGGACCGGCCGGCCGAGCGGCGGATGATCCTGAAGGGCGCCTTCGACAGCGTGCTGGGCATCTGCACGACGGTCGCGGGGCCGGGGCTCGAGGCACCGCTGGACGCCGCGGCCGTCCAGGCGCTGCGGGCCTTCTACGCGGCCCGGGGCCAGGAGGGCCTGCGCCTGCTGGCGGTGGCCTCGCGGATCCTGCCGCAGGGCGAACGCTTCGGCATCGGCGACGAGGCCGCGATGCGCTTCGAAGGCTTCCTGGTCTTCCTCGACCCGCCCAAGGTCGAGGCGGCCGCGGCGCTGGCCGACCTGGCGCGGCTCGGCGTGGCGGTGAAGGTGATCAGCGGCGACAACCGCTACGTCGTGCGCCACGTGGCCGAGCAGGTCGGACTGAAGGATGTCGAACTGATCACCGGCGCGGACCTCGCCGGCCTCAAGAACGAAGCCCTTTGGAACCGCGCCGACCGCGCCTGCCTGTTCGCCGAGGTCGACCCGCAGCAGAAGGAACGGATCATCCGTGCTCTGCAGCGCCGCGGCCACGCCGTGGGCTACCTGGGTGACGGCATCAACGATGCGCCGGCCCTCTACGCCGCCGATGTGGGCATCTCGGTGGAGGGCGCGGTCGACGTGGCCCGCGAGAGCGCGGACGTGGTGCTGCTGTTTCGCGATCTGGACGTGCTGCGCGATGGGATCGAGGGCGGCCGGCGGACCTTCGCCAACACGCTGAAGTACATCTCGATCACCACCAGCGCCAACTTCGGCAACATGGTCTCGATGGCGATCGCCGCGCCCCTGCTGCCGTTCTTGCCGATGATCGCCAAGCAGATCCTGCTCAACAACTTCCTGTCCGACTTCCCGTCGATGGCGATCTCGACGGACCGGGTCGACCCCGACCGGCTGATGACGTCGCAGCGCATGAGCATCGGCGAGATCCAGAAGTTCATGATCGTCTTCGGCCTGATCAGCTCAGTGTTCGACCTGGCCGCCTTCGCCTTGCTGCTCCTGGTGTTCAAGACCCCGCAGCCGGTGTTCCAGACCGCCTGGTTCGTGCTGTCGCTGCTGACCGAACTGGCCGTGGTGATGATCCTGCGAACCCGGCGTCCGGTCTGGGGCAGCAGGCCGGGTGGGTTGCTGACCGGCATTACCGTCGCCGTGGGCGTCGTGGCCCTGGCCTTCCCCTATTCCGGCCCGCTGGCGCGGCTGTTCGGCCTGGCGCCGCTGCAACCGGCGCTGATGGGGGCCATGCTGCTGCTGGTGGTGGGCTATCTGGGCCTGACCGAGGCGGCCAAGCGGATCTTCTTCGCCGCGGGGCGAAAGGCCGTCAGGCCAGGGTGACACCCGTGGCCTTCAGCGCCGCCAGGGCGGCGGCCAGCGAGCCGTCCATGTCGATGGCGCGGGTGGCGTCGGTGAGGATCACGGCCTCGAAGCCCTCGGCGATCGCGTCCTCGGCGGAGAAGCGCACGCAGAAATCCAGCGCCAGGCCGACGAACAGGCAGCGCTTGAGCCCGCGGTCGCGGAGGTAGCCGGCGAGCCCCGTCGAGGTGGTCTTGTCGTTCTCGTAGAAGGCCGAATAGGAGTCGACCGCGCGGTTGTAGCCCTTGCGCACGATCAGTTCGGCCTTCGTCTCGGCGCCCTCGCGGATCAGCGGGTGGAAGTCCGCGCCCGGCGTGCCGCGCACGCAGTGGTCGGGCCACATCACCTGTTCGCCATAGGGCGCCTGGATCGTCGAGAACGGCGCCACGCCGTGGGTGGAGGCGAAGGAAATCTGGCCCGGCGGGTGCCAGTCCTGCGTCAGCACCACGTGGGCGAAACGCTCGGCCAGCCGGTTGACCAGAGGCATGATCGCCTCGCCGTCCGGCACGGCCAGGGCGCCGCCGGTGCAGAAGTCGTTCTGCGGATCGATCACCACCAGGACGTCGGTGTCGGACAGGCTGTCGAGGCCGAACATCATGCCCCCTTAAACGAACACCGGGGCCCCGCGGACGCCCTCGGTCCCGAATACGCGGCGATAGCGCTCGATTTCCTCCGGCGGGCCGGAGGCCTTGGAATAGTTGTCCGACAGCTTCACCGCCCCGCGGCCGTCGGCCGAGGTGACCTTGCAGACCAGCGAGATGGGATCGAACAGGTTCTCGCCGCGCGGGTCGCAGTCGCGGAAATCGTTGGTGGCGTTGGTGCCCCAGCCGTAGGCGCGGCCGATCCGGCCGGCGAAGTGGGTGTGCAGCTCGGCGATGTCGTCGCCCTTTGGCTCGAAGCCGTCGATGTGCACGTCCAGCCCATCGGAGAAGAGCGCGAACTTGTCACGCGGGTCGACGCCGCGGGCGTGGAGCCAGCCGATCAGCTCTTCGCCGGCGTCGAGGGGCGCCTTGGAGTCGGGCCGGTAGCCGCGCCAGCCCTCGGCCAGCCATGCGGGCGCGTCGCGCAGGAACTGGCTGGTGCCGAAGGTGTCGGGCAGCGCGACCAGCAGGTTGCCGGAATAGGCCAGCTGCCATTCAGCCAACAGGTCGTACTGGGCGGCCTTCAGGTCCGCGTCGTCCTTGGCGAGCGCGGCCAGCACCATGGGCAGTTCGTGGGCGTTGGTGCCCTTGGCCTCGAAGCCGTGCTTGAAGGCGAGGTAGGCGTTGCTGGTGCCGACGAAGCCGGGGCCCAGCACCTCGGCCATGGCCAGCACCACCCACTCCTGCCACAGGAACCCGTGGCGGCGGCGCGTGCCGAATTCGGAGAGCGCCAGGCCGTCCAGCGTCTTCAGGCGACGCAGTTTCGCCAGCAGCTTCGACTTGGCGCAGGCGTAGAGGAAGTCGAGCTCCAGCTCACGGCGGCGCCGGTGGGCGGCGCGGGCCCGCAGTTCGCTGATGATCGCGAGCGCATGGATCTCCCACCAGGTGACTTCGGCCCAGGTCCCCTCGAAGCTGAGCTTGTACTGCCCGTCCTCCACCGCCAGCGAGTAGTCCGGCAGCCGCAGGTCGCGCAGGAAGGCGATGAACGCCGGTTTGAAGATCCGCTCCTGGCCGTAGAAGCTGGCGCCGGCGATCCAGATCAGCTCGTTGGGCCGGAAGCGCAGCGAGCGCACGTGGTCGAGTTGCGCGCGCAGCTCGGCCTCGGGGATGATCTCGGCGAGGCGGACGGACTTCGTGCGGTTCGTCAGGCCGAAGGTCACCCGCGTCGCCGGATACCGCTCATGGATGAACTGGCCCATCAGCAGTTTGTAGAAATCCGTGTCGAGCAGCGAGCGCACGATCGGGTCGATCAGGTGGCTATGGTCGGAGGCGCGCTTGGCGAAGTCCATGCGGGTCACGTCTCCAGGCCGGCGGGCCACCTCCGGGATACATTACCGACTCCGGCGAGAGGAATACCCTTCTGACGCGTTCCGATTGACATTTTGTTATTTCTGGAATTATGGAATTACCATGATGAGGACCCAAGACGCCGCGCCTGCTATCCCCGCCGCCGCCCTTGAGACGCCGGACGTCTGGCATGGGGCGGGCCTCGCGGCGAGCTCCGACTGGCGCTACGTCTTCACGGCCGCCGACATCGCGGAACTCCTGGGCGCGGTGCGGCGCGCAGGCGAGCGGCCGATGCTGCAGTGGACCCGGGAGGACGTTCCGCTGCCAACGCTGGCCCCGCGTATCGCGGCCTGGGTGGCGGAACTGGATCGGGGGCGAGGCTTCGTCCTGCTGCGCGGCTTCCCGGTCGCCGAGCACTCGGAGAAAGTCTGCACCCAGGTCTATTGGGCGCTGGGCCTGCACATGGGCCGGGCGATCTCGCAGAACACCGACGGCGACCTGATAGGCCATATCCGCGACACCGGCGCCGATCCGGCCGCCTACGGCGTGCGGCTGTACAAGACCCGGGCCGAGCAGGATTTCCACACCGACGCCGCCGACATGATCGGCCTGTTCAGCCTGCGGACCGCGAAGTCGGGCGGCGTGAGCCGCATCGTCAGTTCCCCGGCGATCTTCAATCGGATGATGGCCGAACGGCCGGACCTGATTCCCGTGCTGTTCGAGTCCTTCCCGTTCGACACCCAGGGCCAGCATAAGCCCGGCGCGAAGGCCTGGTTCGACCTGCCCCTTTGCCGCTACCAGCAGGGCCGGCTGAGGACCTTCTTCGTCCCCTGGTACATCCGCGAGAGCCAGCAGCATGCCGAGGCCCCCAGGCTGACGGCCGCCCAGGAGCAGGCGATCACCTTCATCGAGCAGGCGGCGAATGACCCTGCCGACTATCTCGACATGGATTTCCAGCCCGGGGACATGCAGTTCCTGAAGAACGCCTCGGTGCTGCACAAGCGCACCGCGTACGAGGATTGGCCCGAGCCGGAGCGCAAGCGGCATCTCCTGCGCCTGTGGCTGGTGGATCCGAGCTTCTCGGCCGGCGACGAGCGGCTGCGCAAGGGCGTGACGCCCGACAGCTAGTCCCAGCGCTCGCGGTCGGCGTGGTCCTGGGCGGTGGGCTCGATCCAACGGTCGCCGTCGGGGCCGTGCTCCTTCTTCCAGAAGGGGGCGCGGGACTTCAGGTAGTCCATCAGGAAGTCGCAGGCCTCGAAGGCGGCGCGGCGATGGCCAGCGGCGGTGGCGACGAACACGATCGGCTCGCCCGGCCCGATGCGGCCGACGCGGTGCAGGATGGCCAGGTCGTGCAGGCCGAAGCGCTCGCGGGCCTGCTCGGCGATCCGGCCGATCTCGGCCTCGGTGAACCCCGGATAGGCCTCCAGTTCCAGGATCGCGGTGCGGCCCTGTTCGGCGCGGGCGAGGCCGGTGAAGGTGGCCACCGCGCCGGTCTCGGCGCGGCCCTGGCTGAACGCGGTCAACTCCGCGCCCGGATCGAACGGCGCCTCGGTGAGCCGGATCATCGCCCCTACCCGCCGCTCATCGGCGGCAGGAAGGCGACCTCGCTGCGGGCCGTCAGCGCCACCTCGCCGCGGACCACCGCCTGGTCGACGGCCACCTGGACGCCCTTGCCGAGCAGCGCCGCGCCCAGGTCGGCGTCCTCGGCCGCCAGCACGCCGCGGAGCTCCGCGATCGAGGCGGCGTCGACCTCGCGCTCGCGCCAGCCGGCCAGATCGCGCAGGGGACCGAACAACAGCACGCGGGCCATGCTCAGCCGCCGGTGGTGGACATGTGCCGGGCCACGGCCGGCCGGGCGCGGGCGATCTCGAAGTCGTGGCCCTTGGGCTTGCCCGCGATCGCCTCGCGGATGACCCGCGCCAGGTCGGCGTCGCCGGCGCCGGCCCGGATCACCGCGCGCAGGTCGGTGGCGTCCTCCTGGCCCAGGCAGGTGTGCAGCGTGCCGGTGCAGGTCAGGCGCACGCGGTTGCAGGCCTCGCAGAAATTGTGGCTGAGCGGGGTGATCAGGCCCAGCCGCCCGCCTGTCTCGGCGATGCGGACATAGCGGGCCGGGCCGCCGGTGTTCAGCGGCAGGTCCTCCAGCGTCCAGAAGCTCTCCAGGTCCCGGCGCACCTCCGCCAGCGACAGGTACTCGTCGGTGCGGTCCACATCGACCTCGCCCATCGGCATGGTCTCGATCAGGGTCAGGTCGCAGCCGCGCCCATGCGCCCAGCGGATCAGGTCGGGGATCTCGGCGGCGTTGTTGTCGCGCAGGGCCACCGCGTTGATCTTGACCGCCAGCCCGGCCGCCTGGGCCGCGTCGATCCCACCCACCACCTTGCCTAGGTCGCCCCCGCGGGTGAGGCGGCGGAACAGGTCGGGCTTCAGGGTGTCGAGCGAGACGTTGATCCGGCGCACGCCGGCCTCGGCCAACTGCCCCGAGAATTCGGCCAGGCGGGTGCCGTTGGTGGTGAGGGTGAGCTCCTCAAGCGCGCCGCTCGCCAGGTGGCGGCCCAGGTCGCGGACCAGCCCCATCATGCCCTTGCGCACCAGGGGCTCGCCGCCGGTCAGGCGCAGCTTCTTCGTCCCCAGCGCCACGAAGGCCGAGGCGATGCGGTCCAGCTCCTCGAGCGTCAGCACCTCCGCCTTCGGCAGGAAGGTCATGTGCTCGGCCATGCAGTAGACGCAGCGCAGGTCGCACCGGTCGGTGACCGACAGGCGCAGATAGCTCACGGTGCGGCCGAAACCGTCGATCAGGGGTTCGGCTTTCCCCTCGCGCCCTTGCGGGGCGATGTCGTCATAGGGCGTCATGCGGGACACAAGATAGGGGGGAACCCGGCGTGGGGACAGTGCGGAGGTTTGCGAGCCTGGTCCTGGCCGCCGGCGCGGGCTCGCGGTTCGGCGGCGGCAAGCTGCTGGCCCCGTACCGCGGCGCGCCACTGCTGCACGCCGCCCTGGCCGCGGCGCGGGCCGCCCCGGCCGAGGCGATCACCGTGGTGACGGGCGCCGACGCGCAGGCGGTGGCCGCGGCCGTCGCCGCGTTCGACCCTGCGATCCACGTCGTCCACGCCGCCGATCACGCGGAGGGGATGGCGGCCTCGCTCCGCACCGGGATCGCCAGCCTGGGCCCTGACGTCGACGCGGCGTTCGTGTTCCTGGGCGACATGCCGCGCGTGCCGCACGCGGTGCTGGCCCCCCTGGCGCGGGCGGTGGCGGCGGGCGCGCCGGCCGCGGCCCCGGTGTTCGGGGGGCGGCGGGGCAATCCGGTGGTGCTGGGCCGCGCCCTGTTCGCCGAGGTGGCGCAACTGCGCGGCGACGTCGGCGCACGGCCGATCCTGCAGCGGCTGGGCGCGCAGGTGGCGCTGGTCGAAGCCGACGACGACGGGGTGCTGTTCGACGTGGATGCGCCGGGCGACCTGCCACCCGGCTGACGGGCGGTCAGACGCGGACGTCGACCCCGTTGGGACGCAGGGCTGGCGCCGGCGCGGAAGGCTGGATCCTCACCTGGTCGGCGAGATTCAGCGTCCTGGCGGCGCCGGCGAGAGTCTGCGCGACCTGCACCGACATGGGCAGGGTCATCTGAGACCAGAGTCCATCTCCCGTGTTGCGCAGCTGAACGCTGACCATAGCGAAAGCCTCGAAACGTGCCGGCACACCTTATTCTTCCAGGCCTTAACCGCGCGTTAATCGGCGCACCCATTTCGCGCGCCGGTCGCAAGGGTCGCAGGGCCCGCTCTCGGAAGGGGTCCGGCGGCGTTCCCGTTTCCGCCCAACCGGGGTTCGTCGGACGTGATACGCGAACGGCCCGGCGGGTGGCCTTGCGGTCGCGGGGGGCGCGCGCGATGCTGCGTCCGATGGTCGCAATGCTCAAGCTTCTCAACCGCGCCGCCCTGCCCGCGCTGGCGCTCGCCCTGATCGCCGGGACCGCGGCGGCGGCGGACTACATCGTCGTCGCGTCGACCGAACCGGCCATCGCGCGCGGCACGGCGGTCGACGGCGGCCAGAAGCTGGCCGTCGCGCCCGGACGGCAGGTCACCCTGATGCATGCCAGCGGGGACCTCCTGGTGCTGAAGGGTGCGGCCGCGGGCGTGACGGCGCCGCGGCGCAAGGCCGGCGACGCGGACACCGCGCGGCTGGAGGTGTTCCGCACCATGGTGGCGCCCAGGCCGCGCGACGTCAGCGAAGGCCTGGGCGCACGCCGCACGCGCGGCGGCGTCTGTCCGGAGGCGGCCGCGCGGGCCGACCACGACGCCATCGCCCACGCGCACACCGGCGGTTGTCCGGAGCCGGCGTCGCAGGCGCTGGAGGCCTGGATCGCGGGCCATACGCCGACCGCTTAGCGGCAAGCCCTACGCCGCCATCCCATGCCGGATGGCGCGCTTGCGGGCGCGTCGGCGCAGCCACATGACCACACCGGTGACCCCCAGGATCGCCGGGGCCAGCCCGGTGAGCGTGATGATGAGCTGCCAGGCGAGGCCCATGTCGTTACCGTCGTGGACCTGGCGCATCAGCTTCGATGTCGGGTCGCCGCCGCCCTCTCCGCCGCCGGTCGGCCGGTCGGCCCTGGGCGCCTTCACCTCGCCGGTGGCGTCGACGACCTGGACGGTCTTGCGGCCGTCCTTGAATTCCAGCCGCCACGCCGGGGCCTTGCCGCGGGTGGGATAGTTGACGGTCGCCGGCGTTCCGCCGCCGGCCGCGGTCACCGCCTGGTCCAGGCTCATGGCCGGCTGGATCGGCGGGGCGTTGCGGCCGGGGCCGGTCGGGCGCTGCGGCGGCGGGGGCGCGCCGAACAGCGCGTGGCTGGTCTGCGGGAACGAGATGTAGACGCCGGTCAGCGACAGCACCGCCAGCGGCAGGCAGACCCAGAAGCCGATCAGGTGGTGCAGGTTGAACAGCGTCGAGGCGCCGCGGTGCCAGCGCAGCCCCTTGAGGAAGCCACCGTGCCGCGGCCACCACAGCCACAGGCCCGTGGCGCTGGAGACGAACATCGCCCAGCCCAACCAGCCCACGACCTTGCGCCCGATGTCCGGGATCAGCAGCGAGCCGTGCAGGCGGTGGATCACCATGGTCAGCTGGGCGTTGACCTCGGCGGTCCCCAGCACCTTGGCCGTGGGCGGGTCGATCCAGGCGTTGAGGGTGCGCGGGCGGGCGCCGGGTCCGGGCGGCCCCTTCAGCCGGCCGACGGCGACCACGGGGTCGCCGGGCTTCAGCGGGAAACGCAGTTGGGTGATCTGGGCGCGGTCGCCGAAGGCCGTCTGGGCGGCCTGCGCATACGCCGAGACGGTCTGCGAAACTGTGGCGCCGCTGGTCTCGTATCTCTCCGCATAGAGGGCGCGGTCGAGCGGATCGTGCCAGACGAGGATGGATCCGGTGACCGCCAGCGGCATGAGCACGACGACGAGCCCCGCGCCGATCCACAAATGCACGTCGAGCCAGAAGCGGCGCAGCCTCGCAAGCGGCGTCATGGGCGGGGAACTCTCCTCGTTCGGCGCGATCGCCGCCCTTCTTGCTAATGCGAACAATTCTCAAAGACAAGCGCAGGCTTCGGCGCAACCATCGCCGTGGATGGCTGTTCAGGAAGAGGTAACCAAATCGGTTGCGCCTGAGGTCAGCGCCATGACCGCCCTGAAGCCCTTCTTCCTGATCGCCTGCGTGGCCTTCGTGGCCGGCTTCATGGGCTATGTGGCCCTGTCGCGCGTCACCGCGCCGGACCTGACGGTGGCCGAGGCCCCGCAGGACAGCCTGTCATCGACGACATCGATGCCGGCGCCCGCGTCCGATGACTGGAACGCCGGCAAGCAGATCTAGGGTTCGCGGGTCGCGCTACCCGCCCCGTGCCACGAACCAGCCGTTGCGGAAGCCCTCCGACGCCTTGCCGTAGGTGAAAGGCCCGCCGTCGGTCGTCAGGAAGCTGCCGCCCGCCGCCTCGATCAGCGCATGCCCCGCGGCCACGTCCCACTCCATCGTCGGCCCGTGCCGCGGATAGATGTCGGCCGAGCCCTCGGCGATGCGGGCCAGCTTGATGGACGAGTCCATGGCCTGCGGCCGGTCGAAGCCGTACTCCGCGTGCAGCCTGGCCAACTGCTCTTCCTTCATCGTGTGGCTGACCAGGGCGATGGCGTCGCCCTTGGGCCAGGGCCGCACGCGCACGGGCGCCGCCGCGCCGCCGTTCGTGCGTTTCAGCACGCCGCCTTTGGTGGTGAACCAGGTCTCGGCGGTCGGGGGCGCGTTGACCGCGCCGGCCACGGGGCGGCCGTCCTGGATCAGGCCGATGTTGACCGTGAAGTTGGGATCGCCGCGCACGAACGCCTTGGTGCCGTCCAGCGGGTCGACCAGGAAGAAGCGCGGGCCGATCGCGTCGGGCGTGCCGAACTCGCTGGCGTCTTCCTCCGAGATCACCGGGATGTCGGGGAAGTGGCGGGCCAGGTGCTCCAGGATCAGCTTCTCGCCGCGCTGGTCGGCGACGGTGACCGGGCTCTCGTCGGCCTTGTTCATGACCTCGATCCCCGATCGCCAGAGCGGCAGGATCAGGGCGGCGGCGGCTTCACAGATTTCGGCCAGCACCAAGCCGATGTCTTCGTCTTTCATGCGAACGGTCCCTATAGACGCCGGAGCGTTTCCCCAAGGCGCAAATCGCGCCAATGCTTAAGGCTCCCCCGAAGAGTGCGACCATGACCGACACCGCCCCCGTGATCCGTCCCGCGGAGATCGCCGCCTATCTGGCGGCGCGGATGTGCCACGACTTCATCAGCCCCGCGAGCGCCATCGCCTCGGGGCTGGACCTCCTCGAAGACCCCTCGGCGCAGGACATGCGCGAGGAGGCCATGGGTCTGATCATCTCGTCGTCGAAGAAGCTGGCGGACCTGCTGTCCTTCTGCCGGGTGGCGTTCGGCGCCTCTGCCTCGGCCGAGACCTTCGACGCCCGCGACCTGGAGAAGCTGGCCCAGGGCGTGTTCGCCCACATGCGCGCCGACCTGGAATGGACGGTCGACACCCCGGCGGTGAACAAGCCGGCGGCGCGGACCCTGCTGAACCTCGCGCAGATGGCCGGCGCCGCCCTGCCGACCGGCGGGACCGCCAAGGTGCGCGCCGTGCAGGAGGCCAGTTCCGTCGCCATCGCCGTCGAGGCGTCAGGGCCGCGCGCGCGCCTGCGGCCGGAGGTGCTGGCGGGCCTGCGCGGCGAGGCGCTGGGCGAGGGGATGCACGGGCACTGGGTGCAGGCCTACTACGTCCACCTGTTCGTGCAGGACGCTGGCGGCCGGGTGTTCGCCGACGTGCAGGACGACCGCGTGGTGTTCGCCGCGACCCTGCCCGCCTGAGGCCCCCGGACACGAGCGCGGCGCATCGCAGGCGCCGTTGATCTCATCCCGGTACCGCCCCGGCTCGTAATCCGACTAGTGTCGGGCGTGTGACAGTGCGTGAGGGCCTGGGATGAAGATCGCCGGACTGTTGGCAGCCGTGGGCCTGGCCCTTCTCGCCGGGAGCGCTGAGGCGCGGCCGTTCACCGCCAGGGACTTGGCGATGCTGGACCGCGTGACCGAGCCGCAACTCTCGGCGGACGGCCGTTTCCTGGCCTATGGCCTCCGCTCCACCGACTGGACCGGCAACCACGGCGTCGGCTCGATCTGGATCCTGGACCGGCGCACGCCCACCCTGCCGGCCCGGCCGCTGGCGATCTCGGAGAAGCCCGCCACCTCGCCGCGCTGGGGCCCGGACGGGCGCACACTCTACTTCCTGTCGGCGCGCACCGGCGTGCAGCAGGTCTGGCGCACCGACATGGACGGCGCGGTCGCGACCCAGGTGACCAACCTGCCGCTGAACGTGAACAGCTTCCGGCTCAGCCCCGACGGCCGCACGCTGGTCGTCTCGCTGAACGTCTTCCCAGAGTGCGAGACCCTGGCCTGCAGCCGCGCCAAGCTGGACGCGCGCCGCACCGGCGGCGTCTCGGCCGCCGGGTTCGACCGCCTGCCGCTGGTGATCTGGGACGAATGGCAGGCCGGGGAACGCTCGCAACTGTTCGCGCTGAGGCTTGACGCCCAGGGCGCGGCGCCGGCTGAGCCCACGCCCCTGCTGAAGGGTTTCGACGCCGATGCGCCGGACAAGCCGTTCGGCGACGACACCGACTATGCGGTCTCGCGGGACCGGGTGTTCTTCTCGGCCCTGGAGCCGGGCGGCGCCTGGGGCGTGGCCTCCCACTACCGGCTCTATGCCGTTCCGCTGGACGGCTCGGCCCCGCCGTCGCCGGTGGACCCCAAGGCCGACGGCTCCTACGGCAAGCCGACACTTTCGCCGGACGGGACCAGGCTGGCTTACCTGGCGCGCGCGGAATTCCGCGAGGACCTGCGCTCGGCGGTCATGGTGCGAGACCTGGCGACCGGCGCCGTGCGCGAAGCCGACGCCGGGTTCGACCGCTCGGCCGACGCCATCCGCTGGTCGGGGGACGGGCGCACGATTTACGCCAGCATGGGCGACCAGGGCCGGGTGAAGCTGTTCGCCATCGATCCGGCCACCAGCAGGGTGACCGCCCTGACCCGCGAGGGCCAGGTGGGCGCCTTCACCGCCGCCGCCGACCGGCTGGTGGCGGTCCGCGATGACCTGAAGGGGCCCGGCCAGCTCTACGAGGTGACCGCCGCCGGCTCGCTGGCCCTGACCGGGCACAATACGCGGACCCTGCGCGACTTCACCCTCTCGTCGCCCGAGCAGTTCAGCTTCAAGGGCTGGAACGACGAGACCGTCTACGGCTGGGTGCTGCCGCCGCAGGACTACCAGCGGGGCAAGAAGTATCCCGTCGCCTTCCTGATCCACGGCGGGCCGCACGGCAGCATGGGCGACGCCTGGAGCTACCGCTGGAACCCGCAGGTCTGGACCGGCATGGGGTTCGCCGTGGTGATGATCGATTTCCACGGCTCCAGCGGCTACGGCGAGGCCTTCGCCAAGTCTATCGTCAACCACTGGGGCGACCGGCCGCTGGAAGACCTGCAGAAGGGTTGGGCCGCGGCGCTCGCCAAGTACCCCTATCTGGACGGGAACCGGGCCTGCGCCCTGGGCGGGTCCTACGGCGGCTACATGGTGGCCTGGATCGCCGGGGCCTGGAATTCGCCCTGGAAGTGCCTGGTGAACCACGACGGGATCATGGACACCCGCACCATGGCCTTGACCACCGACATCCCGGGCTTCTCGGAATACGAGACCGGCGGCCTGGTCTGGGAGAAAGGCCAGGACTACGAGCGGTTCAACCCGATGAGTCGGGTGGCCGACTGGAAGACGCCGATGCTGGTGATCCACGGGGGCAAGGACTACCGCGTCCCGCTGGGCCAGGGCCTGGCCGCCTTCACCGCCGCCCAGCGCAAGGGCGTGCCGTCGCGGTTCGTCTACTACCCGGACGAGAACCACTGGGTGCTCAAGCCGCAGAACTCCGTGGAGTGGTACCGCAACGTCGAGGCCTGGATGCGCCGCTGGCTGGACGCGCCGGCGGGGGTGTCGGCGGGGACCTGATCGCCGGTTTGTTGGAGCGGCGTTAACCGAATGGGGGGAGAACCGGCAGGGATCGGATCCGGAGCACCCGCGCCTTGAAGACCTGCCTCGTCGTCGACGACAGCCGCGTGGTCCGCAAGGTCTCGCGCCGGATCCTCGAGGACCTGGGCTTCGAGGTCGCCGAGGCGTCGAACGGTGTCGAGGCCATGGCCTGGTGCAGCGCCGTGATGCCCGACGCGATCCTGCTGGACTGGCGGATGCCGTCGATGGACGGGATGGAGTTGCTGCACCGCCTGCGCGCCGAGCCGGGCGGGACGCACCCGAAGGTGATCTTCTGCACCGTCGAGAACGAGATCGAGCGGATCCGCGAAGCGCTGGACGCGGGGGCCGACGAGTTCATCATGAAGCCCTTCGACGGCGGCATCGTCGCCGGCAAGCTCGACTACCTGGGGCTGGCGGCGTGATCCCCTCGGGCGACCTGATGTTCGTCTCGACGCTCTGCCTGCAGCAGGCCGGGCTCAAGGTCGACGCCGACAAGTTCTACCTGATCGAAAGCCGCCTGGCGCCGGTGGCGCGGCGCGAGGGCTTCGACACGCCCGAGGCGTTCATCGAGACCCTGCGGCTGCGCGGCGACGCGCGCATGGCCTGGGCGGCAGTGGAGGCCATGGCCCTGCCCGAGCCGGAGTTCTTCCGCGACCGGGTGGTGTTCCAGCAGCTGGCCGAGACCGTGCTGCCGGAGCTGTCGCGGGCCCGGGGCGGCGAGCCGGTGCGGGTTTGGAGCGCGGCCTGCGGAACCGGCCAGGAGATCTATTCGCTGGCCATGACCGTGGCCGACACGCCAGGCTTGGCCGGGCGGGTGGAACTGTTCGGCTCGGACCTGTCGGAACGCAGCCTGGAGAAGGCGCAGGCCGGGATCTATTCGCAGTTCGAGGTGCAGCGCGGCCTGCCGGCGCGCACCCTGGTGCGGCACTTCGAGAAGATCGGCGAGAGCTTCGTCCTGGCGCCGCGTATCCGCCAGATGGTGCGCTGGCGGCGCGTGAACCTGCTGGACGACCTGGGCCGCGGCGGCCAGTTCGACCTGGTGCTGTGCCGCGGCGTGCTGCACCAGATGTCGCCCGAAGCGCAGGACAAGGTGCTGGGGCACCTGGCCGGCGCGCTGGCCCCCGGCGGACGGCTGGTGCTTGGGCTGAAGGATACGCCAGGTCTGGAGTTCGCCCGCCTGGGCCCCGGCATCTACGGCGACGCCGCCGAAGCCGAGCGCTCGGCGGCGTGATCGGTCCTTAGACGTCACCCACCTCACAAACGTCATGGCCGGGCTTGTCCCGGCCACCCAGACACACCGTCGATGCCGGAAGGATCTGGGTGGCGGCCTCGCGAACCCGGAACCGCAAGCGTTTCTGGGTCCCCGGCACAGGGCCGGGGATGACGTGGGTAGATGGATTGGGATCGGCGCGGGCGCGTCTACCGCGGCCGTCACGGGATCCCCGGAATCAAGAACCCCGCCGCGGGTGCGACGGGGTTCTCGGGATCGTGGTGTCGAAGAGCCTACTTCTTGGCGTCTTCGGCCGTGTCGGTGACCGCCTTGCCCGCGGACTTCACGTCCTTGCCGGCGCCCGAGACGGTGTTGCAGGCCGAAACGGCCAGGCTGGCCGCGAGCACGGTCAGGATGATGATCTTACGCATGAGTGGGAATCTCCCGGGGGATTGGAAAACCTAGCGCCGTGGCAACGCTTCACGCGGCGGCCTGGTTCCCCGGATGGGCGGCTTCGGCGGCGGGTGTCGGGAAGATCAGCCGCGCGGTGACGCCACCGGCGGCATTGCGGGCCAGTTCGGCGCGGCCGCGCAGCTGGCGGGCGAACGCGGTCATCAGCGTGCGGCCGACGCCCGAGGCGGTCAGCGCGTCGTCGCGCGGCTTGCCGTCGTCGGAGATCTCCAGCTCCGCCTCCTCGCCGCGGACCGTGAAGTTGAGCGTGAGCGTGCCGCCGCGGCCGGCGAAGGCGTGCTTCTGGGCGTTGGTGATGGCCTCGACCGCGAACAGGGCCAGCGGGGCCAGGCGGTCGGGATCGATGACCAGCGGATCCACCTTCAGCTCGGTGCGCACGACGATGCCGTGGTGTAGCTCGCCGGACACCAGCTGGGCGGTGAGTTCCTCCAGGAACGGCCGCAGGTCCACCCGCCTCAGGTCCGGCCCCTGGTAGGACGCCCGGTAGATCAGCGCCAGCGCCGTGATCCGCTGGCGGGTGTCGCTCATCGCCGAGCGCGCGGCGGGGTCGCTGAGCGCCCGCTGCTGCATGTTCAGAAGGCTGGAGATGACCTGCAGGTTGTTCTTCACCCGGTGATGGATCTCGCGCATCAGCGCGTCCTTCTGCGCCAGGCTGTCGCGCAGCGAGGCGTCGCGCCCGACGATCGCGTCGGCCATGTCCTCCAGGGTCTCGGCCAGGTCGCGGATCTCGGGCGGCATCTGCTCGGCCTGCACCGGCCGCACGCTGAACCGGCCCCGCGCATAGAGCGACGCGATCCGCTGCAGGTAGACGATCCAGCGGATGACCACCCGCTCGGTCACCACCGACACCGCCACCAGCGCCAGCAGGAAGGTCAGCAGCGGGAAGACGATGCCGGTCAGCGGGTTCAGCCGCGCCCAACTGAGCAGGCCCGGCGACTGGGCCGACAGCACCACATAGACCTCATCGCCCACCACCGGAGCCGCGGAATAGACCCGGCGGCGGCCCAGGGCGTCCTTGCCGTACCAGACCAGGCTGCCGGCGGCCTCGACCTTGGGGCGCCAGTCCGGCGGCAGGGTCGGGAAGGCGTTGGCGTCGGTCTGGCTGATATAGCGGCCGGTCTTCTCCACCAGGCCCACCTCCGCGCCCTTCGGCAGGGAGGGGTCGGTCGTCCGGGGCTGCAGGCTGGACAGCGAGATCACCGCGGCGAAGGCGCCGTCGAAGGCGCCGGTGTCGTCCACCGCCCGCGCGGCGGTCAGGATCGCCGGCTCGGCGGCGTAGGCCAGGCCCGGGTCGCGGGTGATCGCCACGTCGCGGCCGGCGGCCAGCTGGGTGAACCACGCGCGTTGCGCGCGCGCCGCATCGGCCGGCACGTCGCCTGCGGCGCAGACCAGCCGCCCCTGCCGGTCGAAGCGGATCAGGTTGAGGTAGCCCGGGATGCGGGTGGTCACCTGGGCCAGGCGCTGGGCGCACTGGAAGCCGACCGCGCCCGGCGCCAGCGTCTCCAGCAGCACGTCCGCGCCCTCCATGCGGGCGCGGGCCGTGGCGGCGCTGCGCTCGGCGGCGAAGCCGAGGTTCTGGCGCAAGGTCATGCCCTCGCGCTGGAAGCCGATGGCCGACTGCACGCCGCCCAGGATCAGCACCGGCAACAGTGCTGCGGCCAGGGCCGCCGTGAGGCGGACCCGGATCGTGCTGGTCGAGACCCGGGATGTTGACGCCATGCGAACGATCCGGTCCTACCGAACGCTGCTTAGACGCTCCGCGTCGGCCAGGATAGAACGCATCGCGTCCCCGGCTGAACCGCCGTCCCGGTCGTAGGCTCCGTCCTCGAGAATGGCGTGCAGAGCGCGTCTGGCGCGGCTGACCCGGCTCTTCACCGTCCCGACCGCGCAGCCGCAGATTTCGGCCGCCTCCTCATAGGCGAAGCCGCCGGCGCCCACCAGGATCAGCGCCTCGCGCTGCTCGGCGGGCAGCATGGCCAGCCCCAGGCGCAGTTCGTCCAGCGCCACGGGCGCCTCCGGGTCGTCGACCGCCACCAGGGTGCGCTCGGCCGCCTCCTGGTCGAGCTGGCTCTGGCGCCAGGACCGGCGTTTCTCGGAGTAGAACTGGTTGCGCAGGATCATGAAGGTCCAGGCCTTCATGTTCGTGCCCATCTGGAAGCTCGCGCGGGCGTCCCAGGCCTTCATCATCGCGTCCTGCGCCAGGTCGTCGGCCGCCGTCGGATCGCCGCACAGCGTGCGGGCGAACGCACGCAGGTGCGGGATGAGCACCACCAGCTCCTTCTTGAAGGCGGCGTCCTCGGCGGCGGTCCGCTCCGGGCGCACGCGGTCGGGAGACTGGCTCATTCGGCGCCCCCGGCGTTGCGTTCGTCGGCGCGGCGCAGAATCTCCAGGAACTCGTCGGGAACGTCTTCGTTGACCACCTCGTCGAACATCTGACGCAGGCGCACGCCGATCGCCTGCTGACGCAGGCGGGCTTCATCCAGGGCTGCGGAGGCCTTGCGGCGCTCCGGTGACGGGCGTTGTTCGATCATGTCATCGGCGCCCCGCTCGCGCGAAGGCCGCCCCCTCTTATCGTTCTGGTCGTCGTTCAACGCGCCGGCCTCGCCTGGGGTTCCCGATGGGTCAGGCGCAAGATGCGGAAAACCAGGATCAAAGGGAACCGGTTCCATCCGATGGCGTTTTCCGATCATGATGCGCCGGTCAGGGGGTCACCCCTCGCGACGGGCTGCCGGTACTGAAAATCAACGGGAGGGGTCACCCTTGAGTCTACTAGCCCGACTGGCGCCACATCTTCCCTACGTGCGCCGCTACGCGCGTGCTCTGACCGGGGACCAAAGCACCGGCGACCACTATGTGCGCGTGGCCCTGGAGGCCCTGGCGGCCGGCGAGCGGCAGCTCGAAGAATCGATGACGCCGCGCGTGGCGCTTTATCACGTCTTCCACGCCATCTGGTGCAGCTCCGGCGCCCAGCTGGAGGGCCCGGCCGACGACGAAAGCTATGACGACACCACGCGCCGGCTGATGCGGATCGCGCCGCGCTCGCGACAGGCGTTCCTGCTGACCGCGCTGGAGGGCTTCACCCCCAGCGAGGCGGCCCAGATCCTCGACGCCGACTTCCCCGAAGTGGAATCCCTGATCGCCGAGGCCCAGGCCGAGATCGACGCCGAGCTGGCCACCGACGTCCTCATCATCGAGGACGAGCCGGTGATCGCCGCCGACATCGAGGCCCTGGTGACCGAACTGGGCCACACCGTGGTCGACATCGCCGCTACGCGGACCGAGGCGGTCGACGCCGTGGCCCGCAAGACGCCCGGCCTGGTGCTGGCCGACATCCAGCTGGCCGACGGCTCCTCGGGCATCGACGCGGTGAAGGACATCCTGCAGCGCTACGACGTGCCGGTGATCTTCATCACCGCCTTCCCCGAGCGCCTGCTGACCGGCGAACGGCCGGAGCCGACCTTCCTGATCACCAAGCCGTTCCAGCCGGAAACGGTGAAGGCGGCGATCGGCCAGGCGCTGTTCTTCCATCCGCGCAAGGCGAGCAAGCAAGCCGCCTGACGCGAAACACTCTGTCGTTCCAAAAGGAGGGGGCGCCGCTCG
>CBHTUE010000067.1:0-21672 GCA_966096115.1 uncultured Phenylobacterium sp.
AGGCCGCGCACGGTCTCGATGCGGTCCGCGCCGATCTTCTTGCGCACCCGGCCGATGAACACCTCGATGGTGTTGCTATCGCGGTCGAAGTCCTGGTCGTACAGGTGCTCGACCAGCTCGGTGCGGCTGATCACCCGGCCCTGATGCATCATCACGTAGTGCAGCAGGCGGTACTCCAGCGAGGTCAGCCGCAGGGGCTCGCCGTTGACGCTGGCCCGGGCCGCGCGGGGGTCCAGGCGCAGGCCGCCGCAGCTCAGGCTCGGGCTCGCATGACCGGCGGAACGCCGCAGCAGGGCGCGCAGGCGGGCCAGCAGCTCCTCGGTGTGGAACGGCTTGGTCAGGTAGTCGTCGGCGCCGGCGTCGAACCCGGCCACCTTCTCGCTCCAGGCGCCGCGCGCCGTCAGGATCAGCACGGGCGTGGCCATGTTGTCCCGCCGCCAGCGCTCCAGCACCGACACCCCGTCCACCTTGGGCAGGCCCAGGTCCAGGATGATGGCGTCGTAGGGCTCGGTCTCGCCCAGGAACTGGGCTTCCTCGCCGTCAGGGGCGTGATCGACCGCATAGCCGGCATCGCCCAGCGCCAGCTTCAGCTGGCGCGACAGATCCGGATCGTCTTCAACAAGCAGGATTCGCAACGGAGCGTCCCTTCTCCTCAGAAATCGAAATGCGTCAGCCGCCCTGGCGGCCCGTCACCTGGCCGCTCTCGGCATCGACGACGAACACCACCACCCGACCGTCCGCCATCTGCCACTGGACGAAATAGGCGGCGCGGCCGCCAGATTCGCCCATGCTCGTGTTCAAATGACGGCCCGGGTAACGCTGGGCGAGCATGGCCAGAACGCGCGACAAGGGCACCTGGCGCCCGGACTTCACGCCCTCGCGGGCCTGGTCCTGGTCGCCGCGCCCGGCGCCGAGCACCGGACGTGCGTCCTGCGCCGCCGAGGCGGCCGCGGGGCCGCCGGCGACGGCCAGCAGGACCGCGAGGGCAAGAAAACGCTTCATGACACGCCCGATCTAGCCGCCCCGGACTGAACCTGGGCTGAACGCCGATCTTAGCGGGTGTTAGGCATTCGCCTAGCTGCGCCGTTTGGCGGTGTAGGGCCGCTTGGCCTTCTGTTCGGTCGCGAAGGCCTCCAGCTCCGGATCTCCCTCGGGCAGCGTCACGACCAGCCGCGCGAACAGGTCGCCGCGATGGCCCTTGCCGTCGGGCATGCCCCGGCCCTTCAGCCGCAGCCGCGCGCCGGTGTTGGCGCCCTTGGGCACGGTCAGCGTCACCGGCCCGTCCGGCGTCGGCGCCTCGACCTTCCCGCCCAGCACCGCGTCGTAGAGGGTGATCGGCAGGTCCATGACCAGCCCGTCCTCCTCGCGCCGGTACAGCGCGTGCGGCTTGACGGCGATCTCGATGAAGGCGTCACCCGCGCCAGCGCGGCCTGGCGAACCCTGGCCCTTGAGCCGCAGCGTCTGACCTTCCTGGGCGCCCTTGGGGATGGTGACGTCGATGGTGCGGCCGTCGGAGAAGGCGATCCGCTGCTTGCCGCCGCGGATGGCGTCCACCAGGTCGATCTCGAGCCGCGCACGGACGTCGGAGCCGCGCTGGGAGAAGCCGCCGAAGCCGCCGCCCATGCCGCCCTGCCGCCCGCCGGCGCGGCCGCCGCCGAACATCTCGCCCAGGATGTCGCCCAGGTCAGCGCCCTCGAAGGTCTCGGTGCGGAAGCCGCCCGACCGGCCTTGGCCGGCGCCGAACCCGCCGCCGGGCTGCCCGCCCCAGGGCCCACCGCCGCCGCCGAAGCCGCCCATGGTCTCGCGGCCGTCGGCGTCGATCTGGCCGGCGTCGAATTTCTTGCGTTTCTCGGCGTCGCCTACGATATCGAACGCGGCGCTCACCTTCTTGAACCGCTCCTCGGCGGCCTTGTTGCCGGGATTGGTGTCGGGATGGTTCTCCTTGGCGAGCTTGCGGAACGCCTTGCGGATCTCGTCCGCAGACGCCGTCCGCAGTACGCCCAGCTCCTGGTAGGGGTCGCGCGCCAAGCTCGTCAGAGTCCTCGAATGTCCATGCCGGAGGTGTGAGTACTAGATTGGAGCGTCGGTTCCGTCACGCAACCCGCGGTGTGACGATTTTGCCACAGGCTCATGCCTACTCCTCGCCCCGCTCCACGATCAGGTCCCAGGCGGCGAAATCCAGGGCGTCCTCCGGATCCTTCAGCACTGACTCGCTGATCGTCTGGCCGCGCACCGAGATGCCGGCGCGGTGGGTGCTTTCAGGGTCGCCGGTGATCAGCGGGTGCCAGTCCGCCAGGTCGCGGCCCTCGTGCAGGCGGCGGTAGGCGCAGCTCTTCGGCATCCACTCCAGCGCCTCGATGTTGTGCGGCGTCAGCTTGATGCAGTCGGGCACGTGCCGGTGGCGATCGGCGTAGTTCGAGCAGCGGCAGGCATCGGGATCGAACAGCTTGCAGTGCACCCGGGTCGGGAACACCTCGCCCGTCACCTCGTCCTCGAAGCGCACCAGGCAGCACAGGCCGCAGCCGTCGCACAGGCTCTCCCACTCCTTGGTGGTCATCTGTTCGAGCGTCTTGCGCCGCCAGAAGGGTTCGCCGGGCATCGCGGGGGTTTAGTGGAAAGTCGCCGGCGACACCCCAAAAAATATGCTCGTCATCCCCCGGCTTGTCCGGGGGACCCATGCCTCCGCCGCATGTGAGAAGACCGCGGGCCACCGCGTCACCGCGGAGATCAGCTGGCGGCTTTCACGGGGCGGCCGGCATGGGTCCCCCGGACAAGCCGGGGATGACGTTTGGGGATGGCCTTGGCGGGCCCGCCCCGCTATCTCCCGCCGCCACATGCGCGCACCTATCATCGCCCTGAAGGACGTCCGGCTGGCGGACGGTCCGCTGATGCTGTTCGACGGCGTCGACCTGGCCATCGACGCCCGCGTGCGCGCCTGCCTGGTCGGGCGCAACGGGGCGGGCAAGTCGACCTTGCTGCGCATCCTGGCCGGCCAGATCGAGCCCGACGGCGGCGAGCGCAACATCACCACCGGGACCACCATCGCCTTCGTGCCGCAGGAGCCGGAGATCGTCGGCGCCACCCTGCTGGACCACGCCACGGCCGGCGGCGCCCCGGCCCACCGGGCCGAGGCCGCTCTCGCCGACTTCGGCCTCGATCCCGCCAAGCCCGCGACGGGCCTCTCCGGCGGCGAAATCCGGCGCACCGCGCTGGCCCGCGCTTTCGCCGAGGACCCCGACGTCATCCTGCTGGACGAGCCGACCAACCACCTGGACATCCTGGCCATCGAGACGCTTGAGGCGGAGTTGGCCGCGTCGAAGGCGGCGGCCCTGATCGTCAGCCACGACCGCGCCTTCCTGGAGCGGGTGACCGGCCGCTGCTTCTGGCTCGAATACCGCCAGGTGAAGCGCCTGGACCAGGGCTTCGCCGCCTTCGACGACTGGGCCGAGAAGATCACCGCCGCCGAGGCCGAGGAGGCGCGGCGCCTGGACCGCTACATCGAGCGCGAGCAGCACTGGATGGCCCGCGGCGTCACCGGCCGCCGGGCCCGCAACGAAGGTCGCCGCCGCCGCCTGGAGAGCCTGCGCCAGGACAAGGTCGACCGGCTGAAGGACACGCGCTCCGAACTCAACATGGGCATCGCCAGCTCGGGCACGTCCGGCAAGCGGGTGGTCGAGGCCAAGGGCGTCTCCAAGGCGTTCGGCCCCAAGACCCTGCTGAAGAACTTCTCCACCCGCATCCTGCGCGGCGACCGCGTGGCGGTGGTCGGCCCGAACGGGGCGGGCAAGACGACCCTGGTGAAGGTGCTGCTGGGCGAGATCCCCGCCGACGCCGGCGAGATCAAGCTGGGGACCAACCTGGAGATCAACTACATCGACCAGGCCCGCGCGACGCTGAAGCCGGAGACGACCCTGCGCGAGGTGCTGCTGCCTTTGGGGGGCGACCAGGTGCTGGTGCGCGGCGAGCCGCGGCACGTGAACTCCTACGCCAAGGATTTCCTGTTCACCGAGGCGCAGTTGCGCCAGCCGGTGAAGAGCCTGTCGGGCGGCGAGCGCAACCGCCTGCTGCTGGCCCGCGCGCTCGCCCACCCCGCCAACGTCATGGTGCTGGACGAGCCCACCAACGACCTCGACATGGACACGCTGGACCTGCTGGAGGACCTGCTGGCCGACTACGAGGGCACGCTGATCCTGGTCAGCCACGACCGCGACTTCATCGACCGGCTTGCGACGTCCACCATCGGCCTGGACGGGACCGGCCGGGCGGTCGAGACGCCAGGCGGCTGGCAGGACTTCCTGAGCCAGAACCCGGGGTTCTTCGCCGCCCCGACCGTGACGGCGCCGACCAAGGCCGCGGCGCCGAGACCGGCCCCGCCGAAGGTCGCCTCGAAGCTTTCCTACAAGGACCAGCGGCGGCTCGCGGAGCTCGAGGCCCTGGTCCACGACATGCCCGGGAAGATCGCGGCCCTCGAGACCGCGCTGCACGATCCGGACCTCTATTCCCGCGACCGCGCCGGGTTCGACCGGCTCAGCGCCGCGCTAGAAGCGGCGCAGTCGCAACTGGCCGCGGCGGAAGAGGAGTGGCTGACCCTCGAGGAGCGCCGCGAGGCCCTCGAAACCGGCCGCTGAGGACCATCCTCCGCTTTCCTGTGGACTGAGTTTTCCCGTTGATTTGCCGCGGAAAAATAGCAGTCCAGCGAAAGTTATCCACTGGTTGCGCACCGGGTTTTGACAGTCCGGTCACATGCGCCCATTCGGGCCTGCTTGCGTCACAAAAGCTTCAGGCGCACCGTCCTCTTGCCGACAGGAACTGCGGCGCGGCGGAGGAGAGGCTGGCGACAGCGGACCCCGAGCAAAGCGAGCGGAGTGCCCGGCCCAAGGACTTCAACACCGGGGCGACCCGGGACTTGAAACCGGAAGGTTTGGCATCGGCGGCCAGGAAAGAAACGGGGCAACCCGAGACGGACTTGGCGGTTGGCCTAGAGGCGCAGATCCCCCAACGGATCTGTATGAGAGGGCGGAGCCCCGGGCAACCGGAGCGCCGCCCTCTTGCTATGGGGAATGGTCCCCCACAGGGGCAGCTGTCAGCGAAGCTGACTGAGGGGTTGCAGCCCACGGCCTGTCCGCCTCGCGTTTCAACCCCCTCCGTCTCGCCGCTTCGCGCCGAGCCACCTCCCCCCGTTCGCGCGCGTTGCGCGCTGGGGGAGGAACGCCCTACGGTTCCTGCGCTCAAGCCGAGGGGTCCTGATGAAGCTGTTGCGTAACCTGGTGATCGCCGCCGCCGCCCTGCTGGCCGCCTGTTCGCCGAAGACCGAGACGGCCAAGGCCCCGGTCGCCGGCGCGCCCACCACCATCCGCTTCGCCACCGACTGGAAGGCCGAGGCCGAGCACGGCGGGTTCTACCAGGCGCTGGCCTCGGGCGAGTACGCCAGGCGCGGCCTGGACGTGAAGATCATCCAGGGCGGCCCCGGCGTGAACGTGCCGCAGCTGATGGCCGCCGGCGCCGTGGACATGGGCATCGGGTCCAACGCCTACATCGTCGCCAGCCTGGCCCAGGAGGGCGCCCCGGTGAAGGCGGTCGCCGCCTTCATGCAGAAGAACCCGCAGGTGCTGATCGCCCACCCCGACGCCGGCATCGAGAAGGTCGCCGACCTCAAGGGCCATCCGATCCTGTTGTCCGACGCCTCGGTCTCGACCGTCTGGCTCTGGATGAAGGCCAAGTACGGCTTCACAGACGACCAGGTGCGCAAGTACGCCTTCAGCTCGGCCCCGTTCCTGGCCGACAAGCGCGCCGCACAGCAGGGCTACGTGACCAGCGAGCCCTACACCATCGAGAAGGAGGCCAAGCTGAAACCCAAGGTGTTCCTGCTGGCCGACGAGGGCATGGGCGGCTACGCGACCCTGGCGCTGGCCACCGACGGGCTGATCGCAAAGAACCCGGCGGCGGTGAAGGCCTTCGTCGAGGCCTCGGCCAAGGGCTGGTACGACTACCTGAACGGCGACGCCAAGGCCGCCGACGCCCTGATCATGAAGGACAATCCGGAGATGACCCAGGATGTCCTCGACCAGGCCCGCGCCAAGCTGAAGAGCTACCGGATCGTCGAGGGCGACCAGGGCCGCCCCTTGGGCTCGATGACCGAGGCCGACTGGACCGCCTTCTTCACCACCGGCGTCGCCCAGGGCCTCTATCCCAAGACCCTCGACCCGAAGAAGGCCTACACCCTCGAGTTCGCGCCGAAGTGAGCATCGCGGCCCTTCGTGACGTCGAGGTCGACTACGCCCGTGGCCGCGCGTTGGGCCCGCTCGGCCTCAGCATCGGCGCCGGCGAGACGGTGGCGCTGGTCGGGCCGTCGGGGTGCGGCAAGTCGACGGCGCTGCGGCTGCTGGCGGGACTGGAGGCGCCCACTCGCGGCGAGGTGACCCGCGCGGCCGGCCGCGGCGAGACGGCGGTGGTGTTCCAGGCGCCAACCCTGGCGCCGTGGCTCTCGGCGCGGGCCAATGTGGCGCTGCCGCTGGAGCTGGCGGGAACGCCGGCGGCGGACGCACGGCGTCAGGCCGACGCGGCGCTGGCGCGGGTGGGGCTGGCCGGCGCGGAGGTCGCCCGGCCGGCGCAGCTCTCCGGCGGCATGGCCATGCGCGTGTCGCTGGCCCGCGCCCTGGTCACCGATCCCAAGCTGCTGCTGCTGGACGAACCCTTCGCCGCCCTGGACGAGATCACCCGCCGCGCCCTGGCCGACGACGTGCTGGCGCTGTGGGCCGCCTCGAAGCCCGCCATCGTCTTCGTCACGCACAATGTCGAGGAGGCCGTCTACATGGCCTCCCGCGTCGTGGTGCTCAGCAAGGGCCCCGGCCGCATCGCCGGCGACTTCGCGGTCGCGGGGTCCATCCCCCGGCCGGCGCATTTCCGCACCGAGGCCGGCTTCCGCGCCGTGGTCGAGCAGGTCTCCGACGCCCTGGCGCAAGGCGTCGCCGCATGATCCCTCCTACGCCAAGGCTTCGGAGGGCAAGCCTCCAATCCTTCGAAGCTCCCGAAGGAGCGAAGTAGGATGATCCGGCTCGCGCCCCTGATCCTGACGGCGATCCTGCTGGCGATCTGGGAGATCGCCTGCCGCGCCCTGCACGTCGCCCCCTACTTCCTGCCGCCACCGTCAGCCGTGGCGGTGGCCCTGAAGGACAATTGGCCGGTCCTCCTCGCCTCCTCCTGGCGAACCCTGTCGACCGCGGTCGTCGCCCTGGTGCTGGCCAGCCTGATCGCCCAGGCCCTGGCGCTCATCACGGCGCTGAGCCCCATCCTCGACCGCGCCATCCGCCCCCTCGCCTCGGTGGTGCAGGTGACCCCGGTGATCGCCATCGCGCCGCTGGTGCTGATCTGGGCGGGCCTGGACCATCCCGAGCGGGCGCTGGTCAGCCTGGCCGTGCTGGTCGCCTTCTTCCCGATCTTCTCCGGCGCCACGGCCGGCCTGCGCTCGGCCGACCCGGACCTGGAGCGGTTGTTCACGTTGTACGACGCCTCGGTCGTCCAGAAGGTCGTCCGGCTGCGCCTGCCCTCCGCGGTGCCGTTCCTGCTGGAGGGCCACAAGGTCGGCGCGGGCCTGGCGCTGATCGGCGCAGTGGTAGCCGAGTTCAGCGCCGGGACCGGCGGCGTGCGCGGCCTGGCCTGGCAGATCCTGGACGCCTCCAACAAGCTGCAGACGGCGCGGATGATCGCCGCCCTGGTGGTGCTGGGCGCCATGGGCGTGGCGCTGCACGCCCTGCTGGAGGCGGTCGAACGCGCCGGGCTGAAGTGGTGGCGCGGGCGCTGAGCCCTATTTGGCCGCCTGCTGCACCGGCTTCAGGTCGAAGCGCACCGGCACCCGCACCTTAGCGCCCACCGTCGGCGTGCCCTCGCCGCTCATCAGGTCGACCTTGAATTTGGGCGCCAGCGCCAGGATCGCCTGGCCGAAGCCCTGGCCCGCCGGCTCCTCGCGGTCGACCGTGCAGGCCGAGAGGGTCCCGCCGTCCTGTACGGCGCAGACCAGGGTCACGCGGATGTCGTTGGGCCCGCCCTCGCTCTTGGGCACCGCGGCCTGCATGTCGGCGACGCTGGGGAGCGACGTCCACCGCGGCGTCTTCACCGTGCCGTCGGCCACGAAGGAGATCGGCACTCGGACCTCCTGCCCGTTCACGACGCCCTGTGCGGTAAGTTTCTTCGCCAGGTCGCGCGCGGCGGCGCCGAACCCATAGCCGCGCGGGGACTCGCCCAGCACGTCGCAGTCGGTCATCGCCCCCTTCCGGTTGGCGGTGCAGGTCAGTTCGACCCCGCCGCCCAGGTGCTCGGCCTTGGCCTTGGCGGGATATGCGGCGGCCATGTCGGCGGCGGTGGGGGCGGCGGTCCAGGCGGTCTGCGCAGCGGCCGGCCCGGTGGCGATCAGCAACAGGACGGCAAGAGGGGCGGTACGAGCCATGTCAGGTCCTCCAACGGGCGAACAATGCCACACGAACGGGCCAGGGGAAGCCGTCACGGCTTGGCCTGCATGGCCGACTGCAGGTCGAAGCGCAGCGGCACGCGCACGACGCCGCCGACCGTCGGCAGGCCTTCGTCGGTCCACACCGAGAGCCGGAAGGCCCCGGAGAGCGCCAGGGCGGCGCCGGCGTAGCCCAGGCCCGCCGGCTCCTCGGATGAGGTCTTGCAGGCCTCCAGGGCGCCGGTCGCGCCCACCTTGCACTCCATCACCACCCGGGCGCTGTAGACCTTCGCCTGGCGCGCGGCCTGCGGCACCACCGCCGTGAAGTCCTCCATGGTCGGGAAGGCCTTCCAGTCGGGCCGCCCAATGGTGGGCGCCGCGGCGTCCAGGCTGGCGGCGGCGAAGGTGACCTGGACCGCGGCGTGGTCGCCGACGATCGACTCGCCCTTCCCGTTGTCGGTCGGTCCGACGAAGCTGTGGCTCAGCGTGCGGGCGGCCGAGCCGAACCCGTAGTTGTCGGGCGCCTCCTTCATCGTGCGGCAGGCCGACAGGTGGCCGTCCTTGTCGATGCGACAGTTCAGGGTCGCGAAGCCGCCTACCTTCTTCTCCCGCGCCTTCTGCGGATAGGCGGCCAGCACCTCGGCGTAGCTGGGCGCGGCGCTCCAAGGGAGGCGGGAATAGATCCGATCTCCCTTGAAATCCGTGTCGGTCACCGGCTTCAGCCGCGAGCCGGTCGCGCGGTCGGGCCGCGGGAAGTTGATCGGGATGCGCACGCCGGCCTCGACGGGCACGCCGGCCTTCAGCGCCGGCTTCATCAGGAACTGCGAGGACAGCGCGATCGCCGCGCCGCCGAAGCCGGCGCCGGCCGGATCCTCCGACTCCACGCGGCAGCCGCGCAGCGTGCCCTGGACGGTAACGATGCAGGCGATGACCGCCTTGCCGCCGACGCCGTCCTTCAGCGCCTTGGCCGGCCAGACGGCCTCGAGGTCCCGCGCGCTGGGCGTCTTCACCCAGTCGGGCTGCCGGTCCTGCGCCACGGCCGTGCTGGCCGACAGCGCCGCCGCCAGCCCAATGACCGAAAGTTGTGTCGCGCGCATGTTGCTCCCCCGGCGGGAGCTAACCAGCTAGGCCCCGGTTTGAAAAGGCGTTCAGGGCCGGTCGTTCACCGAGGTGGCGGCCAGCCGCTCGACCGCATCGGCGGCCAGCACGCTCAGCGAGCGCAGGCCGTGCTCGGCGAAGACGTCGAGGGCGGCGTCCAGCGCCATCAGCGCCGCGGCGCGTTCGCCGTTGTCCTTGCCGGTCATGCCCATGCGGGCTTCGTACAGGCGCGCCAGGTGCAGTTGAGCCAGGGCCCAGCCGACGGGATCGCGGCGCGGCGAGAGCTTGCCCAGCTCCATCTTCATCGCTGCCTCGGCGGCGTCGAGGACGGCGGCGTCGCCGGTCAGTTCGGCGGCGCGGGCGAGGCAGACGGCGCGAGCCCCGGCGGCCTGGCCGCGCAGGGACAGGGTCGGCGCGTCGCGCAGCACCAGGTCCGCCCGCTGGTAGCAGGAGACGGCGTGCTCGAAGGCGCGGGTGTCGTTGGACGCCTCGCCCAGCGCCTGCAGCGCCTGGGCCAGGGCCACCTGGGTGCGGGCCCAGTCCAGCGGGCTGTGCTCGCGGGTCAGGTTGTCCAGCGCCATGGCCAGGGCGCCGGCGCCGGCGGCCAGCGCATCCACGTCGCCGACGGCCTCGCCGCGCAGGGCCAGGGCCTGGCCATGCATGATCTTGGCGCGGACCCAGGTCAGCGGCTCGTAGGCGTTGTCCAGACGATCAGCCGCGGTGGCGGCCTCCAGCGCGGCGGCGTCGATCAGGTCGCCGTCCTTGAGGCGCGCGCCGAACCCGGCCAGCAGGTCGGCGCGGATCAGGCGGGCCTCGGCGGCCAGCGCGCGGGCGGCGGTGACCCGCTTGGCGATCAGGTCCAGGGCGGTGATCGGCTGGGTGAAGCGGCCGACCAGCGCCCAGGCTTCGGCCGCATCGGCCTTGTCCAGCAGGCGGCGGCCCTCGATGGCGATCAGGCCGACGTCGGCCAGCGGCGCGGCCAAGCCGCCCTTCACGTGGCCGCGAGCGTCCTTGAAGGCGACCTCGGCGGCGGCGTTCAGTCCGGGATCGCCGAAGATCTCGGCGCCCAGCAGGGCGCAGAAGGCCTGTTCGCACCGGGCGCGGGCCCAGCCGTCGGTGCGGTGCGCGGCCTCGAAACCGGCGGCGGCGGTCTCGGCCCCGGCGGCGGCCTTCCGCAGGGCCACGGCGTCGCCGGTGCGCCGCGCGACCTCGCGCCAGACGATCGCCGCTTCGAGGCGACGCCGCGGCTTGTCCTTCGCGCCCATGCGCCCGGCGGCCACGTCGCAAGCCTTGGCTTCCTGCGCCAGCAGTTGGGAATCCAGCAGTTCGAGCAGCGACGAGTCGCCCCCGGTCAGGCCGTCGGTCGGCGCCTTCGCCTTATCCGAAGCAAAGAAGCGCTTCAGCTCGCGGCCCAGTTCGAACATCCGAACGGCTCCGGGCCCGTCCGCGTCCCACCTTGGAACGCGCCCGTCGGGCTTTGACGGACCACAGCAAAGCCGGAGCCGAGCGGCTTAACAAGTCCTTAACTTCGCCCATATGGTTAATTTGCGCAGAAATATGTGCTAAAAATACAATGTGTTAACAGATCCAAGTCGTTAATTTTGGCACGGTTCTTGCTGTAGGGAGGCCGTCTACGCCTCACCTCCCCGATCACGCACGGCGCGTGGGCAACAGCCGTCATCCGAAGATCGACGCCTGCTCGTCCGGGCCGAGGATGCGCCATCCGCCCGGCTCGAGATCGGCCGGCAGGTCCAGCCCGCCGATGCGGTCGCGGTGCAGGGCGGTGACGTGGTTGCCGACGGCGGCGAACATGCGGCGCACTTGGTGATAGCGGCCTTCGGTGATGATCAGCCGGGCCTCCTTGGGGCCGGTCGGCTCCAGCACCGCCGGCGCCAGCGGGTCCTTCTCCCCCTCCAGCATCAACGTGCCGGCCGCGAATATCTCGGCCTCCGTCCCCGCCAGCGGCCGGTCCAGGGTGGCGATGTAGCGCTTGGCCACGTGCTGCTTCGGCGAGATCACGCGATGCAGGAACGGGCCGTCGTCGGTGATCAGCAGGAGGCCGGAGGTGTCCTTGTCCAGGCGGCCGATGGTGGACAGCGCCGGCATGCGGGCCTGCCAGCGGCGCGGCAGCAGTTCGTAGACGCTGCGCCCGGCCTCGCGGTGCGAGCAGACCACGCCCAGCGGTTTGTGCATCAGGACGGTGAGCGGCGCCGGCGGATCCAGCGGCTTGCCCACCACCGTCATGCGCTCGGGCAGGTCCGGCGTGATGGCGATCCGCGCGCCGACATCGCGCAGCGCCACGCCGTCCAGCTCCACCTGTTTGTGCGCCACCAGAGCGGCGACCTCGCGGCGCGAGCCGTAGCCCAGGTTGGCCAGCAGGCGGTCCAGCCGCGCCATCGGGACTTTGTTCACTTGCGCGCCTCGATGATCTTGTAGCCGCCGGCGTCGGCGCGGACCTGGACCGGTGCGAAGGCGGCCGCCAGCGGCGCCTCGTAGGGCAGGTGCCGGTTGGCGACCAGCCAGCAGGTCCCGCCCTTGCGCAGCATCGCGGCGGCGGCGCGGATGAAGGTCACCCCCAAGTCGCGATCCTCGGTCCCGCCGTCGTGGAACGGTGGGTTCATGACCACGAAGTCGAGGCCGGTCAGGTGCTCGCCCAACTGCCTGACATCGGCCTGCAGCACCGTCGCGCGGGGGTCGTCCAGATTGTGCGCCGCGCAATCGGTGGCGCGGCGGTCGATGTCGATGCAGTCCAGGGCGGTGACCGCGGACGAGGTCAGCACCTTCGCCGCCAGCAGGCCGACGCCGCAGCCCAGGTCGGCGCCCCGGCCCGCCAGCGCCGGCAGCAGTTCCATCAGCCGCCCGCTGCCGGGATCCAGCCGATCCCAGCTGAACACCCCCGGCTGCGACCAGACGCCCAGCGCGGGCACGATGCGCGGCGCGCCCGCGGCGATGGCGTCGCTGAGCTCCCGTGGGGCGGCCGGCCGTACGGCCCGACAGAACCGATGATGCCGCCGTGCATCCTCGCCGACGGTGCAGCCGAAGCGTTCAAGCGCCTTCTTCAGCCGCGAGCCGCCCTTATCCTTCGGCGCGAAGGCCAGCAGCGAACCGCCCGGTTGCAGAACCCGAAGCGCCTGGGCCAGCACATAGTCGCGCTCGAGTGTGCCGCCGGGCGCAAGCACGATCACCTCGGAAGCGCTGCCGTCCGCCAGAGTGGCCAGGTCGTCGGAGCCGGGGATCAGCGGCGAAACCTGTCGCGCGCCGGGCGGGACGTCCACGAGACCGGGCGCGGGCGCGCCGTACAGGAGGACGCCGGACACGGGCGTCAGGCCCGTTCCTTCGACCGCTCGAAGCGCACCTTCGGATAGCGCTCCACGGCGTAGCCGACATCCCAGGACGACTTGGCCAGGTAGACCGGCTGTTCGTCGATATCGCTGCCGATCGCCGAGCGATGCTTGCCGATGAAGTCTTCGACGTCGGCCTTGTCGCCCACGAGCCAGCGCGCCTCGCCGAACGGGCTGGGCTCGAAGATCACGTCCAGCTGGTATTCCTCGCGCAGGCGGTCGGCCATGACCTCGAACTGCAGTTGCCCCACGGCGCCCACGATGAAGTCGGCGCCCAGGCTGGGGCGGAACAGCTGGGTCACGCCCTCCTCCGCCAGGCTCTCCAGCGCCTTCTTGAGGTGCTTGGCCTTCAGCGGGTCCTTCACCCTCACCCGCTGCAGGATTTCCGGCGCGAAGTTGGGCAGGCCGGCGAAGCGCACGGTCCCGCTCTCGGACAGGCTGTCGCCGACCCGCAGCACGCCGTGGTTCGGGATGCCGATGACGTCGCCGGCATAGGCGTCCTCCGCCAGCTCGCGGTCCGAGGCGAAGAACATCATCGGTGCGTTGACGCTGAGCTGCTTGCCGGTGTTCTGCACCTTCAGCTTCATGCCGCGCGAGAACCGGCCCGAACACAGCTTCAGGAAGGCGATCCGGTCGCGGTGGTTGGGGTCCATGTTCGCCTGGACCTTGAAGACGAAGCCGGTGACTTCGCGGTCGCCGGGCGCCACGTGGATCTGCTCGCCGCCCTTGCGGGCCTCCACCGTCTTGGGCGGCGGCGCGTAGGCCCCCAGGCCTTCCAGCAGTTGGTCGACGCCGAAGTGGCGCAGCGCCGAGCCGAAGAACACAGGCGTCATGTGGCCTTCCAGGAAAGCCTGCGGATCGAACGCCTTCAGCCCGCCCAGGGCCAGCTCGGCGTTCTCGGCCAGTTCCTCCTGCTCGTCGGGCTCCAGGTAGCTGATGACCGCGTTGCCCTTGAACGCCACGGCGGGCGGATGGCCCTCCTCCTCGTCCTTCGCCCCGCCGCCCTTCTTCTGGAACGGCAGGAACTGGTCGCGGCGCAGGTCCAGCATCCCCTTGAACCGCCCCCCCGAGCCGGCGGGCCAGTAGAGCGGCGCCGGGTCCAGGGCCAGCTTCGAGGCCACCTCGTCCAGCAGCTCGAACGGGTCCTGCGCCTCGCGGTCCATCTTGTTGATGAAGGTGATGATCGGGATGTCGCGCAGGCGGCACACCTCGAACAGTTTCAGCGTCTGCGGCTCGATCCCCTTGGCGGCGTCCAGCACCATCACCGCCGCGTCGGCGGCCGTCAGCGTGCGGTAGGTGTCCTCGGAGAAATCCTCGTGCCCCGGGGTGTCCAGCAGGTTGAACATCAGCCCGTCGTGGTCGAACGTCATGACCGAGGCCGAAACGGAGATGCCCCGCTCGCGCTCGATCTTCATCCAGTCCGACCGCGTACGCCGGTTCTCGCCGCGCGCCCGCACGGCGCCGGCCGCGCGGATGGCGCCCCCGGCCAGCAGCAGGTTCTCCGTCAGCGTGGTCTTGCCGGCGTCGGGGTGGGAAATGATCGCGAAGGTGCGCCGGCGGGCGGCCTCGGCGGCGGGAGAGGTGGACATGGCGCGGGCAGGTAGCGTGCGGGGGGCCCGATAGCAAATGCCCGGGCCGTCGGGGCCACGGTTAACCTGCCCTAAGGCCGGCCCTGCTACTCCAGTCTCCAGACCAATTGGAGGACCGGCCGTGCCGATCCAGCTCTCGCGCCGCGGCGTGATACTCGGGGCCGGCCTCATCGCCCTGCCCGCCGTCGCCTCGGCCGCCAGGCACGGCGCCGCGCCCAAGGCGCCAGCCGCCGCGCCAGAGGCCCATCCGGCCGCGCCCGCCGAGGTTCATCCCACGGGCCTCGATCCCGAGGCGGCGCTGCAGCGGCTGGTCGACGGCAACGCCCGCTACGTCGCCGGCGTCGCCACCCATGCCAACGCCGACTCGGTCCGGCGCATCAACGTGGCCACCGGCCAGCGGCCGTTCGCCACCATCCTGGCCTGCGCCGACAGCCGCGTGGCGCCGGAGATCATCTTCGACCAGGGCCTGGGCGACCTGTTCGTCGTCCGCGTGGCCGGCAACGTCGTGGACGACGCGGTGTTGGCCTCCATCGAGTATTCGGTGATCCACCTGGGCTCGACCCTGGTGATGGCGCTGGGCCACGAGCGCTGCGGCGCGGTGAAGGCCACGGTCGACGCCCTGGCCGGTCACGGCGACGACGCCGACCGGGACACCAAACTCGGCGCGCTCGCGGCGCTGATCGCGCCGGCCGTGAAGGCGGTGCCGGCCGCGGCCACGGACAAGGTCGATGCCGCCGTCTCGCTGAACGCCGCCAACGCTGCGGCCGACATCTTCATCAACTCCCGCCCCATGCGCCAGCGCGTGATGGCCGGCGAACTGAAGATCGTCGCCGCCCGCTACGACCTCGACGACGGCCGCGTGACGCCGACGAAGGGCCAGATGCCGGCCTAGAGGCCGCCGGCCCGCATCTGGGGCTTCGAAAGCGGCCGCGGTGGGTTCAAGATGCGGTTTCAATACCTATCTGAGCGCCACCCCCACGTAGAAGGACCCCGCCCATGGCTACCGAAACCGCGATCCTCGCCGGAGGCTGCTTCTGGGGCGTGCAGGATCTGCTTCGCCGCTATCCGGGCGTGCTGAAGACCCGCGTCGGCTATTCCGGCGGCGACGTGCCGAACGCCACCTACCGCAATCACGGCGCCCACGCCGAGGCGATCGAGATCATCTTCGACCCGGAGAAGATCAGCTTCCGGCAGCTCCTGGAGTACTTCTTCCAGATCCACGACCCGTCGACCAAGAACCGGCAGGGCAACGACATGGGCATGAGCTACCGCTCGGCGATCTTCTACACGAACGAAGAGCAGAAGCGGGTCGCGCTCGACACCATCGCCGACGTCGACGCCTCGGGCCTATGGCCGGGCAAGGTGGTGACGGAAGTCGAGCCGGCCGGTCCGTTCTGGGAGGCTGAACCCGAGCACCAGGATTACCTGGAGCGCATCCCCAACGGCTACACCTGCCACTTCATCCGGCCAGGCTGGAAGCTGCCCGTCCGGGAGCCTTCCCTCCCTTGATGGGGAGGGTCGACTCGCCGAAGGCGAGCGGGGTGGGGAAGCGTGGGCCGGGCTAGAACGTCGGTGAGGATCGTGACTCCCCCACCCTGACCGCTACGCGGTCCGTCCCTCCCCATTAGGGAGGGAAAGCTACTTCATCTCCTCAGCCGCCTTGTTCAGGTCGGGGGCGTTCGGAGAGCGCATGGCCACGCCCGCCTGCATGCCTTCCTTCAGCGCCGCGGCGGCGCCTTCGTGCGACATGATCTTGGCCAGCACGGCCTGGCCGGCGCGCTCGAACCACTCGCGGTTCTCGACCACGTAGGCGCGGCTGGTCCGATAGCCTTCCAGCAGGCCCTGCACCTCGGGGATCACGTAGCGGGCGACCAGTTCCCAGCTGCGGTTGGTGTTTTCGCGGTTGGCCCAGTCGTGCACGAAGCCCAGCACGGTCCCGAAGCCGCCGGCCGAGGCGTGGAGCTTGCGGATCGCCGCGACCAGGTCGTCCGGCGTGCCGATCACCGCCGCCGAGCCGTCGGAGAAGGCCGTCAGGTCCACAGCTTCGTCGGGCGTCTTGAACGCCTCGGCGCCCGGCCGCATCAGCGTGCCGACCGTGTATTCGTTGTGCCAGTGCATCAGGCCGTCCTTGGCCTGGGCGCGGGCTTCCTCGCGAGTCTCGGCGATGTGCCAGGTCATCAGCACCCGCCAGTCCTTGCGGTCGACCTTCTGGCCGTGCTTGGCGGCGGCCTGCTCGGCAAAGCCCCACTGGGTCGGCAGCGCCGCGAGGCCGGCGTCGGAGTTGGAGCCGATCGACAGCACGCCGATGCCGTACTTGCCGGCCAGGGTCATGCCCGACGGGCTGATCGACGACGCCGTGACCATCGGCATCTCCTCCTGCAGCGGGAACAGCTGCAGGCGCGCATCCCGGAGGGTGAACCAGTCGCTCTCGTGGGTGACCCGCTCGCCGGCCAGCAGGCGCTTGATCACGCCGATCGCCTCGTCCTGGCGGTCGCGCTGGGTCATCGGGTCGATGCCCAGCATGTAGGCGTCGGACGGCAGCGCCCCGGGGCCGGTGCCGAAGATCACCCGCCCGCCGCTCATGTGGTCCAGCTGCACCATGCGCTGCGCCACGTTGAACGGGTGGTGGTAGGGCAGCGAGACCACGCCGGTGCCCAGGCGGATGCGGTGGGTGTGTTCGGCCACGCCGGCCAGGAACATCTCCGGCGAGGCGATCACCTCCCAGCCGGTGGAGTGGTGCTCGCCCACCCAGAACTCGTCGTAGCCGAGCTGGTCGAGGTGCGCCGCGAACTTGATGTCGTTGCGCATCTGCAGCATCGGGTGCTCGCCGATGGGATGGTGCGGGGCCAGGAACGCGCCGAACTTCATGCGAGCCATAGAGAGTCTCCCAGGGATTCAAACGATTGTTTAGGAGAGCGCCGGTCGCTTGGCCAGCCCTCCCCAACGTCACCCTGCCGCGGCCTCAGCGCGCGTCGGCGACCTGCAGCGTCTCGCGCAGCTCGCGCTTGAGGAACTTGCCGTTGGCGTTGCGCGGGATCGGGGCGTCCAGGATCCAGATGTAGCGGGGGATCTTGTGCTTCGCGATCTGGGCGGCGCAGGTCTCGCGCACGGCGTCCGCGTCCAGGCTCTGGCCGGGCAGGACCACCACGGCCGCGCCCACCTCCTCGCCCAGCCGGTCGTCGGCCACGCCGAATACGCAGCATTCGGCCACGGCCGGGTGATGGTGGACCGCGGTCTCGACCTCGGCGCAGTAGATGTTCTCGCCGCCGCGCAGGACCATGTCCTTCTTGCGGTCGACCAGGAAGATGAAGCCGTCGTCGTCCAGGTAGGCCACGTCGCCGGTGTGCAGCCAGCCGTCGGTGATCGACTCGGCGGTGGCATCCGGCCGGTTGATGTAGCCCTTGATCACCGAGGCGCCGCGCACCCACAGCTCCCCCGGCTGGCCGGGCGGCAGGGCCTGGCCGTCGTCGCCCACCACCTTGACCTCGAACGTCGGCGAGGCGCGGCCGCAGCTGGCCGGCTTGTCGACGAAGAAGTCGCCGGAAATCGAGGTGATGATCCCCGAGGTCTCGGTCATGCCGTAGCCGGTGTTCGGCCGCGCCGTGGCGATCGCCTTGTCGATCTTGTCCACCAGGTCGGGCTGCAGCTGGGCGCCGCCGCCACCCATCGAGAGCAGGCTGGAGGTGTCGTACTTGGCGAAGTCCGGGTGCTGGATCATCTCGCGCGCCATCACCGGCACGCCGCCGGCCGAGGTGCAGCGCTCGCGCTCGATCAGCTTCAGGGCCTCCAGCGGGTCCCACTTGTACATCAGCACCATCTTGCCGCCGGCGGCGGTCACCGCGTAGGCGCCGCAGTTGTTGGCGGTCACGTGGAACAGCGGCGTGGTGATCAGCCCGACGGGGATCGGCGGCGCCACGGTCGGATCGGGCGCCACGCCGGTGGCCCGCTGGGTGGCCAGCACCTGCACCTGGCCCGCGAACATCAGGTTCATCAGGTTGTTGATGCAGCTGCGGTGGGTGAGTTGGGCCCCCTTCGGGAAGCCCGTCGTGCCGGAGGTGTAGAAGATGCAGACGTCGGCGTCGGGATCGATCGCCACGTCCGGCAGGGCGCCCCCGTGGGCCACGACCTCAGACCACGCGACGGCCCCGGCCGGCGGCTCGGTGCGAACCGCGACCAGTCGCGCCCCGCCCAGCATGTCGCCCTCGAGCCGGGCAATGCGCTCGGCGTCGGCGAACAGGATCTTGGGCTCGGAGTCCTTCAGGCCGTAGGCCATCTCGGCCGTGGTCCACCAGGCGTTCATGCCGACGCAGGCCACGCCCGTGCAGGCGCAGGCCCAGTAGATCAGCAGCCACTCCGGATAGTTGCGCATGGCGATCGCCACGCGGTCGCCCGGCTTCACGCCCTGGCTCAGCATCCAGTTGGCGATGGACGCGACCTGGCGATGGGCTTCGGCGTAGGTGATCCGCTCGTCGCCGAAGACCAGGTAGTCGCGGTCGGCAAACTGGGCGGACGACAGCCACAGCGCCCGCACGTTCGGCGGGGCGTTCTTGTAGGCCAGCAGCGGCACGCCGCGCACCTCGACCTTCACCACCTCGAGGGGCGAGCCCGGCGCCGTCAGTTCCGCCCAGGCCTTGTTCAGTTCCGCGTAGTGCATGTCTGTCTTCCCCAATCGGACCGGCGTCTCCGCGCCGGGTCGCTCGAACCGTCCTAACCTCGTGGGTCCCTCTAGGCGAGCCCCAACTTATCAGCCTTCACTTGTGACGCGTCAGGCCTTCTCCACCGGCTCGACGAGGAAATGCCGGCCCTCGCGGTCCTCGATCTCCACCACCCAGATGTCGGGGTCGATGCGCGCGGCGCGTTCGATGTAGCGGTCCAGGTCGGGCTCGTCGCGCGAGGCCGCCGGCTCCATCCAGATCCGCTCCCCGTCGCCGCGTGTCGCCTCCAGCAAGAGGCGCGCCGAGCCGTCGGTGCGGTTCAGGATCTTGACCAGCACGGCGCCGGCCCGCGGGTCGCCCTTGCGCGCCACCACGGCGAAGCCGCCGCCGATCTCGACGCGACGGATCAGGGCGCCGACCCAGATATCAGTGGAAAGCAGCATCGCGCCTTCCGTTAGCGCGCCGGGGCCCGGTTAACCATCCGTCTCAACCGGACCTGAAGACTCCGCCGGTAAAGCTCCGCCTCAGACGGTCGATGAACGGCCGCGGCTTGATGGTGGATGAATGACCAGCACGCGCAGAAGCGCGGCGCCGGCGGCTCCATGGATAGGTCTGGTCGGAGCGGCCCTCGCGGTCCTTCCCTCGGCTGCCGACGCGCAGCCCGCGGACCTGTTTTATGAGCGTACGGTGATGAGCGCGGCCGATGACCGCTGCCGCCTGTTCACGCCCGAAGTGTCGGCCGCGCTGGCCTCGGCCGCCGCCCAGGCGCGCGGCGCGGCCTTGCGCGCCGGAACCGACCCCCGCGACCTCGACAGCCTGAAAGCCACCGCCGTACGGCGCGCCGGCGCGGTCGACTGCACCAGCGACGACGTAACCCGCCCGGCCGCCCGGGTGCGGCAGGCGTTCGCGGGCTACCAGCGCATCCTTCGGATGAACTATCCGGGCGAGGCGTCGCTTTGGGCCGCCGACCGCGGCATGGGGCGCACCCCGCGCTGGCGGCTGGCCCAGAGCGCCGACTTCGGATCGAACAAGATGATCTTTGGCCTGGCCGGCGCCCAGGGGCCCAGCGCCCTGGTGGCCGTGGCCGACTTCGCCGACAACGCGACGCCCTACGGCGCCCGCCTGGTGTTCCGGGACGGGTCGCGCACGGTGGGTCCCTACCTGATCAGCAACGTACGCCAGCCGCTGTCGGCCAAGCTGCCACCTCGCTCAGTGACGCGCGCGTTCATGGCCGAAGCTCGTGGGGCGGCCGAGGCCGAACTGTTGCCCAAGGGCTCCGGCGAGGCCTGGGCCTTCCGCTTCCCGATCGCCGCGGTGCAGGCGCTGGGCGAACTGGACCCGCGCGAAGCCGTGGCGGTGGAATTCCTGTTCAGCGGCGACCGCGTGCGTACGGCCTATGTGGAAGTCGGCGACTTCGCCGCCGGCCGCGCCTTCCTGCAGGTCGCGGCGCGCTAGACCCGCTGCCGCACCGGTGCGGCAGCGCTGGCGTCCGGCGTCAGCACCGGCAGGCGGATGGTCACCGAGGTGCCCTCGCCGATCGAGCTTTCCATCGTCATTTCGCCGTTGTGCAGCCGGGCGAAGGCGCGCACCAGCGACAGGCCAAGGCCCGTGCCTTCCGCGCGCTGCTCGGCGTCGCCGGCCTGTTCGAAGGGCCGCCCCAGGCGCTCCAGGTCGTCGCCGGCGATGCCGACCCCGGTGTCGGCCACGACGATCTCCAGGATGTCGCCGGCGCCCTGCACCGTCACCGTCACCGACCCGCCGCGCGGGGTGAACTTCAGCGCGTTGGAGATCAGGTTCAGCGCGATCTGCTTCAGCGCGCGGCGGTCGGCGTCGGCGTAGAGCGGCGCGGCCGGCAGCACGCCGCGCAGGTGCACGCCCGCCCGCTCGGCCTGGCCGCGCATCAGCCGCAGCACCGCCTGCACCGCGTCGCGCGCATCGAAGGTCTCGATGCTGAGCTCGAACCGTTCCGCCTCGATCTTCGACATGTCGAGCACGTCGTTGATCAGTTCCAGCAGGTGCGTACCCGACTCGTGGATCAGCTCGGAATACTCCGCGTAGCGGTCGCCCAGCGGGCCGAACAGCCGCTGCCGCATGATGTCGGAGAAGCCCATGATGGCGTTCAGCGGCGTGCGCAGCTCGTGGCTCATATTGGCCAGGAACCGCGACTTGCCGGCGTTCTGCTGCTCGGCGGCGAGGCGCGCGGCCTCCAGGCGTCGCTCGCGGGCCAGTTGCTCGCCGGCGTCGCGGACAGAGGCGATCAACAGGCCGCCGTCGCGGGCCTGCAGGCTGATGTCCAGCCAGCCCTCGCCGGGGGTGTCCACATAGACCTGCGCCGCGCCGTCGTGGGCGGCGGCGTGCAGGGCGGCGGCCAGCGCTGGCAGGTCGGGCTCGGCGACCAGGTGGCCCAGGCTGCGGCCCTCAAGTTGTGCGGGGTCGAACCCGCCGATGGTCGCGCCGACGGCCGACTGGATGCGGCCGCTGCGGTCGAGGGTGGCGAACAGCAGGGGCTGGTGGTCGAGGATGTCCAGCAGCGCTTCGGAGCGGGC
>CBHTUE010000068.1:0-21660 GCA_966096115.1 uncultured Phenylobacterium sp.
CCCAGGAGATCGTGAACGCGACGCCGGGCGCGGTGATGCCGCAGCAGTTCGACAATGTCGCCAACCCGCTGATCCACCGCGTCTCGACCGCCGAGGAGATCTGGAACGATACCGGCGGCCGCGTCGATGCCGTCATCTCCGGTGTCGGCACCGGCGGCAGTATCACCGGCATCGGGCAAGTGCTGAAGGCCAGGAAGCCGTCGGTGAAGATGGTCGCCGTCGAGCCGCAGTCCTCGGCCGTGCTGTCGGGCGGGCCGCCCGGGCCGCACCCGATCCAGGGGATCGGCGCCGGGTTCGTGCCCTCGATCCTGGAGCGCGGGGTCATCGACGAGATCATCCAGGTGAGCAACGACGACAGCTTCGCCATGGCGCGCCGTGTGGCCCGCGAAGAGGGCATCCCGGTCGGCATCTCGTCCGGCGCCGCTCTGACCGCCGCCTTCGACCTGGCCGGCCGTGACGAGATGGCGGGCAAGCTGGTCGTGGCGATCATCCCGAGCTTCGCGGAGCGCTACATCTCGACGGCGCTGTTCGACGGGCTGTGAGCACGGACGTCTACTCGTCCGAGAAGCGCTCGGCGGTGATGCGCCGGGTGAAGGCGCGGGACACGACCCCGGAACTGAAGGTGCGCAAGGCGCTGACCAAGCTCGGCGTGCGCTATCGGCTGCACCGCAAGGACCTGCCCGGCAATCCGGACATCGTGATGCCGGGCCGCGGGCTGGCGCTGTTCGTCCACGGCTGCTTCTGGCACGGCCACGACTGCGCCCGCGGCGCCCGCGTGCCGAAGCAGAACCGTGATTACTGGGTCGGGAAGGTCGGGAGGAACGTGGCGCGGGACGCGAGGAGCCGCGAGGCCCTGGCGGAGCAGGGCTGGCGGGTCGAGACGATCTGGGAGTGTGAGCTGAAGGACACGGCCGCGCTGGAGGCGCGACTGTCGGCCCTTCTGTCCGTTCCCTAGACTTGTCATCCCCGGACAAGCCGGGGGATGACGACGTTGCCGGGTGGCGCTGGCTAGCTCACGCCCTCCGGCACGCCGTCCTTGGCGGGCGGCGGGGCGCAGTTGCCGGCGCGCGCCTGCACCACGTAGAACAGGGCCCGGGCGTGGGCGAAGTTGTTGTGCTCCGCCAGCGGCGTGGTGGGCTCGCCGGTGATCAGGCTGGCTGAGGACTCTTCCCCCGCCGGCTGGTTCAGCGCGGCTTGGTTCCAGCGTGCGAGGTGCGTCTGGCAGGCGGCCGCGGCCGCCTCGGCCACCGTGTCGGCGTCGTCGCGTGACGACGCCAGGCTGTAGGCCCAGCGTCGCGTGCACTCGTCCACCGCCGCGGCGTCGGCCGACAGGCCCGCGGGCGGCGCGGCCTTCGCCTTGAAGTCCGCGCAGATCTTGCCGTTGGAGCCCGTGGCGGTCTGGCCGCTACACGCGCTCAGCGCGATAGCGGCCAGGCTCGCGGCTACGACTGCCCCGCGCATCAGCGGCTGTAGCTCGGCATCGGGTTGCCGTACTGGTCGTAGTAGACCTTACGCACGGGGCGCGGGGCGTCCTGGTAGTAGCGGGCGCGCGTGGACGACCGGTAGGCGGTGCGCGTGTACTTGCGGCAGCCGCCACGGCCGATCTCGTGGCCCAGCACCGCGCCGCCGAGACCGCCGACGATCGGGCCCGTGGACCCGTGCGTAACCGCTCCGCCAAGGAGCGCCCCGCCGACACCGCCGATGATCGTGCCGTTGACCTTACGGTTGTGGCAGCTGGCCGCGCTGGCGTCCGTCGAAATGGTCATCGCCGGCAGGGCGATCAGCCCCGCGAGGGCCATGCAGCCCAGGGTCTTGCGCATCATATCTAGCCTCGTGTGGATTACGTCCCGGCCGCCTAAACGCACAAGTGAGTGTCGGGATGCAGACATTCGCGAACGGCTGGCCGCTGTGGCCTGGACGACACGCTCCCACGGGGGCGCGTCAGCGCCGGATTCGAACCGCAGAAGACGCGGAAAACGCAGAAGGCCTGACTCCGAAAGGCCGCCGTGTTCCGCGTTTCCGCGGTTCAACTGGACCTTGCCTGCGGCGGCTCAGGCGGGAACGGCCTCCTCGACGGTCACCTGGGTCTTCACCGAATTGGCGATGAAGCACTCCTCGTGGGCTTCATGGTGCATGTGGTCGCGCTCGGCGTCGGTGGGGCGGCGGCCCTCGTAGGTGAGCTGCGGACGCAGGGTCACGCGGGTGACGGCCATGCGGCCCTCGGCGTCCTTTTCCATCACGCCCACCGGGTCGTCGACGTAGCGGGTGATGACGAAGCCCTGCAGCCGCGCCACGTGCAGGAAGGTCAGCATGTGGCAGGTCGAGAGCGAGGCAACCAGCATCTCCTCCGGATCGACGGCGCCGGGCGCCGCCCACTTGCCGACCACGTGGTGCGAGGCGGTGCCGGGCACGGTGTGCTCGGTGAACTTGATCGTGTGCGCGCGGCTGTAGCGGCCCTTGGCGAAGTCGCCGCCGGCCTCCAGGGCCCAGTCCACGTGGGCGCGGTACTCCGCCATCAGAACGCCTCCGCCGGCAGCCTCATCAGCAGATCGGAGCCGGTCTTGAGTTTCGCAAGGCGTCCGCTCGTCTCCGGCAGGATCCGCTCGATGTAGTAGCGGCCGATCGTGAGCTTGGTCGCGTAGAACGGGTCCTCGTCGCCCGCCGCCTGCCGCGCCAGCGCCGCCTTGGCCTGCAGCGCCCACATATAGGCCAGCGCCGTCAGGCCGAAGAGGTGCAGGTAGTCGGTCGAGGCCGCGCCGGCGTTGTCGGGGTTGGCCAAGCCGTTCTGCATCAGCCACATGGTGGCCTCCTGCAACTCCGCCTTGGCCTTGGCGAGGCCGGTGATGAACGGGGCCATCCCTTCGGAGGTCTCGGCGTCGGTGAAGGCGTCCAGTTCGGCGAAGAAGCCCATCACGCCGCGCCCGCCGTCGGCGGCCAGTTTTCGACCGACGAGGTCCAGGGCCTGCACCCCGTTGGTGCCCTCGTAGATCAGCGCGATGCGCACGTCGCGCAGGTACTGGCTGGCGGGGAAGTGCTCGGTGAAGCCCGAGCCGCCGTGCACCTGCATGGCGTCGGAACAGACGTTGAAGCCGCGGTCGGTCAGGAACGCCTTCACCACCGGGGTCATCAGGCCCATGTAGTCGCGGCCCTTCTGGCGCACCGCCTCGTCCGGGCTGGCGTGGCTGAGGTCGCCGTGCAGCGCGGTCCAGGCCATGAAGGCGCGGCCGCCTTCAACGATGGCGCGCGCGTCCATCAGCATGCGGCGTACGTCCGGATGGACGATGATCGGGTCGGCCGGTCCGTCGGGGTTCTTCGGGCCGGTGAGCGAGCGGCCCTGCAGGCGGTCCTTGGCGAACTCGGCGGCGGCCTGGTAGGCGGCCTCGGCCTGGGCGATGCCCTGCAGGCCGACGCCCAGGCGGGCCTCGTTCATCATCACGAACATGATCGACAGGCCACGGTTCTCCTCGCCGATCAGCCAGCCTGTCGCCTCCTCGTGGCTGATCACGCAGGTGGCGTTGCCGTGGATGCCCATCTTCTCTTCCAGGCCCAGGCACTTCACCGAATTGCGCTCGCCCGGATTGCCGTCCTTGTCGGGGATGAACTTCGGCACGATGAACAGGCTGATGCCGCGGGTGCCCTGCGGCGCGCCCTCGATGCGGGCCAGCACGAGGTGGATGATGTTCTCGGTCAGATCCTGTTCGCCGCCGGAGATCCAGATCTTCTGGCCGGAGATCTTGTAGGTTCCGTCCGCCTGCGGGACCGCCTTGGTGCGCAGCAGCCCCAGGTCGGTGCCGCAATGCGGCTCCGTCAGGTTCATGGTTCCGGCCCACTGGAACGAGCACAGCTTGGGCAGGTAGAGCTGCTTCTGTTCGTCCGAACCGCCCTCGTGGATCGCCGAGTAGCAGCCGTGGGTCAGGCCCGGATACATGGCGAAGGCCATGTTCGCGCCCGACGACATCTCGGAAAACGCGACGTTGACCACGTGCGGGAGGCCCTGGCCGCCGTAGGCAGGGTCCGAGCCCAGGGCGGGCCAGCCGGCCGCCACCAGCTGCTCATAGGCGGCCTTGAAGCCGTCGGGGGTCTTGACCGTGAAGTCCGGGCTCCAGGTGCAGCCCTGCTTGTCGCCGACGCCGTTCAGCGGGGCCAGCACCTCGGAGGTGAACTTGCCCGCCTCGTCGAGGATGGCCTCGACCGTGTCCATCGAGGCGTCCGCAAACGCCGGCAGGTTGGCGTAGCGCTCCAGCTGCAGCACGTCGCGCAGCAGGAAGACATAGTCCCGCACGGGGGCTTGGTAGGTCATGGGTGGTCTGCTCCGCGTCCGCTCGGGTCGGACCTAAGCCGGTTCCCCCACGGGTGTCATCCCGGTTTCGCGGGACGCGAAGACCGGGACCCATGACTGCCGCCCGGCGCCGAATTCACGTGGCGGCGCGGCCGAGAGCTGGCGTTCGACCCCCGTGGTCATGGGTCCCGGTCTTTGGCTGCGCCAAAACCGGGATGACACGCGGGGTCTGGGATCAGGCTTCCACGCCGTCCAGCTGGCGACGCATCGTCTGGTCGTAGGCGTCGGCGCGGGGGAGCAGGTCGGGGCGCGTGGCGGCCAGGCGCTTCTCCATGTCGGTGATACCGCGCTGGAGCTGGTCGATCGCCTCGTCGATGTCGCGCTTCTGCTGTTCCAGGGCGACGATGCGCTCCTTGTACTTGCGCAGGCTCTTGGCCGCCTGCAGCGCGCCGGTGTCGTCGGCCTCGTAGAGGTCGAGGATCTCACCGATCTCGGCCAGGCTGAGCCCGACCCGCTTGCCGCGCAGGATCAGCACCAGGCGGGCGCGGTCCCGGTAGGAATAGACCCGGTTCATCCCGTCGCGGGCGGGATTGAGCAGACCCTTGTCTTCGTAGAAGCGCAGGGCGCGCGGGGTGCATTTGAACTCGAGACAGAGCTGACGGATCGTATAGGTCCGCGCCGGACGACGAAGGTCCGTGGGCATTTCAGGACACTCCTTCCCTCGTATTATCGTTGATAACCAAGGTGCCCCAAGCTTCCGTTTACGTCAAGGGCAGTTACGTTCAATTGCCGGTGAAGTGGCGTGTTTTCGGGAATTTGTTACCCGCGTCAGGCGGTGAAGACCTGCGCCAGGGGCAATTTCCACTCCGATTGCGGCAAATTGTGGAGCATGAACGCCCCAGTGGCACGTAAGCACGAACTTGTGAGCCGACGCCGTCGTCGCCCTCGACTGTCGCGGGCGATGGCCTAGGCTCGCCCCAGAGCAATTCGGGGGTTCCGGGGTGAGACAAGCGTGGTTGGCCGGTGCGGGCCTGGCGGTGGTGCTGACCCTCGCGCCGGGGGTGGCGATGGCCGCCAAGGCGGACGCACCCGCGGCCTCGGCGCAGGCCGACCCGGTGGCGGGCCTGGCGCGGCAGGACGGCCTGGTCCCCACCTATGTGGACGCCGCCAAGGGCCGGATCCTCATCGCCCTGCCGACGCCCGGCGCGGACGGGGTGGCCGGCCGCTACCTCTATGTCTCGGCGCTGAAGACCGGCCTGGGCTCGGCGCCCATCGGCCTGGACCGCGCCCGGCTCGGCGACACCCAGGTGCTGGCCTTCCGCCGCGTGGGCCCGCGCATCGTGGCCGAGTTCGAGAACCCGCGCTTCCGCGCTGACGGCGCGCCGGCCGCCGAACAGGCCGCCGCCCGGGACGCCTTCGCGACTTCGGTGGTCTGGGCCGGCAAGATCGAGGGGACACTCCCGGACGGGCGGCTCGTCGTGGATCTCTCCAGCTTCCTGACCCGCGACGTCATCGGCATCGCCGACGCGCTGAAGTCGGCCGACGACGGGGCCTACAAGCCGGTCACCGACCTGACCATGGCCGACCCATCGGCGGTGAAGGTGTTCCCGGAGAACCTGGAGTTCGAGGCGATCCAGACCTTCGCCTCCGACAAACCGGGCGCGGAGACCCGCAACATCGCCCCCGAGCCGCGGCTGATCAGCCTGGTGGTGCGCCACAGCCTGGTGAAGCTGCCCCCGCCGGGCTACCAGCCGCGGCCGTTCGACCCGCGCTCCGGCGCCTTCGACGCCATCGTGCTCGACTATGCCGCGCCGCTGGACAAGGACATCGTGCAGCGGGTCGCCCGCCGCTTTCGGCTGGAGAAGACCGACCCCGCCGCCGCCGTCTCGCCGGTGAAGAAGCCGATCGTCTTCTACGTCGACCGCGCCGCGCCCGAGCCGATCCGCACCGCCCTGCAGGAGGGCGCGTCCTGGTGGGTCAAGGCCTTCGAGGCGGCCGGCTACAAGGACGCCTACCGGGTCGAGATCATGCCCGAGGGCGCCGACCCGCTGGACGTCCGCTACAACGTCATCAACTGGGTGAACCGCGCCACCCGAGGCTGGTCCTACGGCCAGGCGGTGACCGACCCGCGCACCGGCGAGATCATCAAGGGCTCGGTGTTGCTGGGCTCGCTGCGGGTCCGCCAGGACATGCTGATCTTCGAGGGTCTGGTCGGCGCCGGGGCCGACGGCAAGGGCGGGCCGAACGACCCGATCCAGGTCTCGCTCAGCCGCATCCGCCAGCTGGCGGCGCACGAGGTGGGCCATTCGCTGGGCTTCGCGCACAACTTCGCCGCCTCCAGCCAGGACCGCGCCTCGGTGATGGACTACCCGGCGCCGCGGGTGAAGCTGACCAATGGGGCCATCGACCTCAGCGACGCCTATGGGGTCGGCATGGGGGCTTGGGACCGGTTCATCGTCGACTGGCTGTACGGCGACGGCGATCCGGCGGCAAAGGCGGCCAAGGCGCAGCAGACCTTGCGATACACCGCAGACGACGACGCCCGGGGTGTCTCCTCCGGACAACCGCACGGGGCGATCTGGGACGATGGCGCCGATCCGGTGGCCGAGTTGGCGCGGGTCATGGCCGTGCGGCGCGTCGCCATCGACCGCTTCGGGCCGCAGGTATTGCGGCCGGGCGAGGCGGCGCAGGCGCTGAAGCGCAAGTATGTGCCGATCTACCTGCTGCACCGCTACCAGCTGGAGGCCGCTGCAAAGGTGCTGGGCGGCGTCGACTTCAGCTATGCGGTCAAGGGTGACGCGGCGATGACCGCCAAGGTGGTTCCGGCGGCGCAGCAGCGGGCCGCGCTGAGCGGCCTCCTGGCGGCGATGACGCCGGAGGCGCTGGACACGCCGGAAGCCTTGATCCCGCTGCTGTCGTCCGGCCAGTCCGGCGACACCGACCGCCAGTACCAGATCGAGGTGTTCGACGGGGCGGGCGGGCCGGTATGGGACAGCCTGGTCGCCGCCGACGTGGGGGCCGGGATCGTGCTGGACGCCCTGCTGTCGCCGCCCCGGCTGGCGCGCCTCACCGACCAGCACCGCCGCGACGCGACCGAGCCTGGGGTGGGCGAGGTGGTCGATCGGCTGCTCGCCCAGGCCTTCGCGCCGGCCTCGGGCCGCCTGGCCGAGATCGCCCGCCGGGTGCAGACCCGCACGGTGCTGGAGCTGGCCGCGGCCACGCGGCGCCCCGACGTGTCGCCCGCCGCCAAGGCCGAGATCAGCCAGCGCCTGGCCGACCTCGCGGTGAAGCTGAAGGCCGCGCCCGGGACCGACCCGTCCGAGCGCGCCCACCGCCTGACCCTGGCCGCCCTGCTGCAGGACAGGGAGGAGCTGGCTCGCGTGCTGGCGCAGACCAAGCGCCGCCCCGAGGCGCCGCCCGGCATGCCGATCGGCAGCGACGAGGATTAGGCTCACGGCTTACCGGTAGACCTACCCGGCGGCGTTCCACGCCCGCAGCATGGCGCGCACCTCGTCCTCGGCGCCCAGCAACTGCACGCTGCCGGGGGGCAGGCCCAGGATGCGGTCGACGATGGCCTCCTCGGCGCGGACGCGCTCGACGATCATGGCGATGGCGCCTTCCACATCGTCCTGCGCCCCGGCCATGGCGCGCATGACGATCGGGCGGCGCCCGTTGGAGAGCCACAGCAGGGTATCGGCGGCGGCGCGGGCGTCGCCGGTGTCGAACACGCCCTGGGCGCGGCCGTCCTCGATGATCGCGGCCAGGGCCGGGGCCAGCACGGCGAACACCGCCTCGACGATGCGGTGGTACAGCACCGCGTTCTCGGGCCGCAGCAGGGTGGTGAACATCGCCTTCAGCTCGGCGATGTGCCCGCGTTTCCAGTCGCGGCCGAGGGCCAGCAGCAGGTTCAGGCGCTGCAGCGCGTCCAGCCCCGTGTCGGCCTGCAGCGCGGTGATGAAGCTGAACGCCTCGCCGGCGAAGCGGGCGGCGATCGCCTCCAGCAGGTCCTCCTTGGACCGGTAGTGGTGGTAGAAGGCGCCCTTCGACAGGCCGGTCGCCGAGATCACGTCGTTGATGGTCGTGCGCTCATAGCCCCGGGTCAGGAACAGCCCCTGGGCGCAGTCCAGCAGTTCGGCCCGGCGCACCGCAGGCGCCTTCAGCACGCGGGTCTTCTGGCCCGGAACCCCCTCTTGGCGCGTCTCCGACATCGTCCCTCATTTACAGACCGACCGACGGTCTGTTAGAAGATAGCCCAGTTCGCGGATCAGGCGAAGGGCCTTCCGATCTGCGACCGGAGGACGAGATGTTCAGCCTCGACCACCCACTTCAGTTCGATATCGAGAAGGCCGCCTTCAAACGCGACCCCTGGTCGACCTTCGCGGCCATGCGGGCGCAGGGCCCGGTGATCCCGATCAAGATGGCGTTCGTGGGCCGGACCTGGGTCACGACGACCCATGCGTCGACCCTGGCCATGGTGAAGGACAACGCCCTGTTCGTTCAGGAGGGCCGGCACGCCGGCAAGCCCGACGTCGTCGCCGGCTACCGGTGGTGGATGCCCAGGTCGCTGATGGCGGTGGCCAACAGCATGCTGCAGAAGGACGAGCCCGATCACCGCCGGCTGCGCCAGCTGGTCGACAAGGCCTTCGCGCGGCGCGACGTGCTGGCCATGCGGGGCAATATCGACCGCATCGCCGACGAGCTGCTGGACCGCTTCGAAGGCCGGGCCGAGGCGGACCTGGTCGGCGAGTTCTCGCGCCGGCTGCCGCTGGAGGTGATCTCCGACCTGCTGGGCCTGCCGCACGAAGACCGCGCCGGGTTCGCGGACGTGGCCCGCCGCGCACTCAACTTCACCAACGCCGCCGGCATCGTCCTGGCGCTCGGCACGCTGGGCAAGATGATCGGCTATGTGCGCGACCAGATCGAGAAGAGCCGCCACGACCCGCGTCCCGGCCTGATCGCCGAACTGGTCCGCGCCGAGGAGCAGGGCGACGTGCTGAACGCCAGCGAGCTGCTCTCCACCGTGATCCTGCTGCTGATCGCCGGCTTCGAGACCACCACCCACCTGATCTCAGACAGCGTGCTGGCGCTGGAGCAGCACCCCGAGCAGAAGGCCTGGCTGCTGGCTGACCCGGCGGCGCACATGGAACGCGCGGTCGAGGAACTGGCACGGTACAACAGCCCGGTGCAGGCCACCAAGCCGCGCTATGTGGCGCAGGACACGGAGCTCTTTGGCCAGCGCCTGAAGCGCGGCGAGCTCATCATGGGTCTGCTGGCCGCCGCCAACGCCGACCCGGCGGAGTTCGACCGGCCCGATGAACTGCGGCTGGAGCGGTTCCCCAACCCGCACTTGGTGTTCTCGTCCGGCATCCACTTCTGCCTGGGCCAGCAGCTGGCGCGCGTGGAGACCCAGAGCGCGCTCACCCGGCTCTACGCCCGTTTCCCGGACCTGCAGCTGGCGGCGCCCGACCGCATCGAATGGATCGAACGCCTGGGCATCCGGGGCGTGAAGGCGCTGCCCTTGCGGCTGAACGCGCCGGCCCGGCGGCTGGCGGCCTGACGCGCGTCAGGCGGTCTTGCGGCGGCGGGGACGGGGGACAGCGGCCGACTTGGGCCCGCGGACCACCCGCTCAAGCAGGTCCAGCGTATGCTGCACGTCCGCCGCCTGGCGACGCGCGCGGCGCAGTTCCAGCGCGTCCATGACGAAGGCGGCGAGGGTCTGCAGGCGCCGGGTCTCGAGGCCGGTGAGCGGCGGCCGCGACCGGTCATCGATGATGCTGAGGACGCCCAGGTTGTAGCCGTCTTCAGTGGACAACAGGGCGCCGGCCTGGAAGCGGTCGGGGGCCTGGGCGTCGCTCAGCACCGATCCTGGCGCCAGCCCGATGGCCTGCTCGCTGAAGCTGCCCGCGCGGGGCATCGTCTGCGCGTGCGGCAGGTTCAGGCGCGATTTGAACCACTCCCGGTCGGCGTCCACGAAGGTGATCGCCGCCGCGGGGGCGTCGAACAGCTCGGCGGCGAGGCGCGTGACGCGGTCGAAGGCCTCCTCCGGCGCGCTGTCCAGGATTTCCATCGCGTCGAGCGCCGCCAGGCGTTCGACGTCGGGGTGGGGTTTGGGCAAGGACATCCGCTCCATCGCCGCAAGGTGCGCTGGATAGAGCAACCAAATCGATAATTCCGGATGCGACGTTCGCGCGCAGGCGCCGTAGGGTCAGGCCGCGAGCAGTTCCCCGGCCAGGGCGCGCTCGATCAGGGCCACGGTGCGGTCGACGCCGAAGATGGCGACGAAGCTGCCGAAGCGCGGGCCCTGGCTCTGACCCAGCAACACCTCGTAGAGCGCCGAGAACCATAGCCGCAGGGGCTCGAAGCCGGCGGCCTTGCCCACCTCGAAGACCTCGTTCTGGATCGCCTCGGCATCCGCGCCAGCGGGCAGCGCCTTCAGCTTCGCGACCAGGTCTTCCATCGCCGCGCGCTCCTGGTCCGTGGGCGCGCGGAACCGCTTCGCGGGCTTCACGAAGTCCTCGTAGTAGTTGATCGCGTAGCCCGCGAGCTTGTCGAGCAACGGCTCCGATCCCGGCGTCGCGCCCGGCAAGTAGCGGGCGATGAAGGCCCACAAGAGGTCCTTGGTCGAGGCGTCGGCCGCCGACACCAGGTTCAGCAGCAGCGAGAAGCTGACCGGGCTGCCCTTGGCCGGCGGGTCGCCGCCATGGACGTGCCAGGCCGGGTTGTCGAAGTGGGCGCTATTGTCGCCCTCGGCCCGCTTGCGGTTCAGCGCGTCCAGCTGTTGCAGGTATTCGTCGGTCGCCTTGGGGATGACGTCGAAGAAGAGCCGTTTCGCCGACTTGGGCGACTGGTACATGTAGTAGGTGAGGCTCTCGGGCGTGCCGTAGCGCAGCCACTCCTCCATGGTCAGGCCGTTGCCCTTGGACTTGGAGATCTTCTGGTTCTGCTCGTCCATGAAGAGCTCGTAGTGGAAGGCCTCCGGCGGCGTGCCGCCCAGCGCCTGGCAGACCCGGTTGGAGACGCGAACCGAGTCCACGAGGTCCTTGCCCGAGGCCTCGAAGTCGACCTCCAGCGCCGTCCAGCGGGCCGCCCAGTCGGGCCGCCACTGCAGCTTCACGTGGCCGCCGGTGACCGGCACCTCGGTCAGTTCGCCGTCCTCGTCGCGGAAGGTGATCGTGCCCTTCTCGACGTTGCGCTCCAGGGTCGGGACCTGCAGCACCCGGCCCGACTTCGGGCTGATCGGGAGGAACGGCGAATAGGTGGCGCGGCGCTCGTCACCCAGCGTCGGCAGCATGATCGCCTGCACCTTGTCGAACCGCTCCAGCAGGCGCAGCAGCACCGCGTCGAAGCGACCCGACTTGTAGGTCTCGGTAGAGCTCATGAACGTGTAGTCGAACCCGAAGCCGTCCAGGAACGCGCGCAGGCGGGCGTTGTTGTGGGCGCCGAAGCTTTCGTATTGGCCGAAGGGGTCGCGCACCGAGGTGACCGGCTTGTCGCGGTCCTCCTCCAGCATCGCCTTGTTGGGTACGTTGTCCGGGATCTTCCGGAAGCCGTCCATGTCGTCGGAGAAGACGATCAGCTGGGTCGGGATCGCGTCCTCGGTCAGGGCGCGGAAGGCGTTGCGCACGATGGTCGGCCGGGTGGCCTCGCCGAAGGTGCCCAGGTGGGGCAGGCCGGAGGCGCCGTAGCCGCACTGGAAGATGACCGGCCTGGCCAAGCCGGGGATCGTCTGCACGGCCTCGTGGAACTTGCCCTGGGCGAACAGCGCGGCGGCCAGGTCGCGCTCGCCGTCGCTGAGGCGCAGGCGGGTGATGCGGTCGAGCAGCAGGCGCGCCTGTTCGAACGGCCAGCTCTTGGCCTCGCGCGCCTGGTGGGAAAGTCCGGTCAACATGGCGGGCGGCCTAGCGCCCCCGGGCCGAACAAGCAACCGTCACAGACGGCGCCTTACGGCAGGGACGGGGCGCGCTAAGCTGCCGCAAACAGGGAGCTGGAATGCCGTCACGCCGTACATTGCTCGCCCAGGCCGCGGGTGTCGCGGGCCTCGCGCTCACGCCGGCGGCGTGGACGACGGCGGCCGCGCAGACGCGGATGAGCGACAATCCGTTCGGGCTGGGCGTCGCCTCGGGCGAGCCGCTGCCGGACGGGGTGGTGTTGTGGACGCGGCTGGCGACCCGGCCGCAGGAGATCGGCGCGGGCATGGGGTCCGCCCCGGTCGAGGTGCGCTGGGAGATCGCCGAGGACGAGGGGCTGAAGCGCACGGCCGGCAAGGGCCGGGCGCTGGCGGTCGCCGAATCCGGCCACTCGGTGCATGTCGAGGTCCAGGGCCTGAAGCCCGGCCGAGAGTACTTCTACCGCTTCACCGCCGCCGGGCACGCGAGCCCGGTGGGCCGGACCCGTACCGCCCCCGCGCCGAGCGCGCACGTCGATCGCCTGCGCCTGGCCTGCGGCTCCTGCCAGAAGTACTCCGCCGGCTTCTACGAGGCCCATGCCGGCATCGCCGCCGAGCATCCGGACCTGGTGCTGTTCCTGGGCGACTACATCTACGAGGAGGCTCAGCAGCCCGGCAAAGGCGTGCGCCCGCATCCGGCGGAGGAGCCGAAGACCCTGGCCGAGTACCGCCACCGCTACGCCTGGTACAAGGCCGACCCCAACCTGCAGGCCAGCCACGCCGTCGCGCCCTGGATGGTGATCTGGGACGACCACGAAGTGGCCAACGACTACGGCGACGACCAGGACCGCTCCAACCCCGACCCGGCCGTGTTTCTGAAGCGCCGCGCCGCCGGCTATCAGGCCTTCTACGAGAACATGCCGCTGCGCCGCGCGCAGGTCCCCGTGGGGCCGGACATGCTGCTCTACCGGTCCAGGGCCTGGGGCGACCTGGCCGCCTTCCAGTTCCTCGACACTCGCCAGTACCGCAACCACCGCACCTGCGACGCCGTCTCCGACGGCAAGCGGATCCCGATGGACTGCCCCGAACGCCTCGACCCGTCGCGCTCGCTGCTGGGCCAGGCGCAGGAGGCCTGGCTGCAGGGCCAGTTCGCCGCGACCAGGGCGAAGTGGAACGTGCTGGCCCAGCAGTACCTGATGGAACAGTTCATGACCGCGCTCGGCAAGGTCGGCAACGACGGCTGGGATGGCTATCCGGCGACGCGCCAGCGTGTGATCCAGGGCTGGCAGGACCACAAGGTGTCGAACCCGGTGGTGCTGGGCGGCGACATCCACTGCTTCTTCGCCGGCGACCTGGCGGCGAAGCCGGGCGGCCGGCCCGTCGCCAGCGAGTTCGTGGGCGGCTCGATCGCCTCCCTGGGCCGCACCAACGTCGACATCGCCAAGCTGGTCGCTGCCAACCCCGGCCTGAGGTTCGGCGACGGCGAGACCCGCGGCTACGGCCGCGTCGAGATCACGCCCAAGGCCTGCGAGGTGACGTTCCGCGGCGTCGAGAACGCGCTCGTTCCGGAGTCCAAGGTCCGCGATCTGGCGAAGTTCGTGGTCGAGGACGGCCAGGCGGGCCTGAAGCGTGCTTGAGGTCCTGGCCGCCGCGGCCCTGGCCCTGTCCCCGGCGCAGGTGACCGAGCGCATCGCCGCGCCTGAGGCCGACCAGGGCGTGGCGGTGGATGCGCGGTCGATCTACGCCGTCGATAACTCCACCATCGCCCGCTACGACCGCAAGACCGGCGCGAAGGTCGCCGAGTTCCAGGGTGACAAGGCGCTCTACCCGCACATGAACTCCTGCGCGGTGATCGGCCGCGAGCTGATCTGCGCGGCGTCGAACTTCCCGGCTACGCCGATGATGAGCCAGGTGGAGGTGTTCGACCCGACCACACTGAAGCATTTGCGCACCATCCCGCTCGGCCACCAGCCGGGCTCGCTCACCTGGGTCGACCGCAAGGACGGGTCCTGGTGGGCCGGCTTCGCCAACTACGATGGGCGCGGCGGCGAGGCCGGGCGCGACCACAGCTTTACGACGATGATCCGCTTCGACGACCAGTGGCGGCCGCACGAGCGGTGGACATTCCCCGCCGAGGTGCTGGGCCGGTTCGCCCCGATGAGCGCCTCGGGCGGAACGTTCGGCGCCGACGGCCGGCTCTACGTCACTGGCCACGACCGGCCCGAACTCTATGTGCTGGACGTCCCCAAGGGCGGCGGCGCGCTGAAGCTGGTGGCGACCATTCCGGTCCCGGTGTCGGGCCAGGCCATCGCCTTCGACCGCGACGCCAAGGGCGTGCTGTTCGGCGTCAACCGCAAGCAACGCGAAGTGGTCGGCTTCAGGCTGCCGCCCGTGGAGGAACCATGAACCGTCGACTGATCCTGGCGCTGAGCGCCGCGGCGCTGCTGGCCGGTAGTGCCCCCGCTCTTGGCCAAGGGGCCCAGCCGAAGAAGGAGCTGGTGTTCTCCATCCTCTCCGCCGAAAGCCAGACCAGCGCCGAGAAGGACTGGACGCCGTTCCTGGCCGACATGTCCAAGGCCCTCGGCATGCCGGTGAAGGCGTACTACGGCTCCAACTACACCGCCCTGATCGAGGCCATGCGGTTCAAGCAGACCGACATGGGCTGGTTCACCAACCTGTCGGGCCTGGAGGCCGTGCGGCGGTCGGGCGCCGAGGTCTTCGCCCGGTCGGTGAACCCCAGCGGCGTCGACGGCTACAAGCCGGTGATCATCGTCAGGAAGGGCTCCGGCGTCACGCTGCAGAAGCTGCTGGCCTGCAACAAGACGCTGAACTTCGGCATGGGCGACGCGAAGTCCACCTCGGGCACGCTGGCGCCGATCACCTACCTGTTCGCGCCGCGCAAGATCGATCCGGCGACCTGCTTCAAGACCCTGCGGTCGGCGAACCACGAGGCCAACCTGTTCTCGGTCTCCAACGGGGTGCTGGACGCGGCCACCAACAACACCGCCTCGATGGACCGCCTGGCCCTGCTGAACACCGATATCGCCAAGCGCACCCTGGGCAACGTCCAGATCGTGTGGACCGGCCCGTTGATCCCCGAGGACCCGATCGTCTGGCGCAAGGACCTGGACCCTGCACTGAAGAAGAAGATCGCCACCTTCATGTTCGGCTACGGCGTCGGCAAGACCCCGGAGGCGGCACGCCAGCGCGCCGTGCTGAACCGCATCCAGACCCTGCCGTTCAAGGCCGCCAACAACGCCCACCTGATCCCGGTGCGCGAGATGGAAGCGACGGGAATGCTGGTCGAGGCCCGCAACAAGAACGACGCCGCCGGCGTGGCGAAGGCCGAGGCGATGCTGGCGCAGGTGAAGAAGGACAGAGGCGGGAAGTAGCGCCTCCTCTCCCCCGCGAAGCGAGAGGGAGAGGGTAGGGAGAGGGCGGCTCCGCCTCTCCACATCGCTCCGGCTCCCTCGAGGGCCCAGGGTTCATCGCTGAAGACGGAGCGGATGCGGCTCATCCTGCGCCGCCCTCTCCCTTCCCTCTCCCTCTCCGCTTCGCGGGGGGAGAGGAGGGTCCTACCGATCCCCTCTCAACAGGAAGTGCCCCGTCATCCCCGCCACCGGCTTGGCACGGCTTTCCTGCCAGGCTTCGACCTGCACGTTGGCGACGCGGCGGCCGACCTTGCGCAGCGTGGCGCGGGCGTAGGTCTCCACGGCGCGGGCCGGACGCAGGTACTCGATGGTGATATCGATGGTCTTCGGCACCCGCTTCGCGGGTTCGGCGAGGGAGAGCTGGGCCAGGGCCGTCATCTCCATGAACGCCCCGATCACCCCGCCGTGCAGGGCCGGGATCATCGGGTTGCCGATCAGCGGCTGGGAGAACGGCAGGACGGCGGTCATCTCGTCGCCGGCCAGTTCCACGCGCATGCCCAGGAACCGCACGTAGGGCACCCGCTGCAGGAAGGCGTCGAGGCCCTGGATCGCCGCGTCGTCCATGGTCTCAGCCCCGGGGGTTCAGCATGAAGGCCGCCTGGGCGGTGGCGATCAGGTCGCCGCGGTCCACGTCCCACGCCTCGGCGCGGACGAAGCCGATCGAGCGCGTGGTCTTGTAGCCGAACGCCTCGCAGGTCACCCCGGCGCGCGGCGCGGCCGGGCGCAGGTAGTCGATTCGCAGGTCCAGGGTGGCGATCGGCTGCGGCGTGTCGAACGCGGCGTTAATGGCCAGCCCGCAGGTGTGGTCGATCAGCGCCGTCACCACGCCGGAGGCGATCACGTCGGTGTCGGGATCGCCCACCAGGTCCTCGCGCCACTCCACCCGCATCGTCCCGCGCGCCTCGCCCACCGAGATCAGGCTCAGGCCCAGCGCGTGGGCGTGCGGCACGAGTTCGGTCATCCGGGCGCCCAGCGGGGCGGTGTCGTAGGTCGGCGGTTCGCTCATGCTGATCGGGTAAGCGTCCGGGGCGTGCGGAAGTCAATGGCGACTCCAGCGCCGGAGGCGCGGTCCGATTCAACCGCAGAGGACGCAGAGATTGCGCAGAGCGCGCAGAGGCACGGCGGCTCTTCTCTGCGTCCTCCGCGAAACCTCTGCGTTCTCTGCGGTTTCATCTGGCGCCTGCGGCCCGCGCGGCGCACGCCTATGTTGGTCACATGATCCGTCCGCAGGACCTGCTCTGCCCGAGGCCCGAGGGGCTCTATTGCGCGCCCGGCGATTTCTACATCGACCCAAACCGGCCGGTGGCGCGGGCGGTGATCACGCACGGGCATTCCGACCACGCCCGCGCCGGCCATGGGGCCGTGCTGGCGACGCCGGAAACGCTGGACATCATGGGCGAGCGCTACGGGCTCGACTTCGCGGGTTCGCGCCAGGCCGCGGCCTATGGCGAAAGGGTCCCGCGCGACGACGTCGAGGTGACGCTGGTCCCGGCCGGCCATGTGCTGGGCTCGGCGCAGGCGGTGGTGCGCTGGAAGGGCCTGACCATGGTGGTGAGCGGGGATTACAAGCGCCGCCGTGACCCGACGTGTCCGCCGTTCGAGCCGGTCCCGTGCGACGTGTTCATCTCCGAGGCGACCTTCGCGCTGCCCGTCTTCCGCCACCCGGATGACAAGCTCGAGATCGCCCGGCTCCTGCGCTCGGTGGCGCAGTTCCCGGAGCGCAGCCACCTGGTCGGCGCCTACGCGCTGGGCAAGGCGCAGCGGATCATCCGCCTGCTGCGCGAGGCCGGCTGGGACCGCACCATCTACGTCCACGGCGCGCTGGAGCGGCTGAACGCCCTCTACGAGCGCCACGGCGTCGAGCTCGGCCCGCTGGCGCCGGCGACCACCGGGGCGAAGAAGGGCGACTTCGCCGGCGAGATCATCATCGCGCCGCCCTCGGCGCTGCAGGACCGCTGGAGCCGCCGCTTCCCCGACCCGGTGGGCGCCTTCGCATCCGGCTGGATGCAGATCCGGGCGCGGGCCCGCCAGCGGGGGGTCGAGCTGCCGCTGGTGATCTCCGACCACGCCGACTGGGACGAACTGACCGCCACCATCGACGAACTGCGGCCCGGCGAACTCTGGATCACCCATGGCCGCGAGGAGGCCCTGGCGCGGTGGGCGACCCTGCACGACATCCCGGCGCGGGCGCTGGCCCTGGTCGGCTACGAAGACGAGGGCGACGACTAGCCTCCTCGCCCCCGCGAAGCGGAGAGCGAAGGAGGAGTCCGCGCAAACGCCACCGCCCCTCCACCGCTTCTGCACCCCTCCGACGCCACGGCTCGACGGTCGATCACGAACCTGTGATCGCCTCAATTCCGAGGCCTGGATGAAACGCTCATGCGCAAGACCCTGACCCTGGTGCTCCTCGTCCTCGCCGCGTCGCCGCTGGCGGCGTGCAAGATGTTCTGGGAGCACGACGAGAAGCCGGCCGCCGCGGCGTCCACGACCGATCCAGCCCAGACGGAGCCGGGCAACACCGACCCCACCCAGACCGCCCAGACCGCCCAGACCGCCACGCCGGCGACCCCGGCCTCGCCCGATCAGCCGGCCCCGGCTGTCCCGGCGAAGAAGTAGCCGCGACCTCCCGGCAGGGCTGTGTCGCGCCCTGCCGGGACCGCACCAGGCGCCCGACATTGGCGCAGGCGCGTTGGGACCCTAGCTTGGAAGATCGATGCGCGCCTTCGCCGAACTGCTGGACCGGCTCAGCCTGACGTCCTCGCGCAACGCCAAGCTGACGATGGTGCGCGACTACCTGCGCGATACGCCCGATCCCGACCGCGGCTGGGCGCTGGCGGCGCTGACCGGCGAGCTAAGCTTCGACGCCGCCAAGCCGGCCTTCATCCGGAAGGCCGTCGAGGCGCGGATGGACCCGCAGCTGTTCTGGTGGAGCTACGACTACGTCGGCGACCTGGCCGAGGCGGTGTCGCTGGTCTGGCCGGCGCGGCCGGGCGCCAACCGCGAGCCGCAGCTGTCGGAGGTGGTTGACGGCCTGTCGTCGGCCACCCGGGCGGAGGCGCAGGGCCGCATTGAGGCCTGGCTGGACGCCCTGCCGCAGGCCCGCGAGCGCTGGGCGCTGCTTAAGCTGGTGACCGGCGCCCTGCGGGTCGGCCTGTCGGCCCGGCTGGCCAAGCAGGCCACCGCCGACTTAGGCGACGTGCCGGTCGCCGAGGTCGAGGAGCTGTGGCACGCGCTCAGGCCTCCCTACGAGGACCTCTTCGCCTGGCTGGAGGGCCGGTCCGACAAGCCGTCGTCCGAGAACCCGGCACGGTTCCGGCCGGTGATGCTGGCGCAGGCGATCGACGAGGCGGTCGACTTCGGCAAGCTGGACCCCGCCACCTATGCCGCCGAATGGAAGTGGGACGGCATACGAGTCCAAGCTTCGCATGAGGGTGGCGTCCGCCGGCTCTACACCCGCACCGGCGACGACATCTCGCGCACCTTCCCGGACGTGCTCGATGCGCTAGCCGACGAGGGCGTGATCGACGGCGAGCTGCTGGTGATCCGCGACGGCAAGGTCGCCCCCTTCGCCGACCTGCAGCAGCGGCTGAACCGCAAGACCGTCGATGCGAAGCTGATGGCGGCCTTCCCCGCCGCGATCCGCGCCTACGACATCCTGCAGGTGGGCGCGGAGGATACCCGGCCGCTGCCGTTTGCGGAGCGCCGGGCCCGGCTGGAAGCCTTCGTCGCCCGTGAGGCCAGCCCGCGCCTCGACCTGTCGCCGGTGCAGCCGTTCGCCACCTGGGCCGAACTGGCGGACCTGCGCGCCGCCCCGCCGGCGGGCGACCCGCAGATCGCCGAGGGCCTGATGCTGAAACGGTGGGACAGTCCCTACGAGGCCGGGCGGCCCAAGGGGCCCTGGTTCAAGTGGAAGCGCGACCCGTTCCTGGTGGACGCCGTGCTGATGTACGCCCAGCGCGGCCACGGCAAGCGCTCCAGCTACTACTCCGACTACACCTTCGGGGTGTGGACGCAGGACGAGGCCGGGCAACGGCTGCTGACCCCGGTCGGCAAGGCCTACTTCGGCTTCACCGACGAGGAGCTGCTGCAGATCGACAAGTTCGTGCGCGACAACACGCTCGAACGCTTCGGCCCGGTCCGCGGCGTGCGCGCGGAGCCGCACCACGGCCTGGTGTTCGAGGTCGCCTTCGAGGGCCTGCAACGCTCTACCCGCCACAAGTCCGGCGTCGCCATGCGCTTCCCCCGCATCAGCCGCATCCGCTGGGACAAGCCGCCGGGCGAGGCGGACGAGCTGGCGAGCCTCGAGCGGATGCTTGAGCGGATGGAGGGGCGCTGACGGCAAACCTTGTTCGGCCAATGGCGGAAGGCGCCAGGTCAGGCCTCTGGACTGCTGGGTGCGTCACGCACCGCAGCCGGGACCGGGAACCATGCGAACTTCATCCAGCCGGACGCGCGTGGCGCGGCCACTCCTCTGCGCCGCTATCCTGGGCGCCACGCTGGCGTGCGCCGCCCACGCGACGGCGCAGACCACCGCCATCGTCGTCGCCGCGGGCCATGCCCAGTCCCACCATGACGACCCGACCCAATTCCTGAGCTCGGCGGGCAACCAGAGCCGCGGCGTGGGCGTCACCAATTCGCTGAACAACGCCACGGTCCGCGAGCCGTTTGACGGCTTCATCTTCTCCGACCAGCAGGCCGAGTACCGCGGGCCCGCCGACGCCTCCGGCCGGGCCTCGATCGGCACGAGCCTGCGGGACTTCCTCAAGGTCGACAATCTGCACGGCGAGACGGCCGACCTGACCTCGCTGGCGACGATCTCCTCGACCGATCAGGTGACGCTCACCGGGCTGCCGTCCGACCATCGTCGGGTGACGTTCCACACCTCCCTGGAGGTGTTCGAGGGCGCCGGCGACCCGGGCGCGCAGATCTTCTACGACACCTTCGACGACAGCACCGACTTCGACGTCCGGGGCCACTCGCAGATCCGGGTGGCCTCCAGCGGGATCGGTCCGTCGGCGCTCGGCAACGACACCTTCTCGGAGACGACCTTCCACGTCGAGCCCGGCCACGAAAGCCGAGGCGTGTTCGGCCTGCCCAGCTTCCTGGACTTCAACCTCACCTTCAACCTGGGCGAGGCCACGGACTTCAACGTCAGCCTCATCCAGACGATGGAGCTGTTCATCGAAGACCGGCGCGCCGACCTCAACGTGAACTTCGAGATGATCGATGGCGTGCGCCTGACCTGGTCGGGCTTCTCCACCCTGACCGACGCCCAGACCGGCCAGAGCGTATGCGGCCTGACGATCAACTCCGCCAGCGGCGTGAACTATGGCTCGATCGCCGCCTGTCAGGGCGGGGGCGGGGGCGGCGGTGGAACGGCCGTGCCGGAACCGGCCGCGTGGGCGCTGATGATCGCGGGCTTCGGCCTGACCGGCGCGGCGCTGCGTCGGCGGCGCCTAGGGCAGCAGGTCCTGGGTCTCTAGGAAGGCCCTCAGGTCCCCACCCTCGAACAGCACCGCGCGCACGCCGGCCCGCGACGCGGCCTCCAGGTCCGAGGCCTTGTCGCCCACCAGCAGCGAGGCCTCGCGGTCGATGGGCCAATCGCTGAGCGCCTGCAGGATCATGCCGGGGTTCGGCTTGCGCAGCGGCGGGTCGGGGTGGCGGTAGGCCGCGCTCGGCGAGTCCGGGTGCTGGGGGGCGTGGTAGAAGGCGTCGATGCGCGCGCCGGCCGCGGCCAGGTCGGCCTGCATGCGCGCGTGCAGGACGTGCATGTCGGCCTCCGTGTAGTAGCCGCGCCCGACCCCCGACTGGTTCGTCACCACGATCACCAGCCAGCCGGCGCGGTTGAAGGCGGCGACGGTCTCCCGCGCCCCGGCGATCCAGCGGAAGTCCTCCCACTTATGGACGAAACCCTGGTCCTCGTTCAGCACGCCGTCGCGGTCGAGGAACAGGGCGGGGCGGGGAGAAGACTCAGGAGGAGATTCGGGGGCGGCCACCCGTCCGATTATGCCGCCCGTGCGTCGCAGGTCGATGGCGGTGTTTCCGGCGGGGGCGTAAACCTGCCG
>CBHTUE010000069.1:0-21613 GCA_966096115.1 uncultured Phenylobacterium sp.
CCGCCCCCCCCCCCTTCTGCGTTCGGGTAGGCCGGCGCGCTACGGCGTCTGGCGCGTAGGCGTCGGCGGGGCCGGCGTGTCGTAGGCGCGGCCCGAGACCTGCTCCTGGCCCGTGCCGGCCGGGCCGGGATGCTCCTCGGCGCGCCATACCCAGGCCAGCAGCAGGCCCAGAGCGGCGAGCACGGTGCCGAACACCAGCACCCAGAAGACGTGGCGGCCCCAGCGGCCCTGGCGGGCGCGGGTGGCGGTGAGGTGTGGCCCTTCCTCGCGGGACGAATAGCTCATGGTTCGGTCTCCTCAGGAGGGGAAATAGCTGAACGGGCCGGTGCGGGCCGCGGGCTCGATCGGACCCTTGGGCACGGTGAAGACGCCCAGCAGGCCGCTGACCAGCGCCAGCCCCAGCACCGCCGCCAGGGCGGCCAGGCGACGGCGCGTCGACTGCTCGCGCGCGCTGGGCGTGCGGGTCAGTTTCAAGTCCGCCATGTTCGGGTTGCCGTGGGCGGTGAAGGAACTGCGCATCGCGGGATCTCTCAGCAGGGCCAAGGTCCCTCCGGACCCGGCAGGGGCGTAACGCGCGCCCGGCGGACGGCGTTCCCCCGGTGCGGCTCTGGTTCACAAGCTGCGGGATTCGCTTGCGTTTTCGGGCAGGAGGCGCAGGGTGTCCGCGTAGCGAGTCGTGGCGTGGAACCGGCGCCCGTTCCGCCGCGCAATTTTTTCAGAAAAGTTGAACTCGCCCGGGAACGCTTCGCGCCCTGCTGGGTTCTATGTCTGCGGAGGCGGCGACGCCCCCCCCGACTTGAGGCTGGCGAGCACGCCAGTCTGCCGTCTCCGCAACCCCTTTTCTCGATGATGCATACTGGGCGGGTCCTACGGGACCCGCCCTCTTCTTTTGGCCGCGCCGATCGTGCGACCGCCGCGGGATCCTCAGCTCTTCGGCTTGGCCAGCTTGAGGACGACGTCGGCGCGACGGCGCAGCGGCCGCACCTCTCCCGCCTTGTTGGTCGCCCCGGCCTGGCCGGCGGCGGCGACGTCGAACTCGGCTGCGGGCAGCTTGGCCCGCATCAGCGCGTCGGCCACGGAGGCCGCGCGGCGCTTGGAGAGCTCCAGATTGGCGGCCGGGTCGCCCGCCGCGTCGGACAACCCCAGCACCTGCACCGCCCGCACCTCGCAACCGCGTGTGTCGGCGGCAGCCATGCCGATCACGCGCCGGCCGTCGCGGGTGATCTCCGCCTGGTTGGCTTCGAAATAGATCGGGACGGTGACGTCCTGGCAGACCCGTTCGGTCTTCACCAGCTGCGTGCGCGCGCCCATGCCGGCGCATCCGCCCAGCCCGAGCGCCAGCGCCAGGCCCGTGGTGATCATGGTGGTCTTCATCGTCATCCGCCCCTCCTGAGGGCAAGGAAAAGGGCGGCCGGAGACCTTCCGACCGCCCCTTCCAGGTGTCTCGACCTCAACGCGCCTCAGCGCGGCGAGCCGTTCTCCCAGTAGTACCGGCCGGTGCCGCTGTCGTAGTAGTAATAGCGACCCGCGCGCTCGTCATAGTACTGGCGGCGATTGGGCGACGAGGCCCCGCACCCGCCGTCCTCGCGGCAGCCCTTCACGGCGCCGACGGTGCCGCCGACGGCCGCGCCGACAGCCGCGCCCGTGCCGACGCCGACGTCACCCGAAACCGCGCCGATCGCCGCGCCGGCAAGGCCGCCGAGGACGGCGCCGCCGGTGGCGTTGCGTTCCACGTTGCCGCTGCTGGTGCAACCGGCGGCCAGGATCCCGGCGCCGATCATCGCGATAATTGGCTTCATCATACTCGAGCTCTCCTTCGTGGGGCGTCCCCCCAAGCCACGCTGACGCGGGCTCGCGGAGAAACAGTGAGCGCATCCACCTCGAGATGTGCTCCGGCGGCCAAAACGCACGGCGCAATGCCAAGTTCCGGGCGGAACCAAGGGGCTGGCCTGCCGTTGCTGTGGGGACGCCCTCTCGGAGACCTTAGCCGTGACCTCTCTCACCGACCGAGACACCGCCATCCGCCGCGAGGAAGCCGCGGACCTGCGCGAGGCCTACGAACGTGGCCGCACCGATGCGCGCAAGGCGCGCCGGCGCCACCCCGTGGCCATGACCTTCGTCATCATCCTGGCGGCGATCGGGATCGTGGTCGTCGCCCTCGCGGCGGTGAACGGGTCCTTCTCCGGCGCCGGAACCGTGGTAGACCGGAACCTCGCCACCGCGGCCACTCAGGCCGAGCCCGTGGTGCGCGACGCCGCGAGCCAGGCCGGCCAGGCGGTGAAGAACGCGACCGACGGGAACGACGCGCCTGCCACCTCGAAATAGGCCCACCCGCGCCAAACGCCTCGGCAAGATCGAGGTGGTCGCCAACGTCGCCTCGGGCAGCGTGGGACCGGATGCGCCTGAGCAATTGGCCGACGTCCTGGCGGAGTACGGGATCGCCGCCAACATCCGCACCCCGGGCGCTAAGGGCATCGCCGATTGCCTGAAAGGCGCCGTCGACGCCGGACCCGACCTGCTCATCGTTCTCGCCGGGGACGGCACGGCCCGCGCCGCGGCCGAGCTGTGCGGTCCGGACGGGCCGATAGTCGCGCCGCTGCCGGGCGGCACCATGAACATGCTGCCGCACGCGATCTACGGGGTGCGCCCCTGGCAGGACGCCCTGCGCCTTGCCCTGGAGCAGGGCGAGGAGCGCGTCCTGGGGGGCGGCCAGGTGGAGGGCCACCGGTTCCTCTGCGGCGCCATCCTGGGCTCTCCGGCCCTGTGGGCGCCGGCCCGGGAGGCGGTGCGCGACGGCCAGGTGAAGCTGGCGTGGCTGCGGGCCCGCCGGGCTGTCAGCCGCGCCTTTACCGGGCGGCTGCGCTACGCCCTGGACGGCGGGCCGCGCGACAAGGCCGAGGCCATGATCCTGATGTGCCCCGTCGCGTCGAAGGCGATGTCCGAGGACGAGCCCGCGCTGGAGGCCGCGGCCGTCCATGTCCAGAGCGCCGGCGAGATCCTGCGCCTGGGCCTGCACGCGATCGTCAGCGACTGGCGCGCGGACCGGGCGGTCGACACGCAGCCGTGCGAGGCGGCCCGTATCTGGTCGGCCCAGTCGATCCCCGCGGTCCTCGACGGCGAGACGGTGCGGCTGAAGTCGGTCACCGAGGTGCGCTATGTGCCCGCGGTCTGCCGCGTGCTGGCGCCGCCTCGGGAGGCGAAAGAGTCGGAAGCGAAGGCGAAGTGACGTTTCGCCTCGCCCACCTTTCCGACATCCATTTCGGCGGTGAGAACAAGGCCGCGCTCGCCGCGGCCACAGAGTACATCCAGGCGGGCGGCTTCGACCTGACGGTGATCTCCGGTGACCTGACCGCCCTGGGCGAGGTGGCCGAGTTCAAGGCGGCCGCCGAATGGCTTGCCCGCCTGCCGGAGCCGCGGTTCGTCACCCCCGGCAACCACGACGCACCCTACCTCGCCTGGGCCGAGCGGCTCTTCGCCCCCTTCCGCCGTTATGAACACCACATCGGCCCGGCGCCCACCCAGGCGTGGCGCGGCAACGGCGTGGCGGTGCGCGGGATCAACACCGCGCGCGGCGCCCAGCCGCGAATGAACTGGTCAAAGGGACAGATCTCCCGCGATCAGGCCAAGGACGCCGCCGGGTGGCTGGCGGGACAGGCCGGCGTACGGATCGTCGTCGTCCACCACCCGCTGCTCGAGATGGTGGGCGGGCCCATGACCGCGAAGGTCTGGGGCGGGCCGAAAGCGGCGGCGGACTTCGCGGAGGCCAAGGTCGACCTGGTGCTGTCGGGGCATATCCACGCGCCGTTCACTTGGGCGTATCCGGACGGCGACGGCCTGACCTGGGCGGTGGGGGCCGGGACGCTGTCGGTGCGCGAGCGGGGCGTGCCGCCCGGCTTCAACGTGGTCGAGGTCGAGGACGGTGGCTTTCGCGTCACCGCCCTCGCCTGGACGGGCTCGAAGCTCGAACCCTACCGGACGTGGGCGCTGGACCGCCGTCCGGGCTAGCCGGAGGTCTAGAGCGGTCCGGGGCCGATGCCGCGGCCACGCACCAGGTGCATGACCAGGGAAACGACGAACAGGATCAGGAACACCCAGAACAGGATCTTGGCGATCCCCATCGCGGCGCCGGCCACCGTGGTGAAGCCGAGCACGCCCGCGATCAGGGCGACCACCAGGAAGGTCAAAGCCCAACCGAGCATGTCACAATTCTCCCAACAGACGGGATGTCTGCCGGCTAGCAACGCTTCGATGCGGAGGGTGTTCCGACTATTTGCCGGACTTGGTGGCGTTGCCGGCAAGGAAGGCGCTGACCACCGCGGTGATCACGGCGGGATTGCGAATGAGCACCGTGACCGCCGCCGCGGCGGCCGCGGCGCCGGCGCCCAGGGCTACCAGCGGCCGTTCCTTGGCCAGGTCGATTATGCGGTCGACGACCGAGGCGTCCGCCGCAGCGCCGGGCTTGGTCTTGGGCGCGACCTTCCGGGTCGCCAGCCAAGCGACGATCACCGCGACCAGCGCGAAGACGCCGGCGACGATGGCCGCGGCCCACGCCTCGCCAACATAGGGCCGCGCCGCCGCGTAGACGGCGAAGGACGCCGCCACGACCACCACCACCGCCGCCGCCGCGACGGCGGCGAAGGCGGCGGCGAGGTTCAGGATGCGCCCCAGGTTCAACAGCTTGAGGTTCAACGCCGCGAAGCGAGCAGCATGCCGATCAGCACGCCGATGCCGAGGGCGGCGCCGGTGGCGGCGAGCGGCCGGGCGCGGATCTGTTCGCTGGCCACCCGCGAGGCTTCCTCGAGCTGGTCGCCGGCCGCGTCGGCGTAGACGCGGCTTTGGGCGCGGACCTGCTCCAGGCCCTGCTGGACGGCGGCCTCGATGCGCTTGGCCGCATCGGCGATGGCCTTCTGGGCGTCGGCGCTGATCTTGGCGGCGGTGTCGTTGGCCGCGTCGGCCACGTCTTCGGTCGTGATGGAGCCGGCCTTGGCGGGCATGTCAGATTCTCCGGTCGGATGAGGCCTCCCCCGCGGGAAGCGTCGCGATAACGCATCGCAACATAGGTCGTTCCAGGGCAGGCCGCAAAGAGGCCGCGTTCTCGCCGGGAAAGAATACTTCTTGCGCCGTCGCTTCGACCCACGGCTTTTCCTATGTTTGTACAAATGACACCTGCCTCGGACCCCGGCGCGGACCTGAGACGGCTGGAGCTGACGCTTCAGGCGGCGGGTCTTGGCGAGTTCCAGTGGAACCTGTTCGAGCGGACGTTCCTCGTCTCGGAACGCATGGCGGCGATCACCGGCCTGCCCGCCGGAACCCTCTCGGTGAGCGAGGGCGATATCCTCGACACCTATGTGCACCCCGACGACGCGGCGGCCACCCGGGCGCGGCGGCTGGAGTCGATCCGGACCGGCCAGACCTTCGACGTCAGCTTCCGCATGTTCCGGCCCGACGGCCAGATGATCTGGCTGCGGATGGCGGGCATCGTCAGCCGCACGGCCAGCGGCCGGCCGCTGACCCTCACTGGGATCGTCGAGGACGTGAGCCGCCGGCACCTGGAGGAAGAGCAGCGCCTGCAGCTGATGGCCGAGCTGGACCATCGGGTGAAGAACGTGCTGGCCGCGGTCCAGGCCCTGGCCCAGCAGACGGCGAAGCGCACGACCTCGCTGGACCAGTTCCTGCAGACCTTCGGCGGACGGCTGAAGGCCATGGCCAGCGCCAACGAGCTGCTCACCGCCGCCCGCTGGCGCGGCGCCGCCATCGATCACCTGGCCGCCGCCGAGCTGGGCGCCATCGCCCCCGGCCAGACCAGCTGGAACGGGCCGGACCTGTTCCTGACCCCAAGGGCCGCCAATGCGCTGTCGCTGGCGCTGCACGAGCTGGCCACCAACGCCGTGAAATTCGGGGCTCTGTCCGTCGAGACCGGCCACGTCACCCTGACTTGGACCACCTGCCCGAAGGGCGGCTTCGAGATCATCTGGACCGAGAGCGGCGGCCCCACCGTCTCCCCGCCGGCGCGCGAGGGGTTCGGCACGACCCTGCTGGACCAGGTGACCGGCCGCGAGCTGAACGGCGAGACCGAGGTGGAGTATCGCCCCGCCGGGGTGCGGGTGCGCCTGACGGCGGGGCCGCAGGCCCTGGCCGAGCGGCCCGACGTGATGCCCGAGGCGCCCGTCGCCCGGGTGACGGAGACAGTGGCCACCTCCCGCGGCCCGGCCAACCTGAAGGGCGCGCGGGTGCTGATCGTCGAAGACGCGGTGCTGCTGGCGCTGGAACTGGAGACCGGCCTGTCCGACGCCGGCGCCGAAGTGGTCGGTCCCGCCTACGAACTGGAAGAAGCCCTGGCGCTGCTGGACCAGCCGATCGACGCCGCGGTGCTCGACGCCAATCTGAACGGCCGCTCCGTGACCCCCGTCGCCGAGCTGCTGGCCCAGCGCAAGATCCCGTTCGTCTTCGCCACCGGCTACGGCGAGACCGGCGGCGCGCCGGGCGGCTTCGACGCCCCGGTGATCCGCAAGCCCTACGACGTCACCCAGGTGGCTGCGGCCGTCGCCGAGCTGCTGGCGCCGCGTTAACCCTGCCGCGCGCCGGATTGCCGCGCGACCAGATCGCCCTGAGACAAGGCGCCACCTCTGCAATGGCCGATTAGGTCATTATCTCATCGCCTCACGAGGGCTCGCGGCCGTACCGCGGGGGCCAGTCCGGTGGCCATGGGAACTCGCCCGGTATCAGGCGACCCAACTTCGACGGAGGGTCCGCGGCATAGGTCGCGGACGCTTTGTCATCCCTCCCTACGGTTCGCCGTCATCCGGCTCTGCCGGATGACGACGGCCTGGGGCTAGAACACCCCCAGATCCCGCAGTTCCTTCAGCCGGGCCGGCGTGCAGCCGGCACGGGCGGCCAGGACCTCGTCGGTGTGCTGGCCCAGGGTCGGACCCGGCCAGCGCACGGCGCCCGGCGTGGCCGACAGCTTCGGGAAGGCGTTCTGCATCCGCACCGGCCCGAACACCGGATGCTCCACCGTGACGATGGCGTCGCGGGCGGCAAACTGCGGGTCCTCCAGCATGTCCGGGGCGCGGAACACGCGCGACGCCGGGATGCCCTTGCCCTCCAGCAGCGTCAGCAGGTCCGGCAGCGCGAAGGTCGCCGTCCACTCCGAGATGATCCCGTCCAGCTCGGTCTGGTTCACGCCGCGGCTGTTGTGGTCGACGAACTTGGGGTCGGTCTTCAGGTCCGGCCGGCCCATGGCCTCGGTCAGCCGTGCATAGACGTTGTCGCCGTTGCCGCCGATCAGGATCATCTCGCCGTTCTTGCAGGGGTACGCATTGGACGGCGCGATCCCCGGCAGCACCGAGCCGGACCGCTCCCGCACGTAGCCGGTGATGTCGTACTCGGTGATCAGGTTCTCCATCACCGCCAGCACGCTCTCATACAGCGCCGCGTCGATCACCTGGCCCTTGCCGGTCCGTTCGCGGGCGTGCAGCGCCATGGTGATCCCCATCACCGCGTGCATGGCCGCCAGGCTGTCGCCGATGGAGATGCCGGCCCGCGCCGGCGGCCGGTCGGGCTCGCCGGTGACGTGGCGCAGGCCGCCCATCGCCTCGCCGATCAGGCCGTAGCCGGCGCGCTGCGAATAGGGGCCGGTCTGCCCGAAGCCCGAGATGCGGGCCATGATCAGCCGCGGGTTGATGGCCGACAGGGCCTCATAGCCCAGGCCCCACTTCTCCATCGCGCCCGGCCGGAAGTTCTCGATCACCACGTCGGCCTTGGCGATCAGCGCCTTGGCCAGCGCCTGGCCCTCGGGCTTGCGCAGGTCGATGCCCACCGACTTCTTGTTGCGCCCGATCACCGGCCACCAGGGCGACAGGCCCTTGGGCAGGCTGCGGCCCCACTGGCGCATGGGATCGCCCACCTTCGGGTCCTCGACCTTGATCACCTCGGCGCCGAAGTCGCCCAGGATCTGGCCGCAGAACGGCCCGGCGATCAGGGTCCCCATTTCGATGACGACAAGGTCGGAAAGGGCGCCGGCGGGGATCGGGGTCTGGCTCATGGCTCCGCCATAACGGCCCTGCGGCCGAACGTTGAGTCAAAATTGTTCGAGGGACCGTCAAGCAGATTGTCGGTCGACCTCGGGCTCAGCCGGGACGGGGCAGGCCATCCATGATCGCGGTCAGCGCCAGCACCGTCTCGCGCTCCATGGCGCTATGGCCGGCCGTACTCATGACAAAACTGGCTGGCGGCGCGCCCGCCGCCTCCAGCGCCTGGACCAGGCGCGAGGCCTGGGTCAGCGGGCAGACCTGATCGAACCGCCCGTGCACGATGTGGACGGGGATGCCCACGATCCGGTCGATGTTGTTCAGGATGTAGTCCGGCTCCAGGAACAGCTCGTTGGCGAAGAAGTGCGCCTCGATCTGGGCGAAGCAGAGGGCGAAGTCGGCCTCCCCGAACTTCCCCGCGTCCGCGGTGTCCGGGATCATATTCGAGATCGCGCCCTCCCACATCGACCAGGCGACCGCCGCCTCCAGCTGGCGCGCCCGCTGGGCGTCGGTCGCCGGCTCCAGGTCGAAGATCGCCTTGTAGGCCTTGCGCACGTGGCCGCGATCGGCCGGCGGGATCGGCGCCAGGAACGCCCGCCACTCGTCCGGATAGGTGAAATAGGACCCGGGCTGGGTCAGCGCGTAGGGGGCATGCGCATAGGTCTCCGCATTGCCCTGGTACAGGTAGTCGATATCCCCCTGCGACCCCAGGAAGATGCCGCGCAGGATCAGCGACGCGCAGTTGCCCGGATGGCGGATGGCGTAGACCAGCGCCAGCGTCGAGCCCCAGCTGCCGCCGAACACATGCATCTTGCCGGTGATGTTCAGCGCCTCGCGCAGGCGGTTGATGTCGTCCACCAGGTCGTCCGTGGTGTTCTTGGCCAGCGCCACCTTGGGCCCGGCCGAGGCGACCGTCGGCTCGCTCTTCCCGCAGCCGCGCTGGTCGAACAGGATCACCCGGTATCGCTTCGGATCGAAGAACCGCGACATCACCGGGGCGCAGGCGCCGCCCGGTCCGCCGTGCAGGAACATCACCGGCTCGCCGTCGGGATTGCCGTACTCTTCCCAGTAGAGCTTGTGGTCCGGCTCGCGATCGACCTGCACGAGGCCGGTGCGGTTGGCGGGGGCCAGCGGATAGGCCCACTCGTCCTTCACCTTGCTGCGGGCCTGCAGTTTCGAGAAATCGATCATCGTCCGAACTCCTACGCGACGCGTATGGCCTCATAAGGGGTTCGGCGCGCGGGGTCATCCGCCGCCGCCCCCGGGCGGACCGGGTCTGGGCGGCGACGGCGGCTCGACCTATAGTCCGCCGGCACGTCGATTGGGGTATGCGGGTGTTGCAGCGGTTCGCCCTCTGGCTCGTGGCCGCGCTGCTGGCGCTGGCGGCAGGCGCGCCCGCCTGGGCCGATGGTCGCGTCGCGCTGGTGATCGCGAACTCAGCCTACGTCCATGCGCCGAAGCTGCCCAATCCGCCGAACGACGCCCGCAACATGGCCGCGGCCCTGCGCAAGGTGGGCTTCACCACCACCGAAAAGGCCGACCTCTCCAAGCGCGACCTCGAGGCGGCGCTGAAGACCTTCGCCCAGGCGGCGCGCGGCGCCGACGTGGCGGTGATCTACTACGCCGGCCACGGCATGGAGCAGGGCGGGCTGAACTACCTGGTGCCCGTGGACGCGACCCTCGCCAGCGACCAGGACGTGGAGTTCGACACGGTGCCCCTGGACCTGCTGCTCCGCTCGGTGGAAGGCGCCAGCCGGCTGAAGCTGGTGGTGCTGGACGCCTGCCGCAACAACCCGTTCCTAACCACCATGCAGCGGGCCTCGGGCACACGCGCGATCGGCCGCGGCCTGTCGCGGGTGGAGCCGGAGGGCGACACCCTGGTGGCCTATGCGGCGCGCGAGGGCTCGACGGCCGACGACGGCGACGGCGGCGACAGCCCCTTCACCAAGGCGCTGACCACGCGGATGCTGACCCCGGGCCTGGAGATCCGCCTGCTGTTCGGCCAGGTGCGCGACGACGTCCTCGCCTCGACCGGCAAGCGGCAGGAGCCGGCGATCTACGGCTCGCTGGGCGGCCAGCCGTTCTACTTCGTGGCCCCGAAGACGGCCGTGGCGACCGCCGCTCCGTCCGCGCCGGTCGCCCTCCCCCTGAGCGGATTGGGCAGTCTCGGCGGCGCCGAGCGGCCGAACACCCCGGCGGCCAACGCGCTGGCCATCGCCCGCTTCGGCGACGCCCTGCAGGCCAACCCGCGCGACCCGCAGGCGCTGCTGGGCCGGGCGCTGGTCTACATGCAGGGCGCGCAGTGGGATCCGGCCATCGCCGACCTGACCGCGCTGATCGCCGTCCGCCCCGGCAACGCCAGCGGCTTCCATAACCGCGCCCGCGCCCGCTTCGCCAAGGGCGATGTCGACGGCGCCATCGCCGACGTCAGCCAGGCGATCAGGCTGATGCCGGGCAACGAGGACAGCTACACCGCCCGCGCCCGCTTCTATCGCCAGAAGGGCCAGATGGACCTGGCCCTGGCCGACAACCAGAAGGCCGTCAGCCTGAAGGGCGACGCCGAGACCTACTACCAGCGCGGCCTCACCTTCCAGGCCAAGGGCGACAGCGCCGCCGCCGTCGCGGATTTCGACAAGTCGCTGGCCATCGACCCGGACAACACCCGCGCCAGCGACGCCAAGGCGCGCCTGGCGAAGAAGTAGCGCGGCGCCGCAGGCCGCTCGCCCCCGGTCGCCCCTTCAGCCGGCCGAGGCCAACTCGAACTCGCGGCGGAACTCCTCGTCGCTGATCGCGCGCCGCGCGACGAGCAGGCTGCAGCCGACGTGGTCCATCAGGTAGGCGCCGGTCTGCCCCGACCACCATCGCTCGAACAGGCTCTTCTTGCGGTGACCCACGACCAGCAGGTCGGCGCCGATGGCGGAGGCATAGGCGGCGATCTCCTGCGTCGGCTCGCCCACCACCAGCTTGCCCGACGGCTCGAACCCCAGGTCGCGCAGGCGGGTCATCGCCTCGTCGAACAGCGCCCTGTAGGTGTCGCCGGTCTGGCCGGTCGCGCCCGCGTAGGTCGCCTCGCCGATCCGCACGCCCGGCGCCTCGGCCACGACGCAGAGAAGATACAGCTTTGATTTGCAGCGGCGCGCCAGCAGCGCGCCCTCCCGCAGGGCCGCGCGGCCCTCCAGGGACCCGTCGTACGCCAGCAGCACGCGCTCATACATGGGCCGCTCCTCAGGCTCGAGGACCAATGGCGCAGTCTATGGGCCGGTCAGGCCCCGGTTCAATGCGTGCGGCGGCTTGGCGTTAACGACCTGGACGCCAACTCGCACCAACTCGCAACTCCACGCCTGCCGCCGCCACTTCGAACGCCCCCCGACAGCCGGTACTAAGCACGCCTCGAAACGGGAGCGAACCCTTGCGCACAGCGCTAGCCACTGCCTATGCCGCCACCACGACCCGGCGGCCCAAGGTCACCGCGGACCAGCTGCAGCTGGTCGTCGCGCCCGACGCCGCCGAGCCGGTGATTCCAGAGACCCTGGGGTTCCTGACCGACAGCGAGCGCCGCGCGCTCGACCTGGTGCTGCAACGATCGGAAGCCAGGCTTCGCCGCAAGGTCCGGCGCCAGGTCATGCGCGAGGTGCTGGCGCTCGACGAAATCATACCCCCTCACGTTCCCGCGCTGCCGGCGGCGAACGATCCGGCCCCGTCGGGCGATCCGGAGACAGTGGACGCGGAGCCTTGGTATCAGCAGGCCCTGCTGGCCTGGGAGACCGAGGGCGTCGACCCGACCGGGCGTGGCGACGACCGCGTGGCCGCACGACTGGGCCGCCGCCTGTCGGGCGCGGCGGTGCTCGCCCTGCACATCGGCCTGTTCGCGGACCGCGCGGGCGGGGCCTGGGGACAGACCCTGATGCGAAAGCACGCTCGTGCCAGCGCGGTGCTGCGCCGCGCCCGGAACGGCGACGGCCGCGCCGTGCTGATCGCGCGCCTGGCCAGCCAGACCGCCCGCGACCGCATCCTGGGCCACATCCGCAGCCTCGATCATGAGCTGCGGCTGCAGGCGCGCCGGGACCTCGCCTGTTTCGAGCGCGCGATCGGGCGTCGTTTCGAGGGCGCCGAGGCGCGCGCGGTGCTGATCGCCATCGCCACCGTGCAGCGCTGGCTGCACCTGCGGGCCGGCGCCGTGCGGGCGCCGTTCGCCACCATGCTCGCCGAATTCATCCCCGGGTCGTCGCGGGCCTGTGTCGAGACGGCTCTGGCCTGAGCCGCCCGCCAAGGTTCGCGCTGGGGTTCACATCTCCGCCCATGGGGCCTAAACGCGCCCCCATGGCTGATTTCGTCGTCGCCCCGCCGCCCGTTCCCGTCGTGCCCGTCGAGGGCGAGCAAGGCGGGTTCCCGGTCCGGCGGATCCTGTGCGTGGGGCGCAACTACGCCGCGCATCGGCGCGAGATGGGCGGTGACGACCGCGATCCCCCGTTCTTCTTCGCCAAGCCCGCCGACGCCATCGTGCCGCCGGGCGCGAACCCGGCCTACCCCAGCGTGACCAGCAACCTGCACCACGAGATCGAGCTGGTGGTGGCGATCGGCGGCGCCGGCGCGAATGTTCCCGTGAGCGACGCCCTGGGCCTGGTCTACGGCTATGCGGTGGGCGTCGACCTGACCCGGCGCGACCTGCAGAACGCGGCCAAGGACAAGGGGCAGCCCTGGGACTCCTCCAAGGGCTTCGACCAGTCGGCCCCGATCTCCGCCATCCGCAAGTGGACCGGCCCCGCCCCCCAGGGGCGGATCGCGATCTCGGTCAACGGCGCGGTCCGGCAGGACGCCACCGTCGCCGACATGATCTGGAACGTCGCCGAGATCGTCGCCGAGGCCTCCAAACTGTGGCGCCTCGCGCCGGGCGACCTGATCTACACCGGCACGCCCGAGGGCGTCGGCCCCCTGAAGCCCGGCGACAAGGTCGAGGGCGAGGTCGAAGGGGTGGGCGCGATCGCCTTCACCGTGGCCTGATGGCGGCCTGGACCCTCCATTCCGGCTGGCGCGCGACGGCGGCCTACCGCGTCCGCATCGGCTTGGCGCTCAAGGGCGTCGAGTACGACTACGCCGGGCTGGACCTGCTCGCCGGCGACCAGCTCTCCGAAACGTACCGGAAAGTGAACCCGCAAGGGCTCGTCCCGGCCCTGGACCTGGGCGACGGCCATGTGCTCACCCAGAGCCTGGCGATCCTGGAGTTCCTCGAGGAGACGCGGCCGACGCCGCCCCTGCTGCCCCGCTCAGCACTGGATCGCGCGACCGTGCGGGCCATCTGCGGGATCATCGCCTGCGACATCCACCCGGTGAACAACACCCGCATCGGCAAGAAGCTGGCCGAGCTGGGCGTGCCGCAGGAGACGGTGGTCAAGGACTGGATCCAGCGCTGGATCCGCGACGGTTTCGACGCCCTGGAGCCGATGATCGCCCGGCACGGCGGCCAGTTCGCGTTTGGGGATTCGCCGACAATGGCCGACTGCTGCCTGGTGCCTCAGGTCTATTCGGCGCGCCGCTTCAAGCTGGACCTCGAGCCGTGGCCGGTGCTGACCGGCGCAGCCGATCGCGCGGCCATGCACCCCGCCTTCCTGGCCGCGCATCCGAACCGGATGCCGGACGCCAAACCGCCGCAAGAGACCAACGTATGACCCTCGAAGAGTTGAAGGCCCAGAACCGCGCCTGGGCGGAGCGCAAGGTCGCCAGCGACCCGACCTTCTTCAAGCGGCTGGAGGGCCAGCAGGCGCCCGAATACCTGTGGATCGGCTGCTCGGACAGCCGCGTGCCGGCCAACGAGATCGTCGGCATGGATCCCGGCGAGCTGTTCGTGCACCGCAACGTCGCCAACCTGGCCCCGCCGCAGGACGCCAACTACCTGTCGGTGCTGCAGTTCGCCGTCGAGGTGATCAAGGTGAAGCACATCCTGGTTGTCGGCCATTACGGCTGCGGCGGCGTGGCCGCGGCGGTGGACGGCCAGCGTCGCGGCCTGGTGGACCACTGGCTGCACCCGATCCGCGAGGTGCACCACGAACACCGCCACGAGCTGGCCGAATTGCCCGACGAGAAGGCCCGCTGGGACCGGCTGGTGGAGCTGAACGTCCGCCGCCAGGTGAAGAACGTGGCCTCCGACGTCTTCGTCATGGACGCCTGGAAGCGGGGCCAGCCGCTGTGCGTGCACGGCTGGGTCTACACCCTGGGCACCGGGCTGGTGAACGACCTGGGCGTCTCGGTCGCGGGGCCCGAGGACCTGGCCGAGTACATCGACTAGCCCGTCCGCCCTCAGCCCGCTGTCACCCGTACGCGCGCCTGGGCGCGGCGGCCCGCGGGATCGACGACCATGACCTTGTAGAAACCCGGTCCGGCCGGGCGCCAGATCACCTTGCCGCTGACCGGTTCACGGCTGAGCGGCGCGCCGTTGACGTACCAGTTCAGCGCCTGCCCGCCCGCCGCCAGCGACAGGCCTCGCGTGGCTGGGCCGAAGCCCTCGACCTGCACGGTCGAGCCGTCCGGCGGGAAGATCATGCGTGGGCCCTCGTCGTCGGGCGTGAGCCGCTGCAGGGCCGGCGGTGCGGCCCGGGGCGCGATGGGCCGGGGCGCGGCGCTGGACGTCGACAGCAGGTCGGCGACGTCGAACAGCAGCGGCAGGGCCGCGTCGCGTCCGGTGACGCCAGCCCGGGCGCCACCGTCCGGCCGCCCGGTCCAGACCACCACCACATAGCCGCCGATCACCCCGGCCGAGAGCGCGTCGCGGAAGCCGTAGGACGTACCGGTCTTGAACGCCATGGCGGGGCGGTCGCGGATCAGGGCGGCGGGGCTGGCCCCGGCCGGCGGCGGGGTCTCGCGCAGGATGTCGAGCACCTGCGTGGCCGCCTCGGCGCGCACCAGACGGCGGCCGGGGGCGTGGCGGCGCTCCTCCGCGTCGGCCTGTGTCCAAGCCAGCGGCTTGGCGAGGCCGCCGTCGCCCAAGGCCGCGTAGAGCACGGCCAGGTCGCGCAGGCTGACGCCGACCCCGCCCAGGGCCAGGGCCAGGCCCGGCGCGCGGGTCTGGGCCTTCGGGCGTTCGAGGGTGACGCCGGCGGCGGTCAGCCGCGCCTCGAAGGCTTCCGGGCCGACGTTGGCCAGGGTCTCGACCGCCGGCACGTTCAGCGACTGCGCCAGGGCCTCGCGCGCGGTGACCTTGCCGTGGAAGACGCGGTCGAAGTTCTCCGGCTGATAGTCGGCGAAACGCCGAGGTACGTCGTCGATCTGGGTGTCCGGAGCAGCGATTCCGCCCTCGAACGCCATCGCATAGATGAACGGCTTCAGCGTCGAGCCCGGCGAGCGGCGAACGCGGGTCATGTCGATCCAGCCGCCCTGGCCGTCGAGCCCCGACGAGCCGACCGCGCCGCGCACCGCCCGGCCGTCGATCTCGACCACCAGGATCGCCGCCGTCGTCCCGCCGCCCTCGGCTTTCGCGGCCTGGGCGGCGAGCGCCTCGAGCCGGGCCTGCAGCGGGCCGTCCAGGGTGGAGACGACCGTCGCAGTGCCGTCCGGCGCAGTCGCGGCCAGTTCGCCGGCGGCGTGCCAGGCGCGGGCCGGGAAGCTGCCGCGGCCGGGCAGCGGCTCGCCCGCCGCCTCCCGCGCCGTGGCCGGATCGAGCCGCCCGCCACGGACCAGCCTGGCCAGCACGGCGGCGCGGGCGGCCTTGGCCACAGCGGCGCGCCGATCGGGTCGCCGCGCCTCCGGCGACTGCGGCAGCGCGATCAGCAGCGCCTGCTCGGCATCGGTCAGGCTCTCCGGCTCATGGCCGAAGTACGAGAGGCTGGCGGCCCGCACGCCCTCCAGGTTCCCGCCGTAGGGCGCCAGCGTCAGGTACATCCCCAGGATCTCGCGCTTGGAGAACCGCGCCTCCAGCTGCACGGCCCGGACCATCTCGATAAGCTTCGAGCCGATCGTGCGCGGCCGCGGCTCCAGCAGCCGCGCGGTCTGCATCGTCAGGGTCGAGGCGCCTGACGTCGCGTGGCCGCGGACCACCGCCGAGCCCACGGCGCGCGCCAGCGCAATCGGGTCGACGCCGGGATGCCACCAGAACCGCGCGTCCTCCACCGCCACGACCCGCTTCAGGAACTGCGGGTCGGTGCGCGCCAAGTCCGCCCGCAACCGCCACCGCCCATCCTCCACCGGCAACGCCCTGAGCCACGCCCCATGCCGATCCAGCACCACCGGCGAGGCGGAACGGGCGCGGGTGAGGTCGGGCGGGAACGCCGTGTCGAGCGCGAAGACCACGGTCTGCGCCGCCATGAAGGCCATCAGGCCCTTGGTAAGGCGACGGACGCTCTTCGCCCTCCCCCCTTCTCCGGTCGTCATGGCCGGGCGTGTCCCGGCCACCCAGAAGCACCATCGTCGCCAGCATCGCGAGGCGGCGCCCGAGCAACCCTTCGAGCGCCTGCGTTTCTGGGTGGCCGGGACAAGCCCGGCCATGACGGTGGCGGGGGAAGTGGTCTCACCTTCACACCCCCGGCGCGATCCCGACCCGCCGCACGGCCGTGCGGGCGGCGACGGTGGGGCGGTACATGTCGCGGGCTTCGGCGCCGGGCAGCAGGAAGTCGCCGGCGGTCACCGCGCGGGCGACGTAGGCGAAGGCGAAGTCCTCCGACCCCGGCAGGTCCATGGCGGCGATGAAGCGGTCGTCTCGCGCCTCCTGGGCGTCGGCGGCGCTGAGCTTGCCCAGGAACCGGAACGGTCCCTTCTCGCTGTCGTCGTTGGACAGCACGGTCTCGATCTCGAACCCGGCCGGCAGCGCGTCGTCGATCACCAGGGCCAGGCTGCGCCCCTGCTGCGAGCGGCCGCCGACCCGGATGATCACCCGGTCGCCCTGGTGCAGCATGGCCGGATCGACCGCCTCGCCGTGCATGCCGAACACCTGCTTGGTCAGCGTGAGCCCGCTGGCCGCCGGTGGCGGGGCGGAGACCGGCGCGCCGGTCACCGTCACCGTACGCCAGAGCGAGCCGGTTCCGGCGTTGGCGAAGCGGGCGTCGGCCAGCTTCGTCACCGACCAGCGCGGCGCCCCGCCGGCCCCGGCCAGCGCCGAGACGCCGCTGGCCTGGATCCGCACCGGCCCGGACGCGCGCATCATGTACCAGGCCGCCTGCAGCAGGCGGGCCTGTTCCTGGGTGTTGAGGCCGTCGGGATCCTTCACGGCGTTCTCCAGCCGCGTCTGCAGCGTCCGGGCGGTGGCGGTCTCGCCGGACTCGTAGGCCAGGCTGATGACGCCCGCGAGGTCGCGGAGCGGGCTCTGGTACCAGTCGCTCGGCTCGCGATAGCCCAGGGAGCGCACCGCCTGCTGGAAGGCCGAATGGGCGCGGGCGCGGTCGCCCATCAGCGCCAGACCGGCGCCGATCTGCGCCTTGGCCAGCGGCGAGGTCTCGGACTTCATCTGCACGTCGTGCCACCAGCGCAGCCGCGCCAGGTCGCCCTTGCCGCCCTTGGCCAGGACGTAGAGCGCATAGGCCGACGCCCGGCGGCGCAGCACCTCGGTGGCCTTCTTCGAAGCCGCCGGATTGCCGGCCCACCAGTCGGGGTACTCCATCCGATAGGAGACATTGGCGTAGCCGTCGGGCCGGGAGACCTCGCGCAGCGCCACCAGCGACCGGTCCACCGCCGCCTGCGGGACCGGCGCGCCCAGCTTACGTGCCTCGATCAGGAAGTCGGTCGCGTAGGCGCCCAGCCACGGGTCGGCCTCGGCGTCGCCCACCCGCCAGAGCCCGAACGCGCCGTCGAGGCTCTGCCGGTCCAGCAGCCGGCCAACGGCCTGGTTGAGCCCGGCGTTGCTGCGCCGCAGCTTCGGATCGAGCTCGGCCCCGTACAGCAGCGGATAGGCGCCGGAGACCAGCTGCTCGGTGCAGCCGTACGGATAGCGCGAGAGCGCCGCAGCGATCGGCGCCGGGTCGAAGCCGCGGAACGGCGAGTAGCTGACCTGCATGGTCGCGTCCCCCGCCGCGAGACCCGCCAGCAGGTCGCGCGTCGGCGCATAGGCCGTGCCCGGCGCCTGCAGCACATAGGTGGTCCGCGTGATCCGGCCCCAGCCCAGCCGGCTCTGGATCGGGAAGTCGCGCCCGGTGGAGAAGCCCGGCCCGGTCACCCGGAAGCCCACCTGGCCGATCCCGGCGCTGCGCGGCGCGTCGAACGCCACCCGCTGGACCGTCCGCTGGCCCAGGGGCAGGTGGAAGAGCTGGCGGATATTGGCGATGAAGCCGCCCTTGCCGACGACGCTGGCGGTGTAGTCGCCCGGCCGGCCCTCGACGTTGTGAAGTTCGAGCGTGGCGAGGGCGCGATCCCCCGGCGCCATGAACCGCGGCAGCGACAGCTCCGCCACCATCGGCTCGCGCACGGTCAGCGGCTTGGAGCCGCCACCGACCGCATCGTCCGTCCAGGCCACCACCATCAGCCGCAGCTCGCCGTTGAAGTCCGGCGCCGGCAGGTGGATCACCGTATGGCCGCCCCGGTCGGTCTCGATCACCCCGGACCACAGGGCCACGGTACGGATCGGCGTGGTGGTCAGCCCCTCGCCGCCGATCTCGTCGGCGCCGAAGTTGACCGCCGCCGCCGGGCCCAGGTTCGGGTCCAGCAGTCGGCCGTAGTCGTCGCGCAGGTCGACCTTCAGCGCGCGCTTGCCGAAGTACCATTTCACCGGATCGGGGCTGGCGAACTTGGTCAGCCGCAGGATGCCCTCGTCGACCGCCGCCACGCTCACCCGCGCCTTGCCGCCGAAGCCCACGCCCTTGATAGTGACCGGTACGTCCAGTGTCGCCTTCGACGCTGCCTTCGCCGGCGTCCCCAGCGCCACGTCCAGCCGCCGCCCCTTGGGCTCCAGCGGCACATAGATGACGCCCAGCGCCCGGCCGGGCTTCGGCGCGGTCACCGCGTCCCGCGGCTGGATCACGCTGACCAGGATGTAAGCCCCGCCACCCCAGGCCGCGGTCGATTTCAGCTTCACGGTGGTCCCGTTCGACCCGATGGGCACGGCCTTGAAATCCACCAGCCGATCGGTGGCCACCGCGATCTGCGCCTCGCCGGCGTAGGGCGCCTTCAGCGTCACCTCGACCGTGTCGCCCTGACTGTACGACCGGGTCCCCGCGCTCACCCGCACCACGTCCGGCGCGTCAGCGTCCTTGGCCGGCGCGCCCCAGCCCGAGGCGAAGCGGATCACGCTCTTGGCGCCCTGCGGCCCCGCCAGCTCCAGCCGGTAGTCGCCCCAGCCCAGCCGCCGTGCGATCTTCGCTGTCCCAGCCGCCGGGATATTCAGTGTCCCGCGCTGCACCACCACGTCGCGGCTGGTCCGCCGCCACTGCCAGCGGCCGTCCTGCTGGTACCAGTCGTAGCGCCACGCCTCGCTGATCAGCACATACCCAACCCCCGCCTGCGCCCGCTTGCGGCCGTAGGCGTCGGCCGCGATCACGTCGATCGAGACCAGCGGATCAGCCCCGCCGGAGGCCAGGCCCTGGTCGACCTTGGCGCCCAGGTAGTAGGCGGCGGGGCGCACTTTGAAGGTCGCGCCCTCCTTCACCGGCCGCCCGCCCGGCTCGAACACCGAAGCGACCACCGCGGCCTCCAGCGGCTGCGGGCTGTCGTGGGCGGCCAGCGACGGCAGGTGGATCACCGCGTGGCCGTCGCCGTCGGTGACCGTGGTCTCCAGGTCGAGGAACTGTTCCTGGAACGGCTCCTTCTGGTCGCCCCACTGGAAGTCCTTGAACTGCGGGAACGGGTCGGGATCGACCCGCAGCCGCGCCTCGCCCTGGGCCTGCAGGCCGGCCCCGGCCGCGCCATAGAGGAAGCGGGCCGTGACGTTGACGTTGCGCACCTCGTCCAGGCGCAGCGGCACTTGCTCGTCGCCCTTCGCCTGCACGTCCAGGCGGCTGGGGGCGAAGTCCTCGACCGCGAAGGTCATCTCGCCAGCCGGCGCCTCGGTCCCGTCGATCTCGACGGTAGCCCGCCAGCGGCCGCGCGGCGCGCTCTTGGGCAGCACCACGCTGGCGGCGGCCGAGCCGTAGGGGGTCTTCTGGAACCCGTAGCGGATCAGCTCGACGCCCGAGGGTCGCCGCACCACGATGTAGCCCTTGCGGTCCTTCACCGCCCGCGCCTCGCGGTCGCGCAGCAGGGCGTTCAAACGCACCGTCTCGCCCGGCCGGTAGATGCCGCGGTCGGCGTAGAGGTAGGCGTCGACGCCGCCGGTGGAGACGGCCTCGGTCGTGCGCCCGCCCACCGCCTGCTTGGACAGGTCCACCGGCGAGCGCTCCAGGTCCAGCACCGCCAGGTCGCCCTGTGGCCCATAGGCCATCACCATGCGCGCGTCGGCGGCCCCCTCGCCGTCCAGCAGCGGGCGGTCGAACTTCACCCGCCCGCCGGCGTCGGTGCGGGTCTCGGCCAGGGTCTCGCCGTTGCGGGCGACCAGGCTGACCTTGAGGTTCGGCAGGATCTTCGCCGTCTTCAGCGACCGGACCACCACGTCGAGCCCCTCGGAGCCCTCGTAGGCGGTCAGCGCCATGTCGGTGAACATCACCCAGCGCTTGGCCTGGGCCGGCGGGTTGTTGTCGTACTCGTCCTCGCCGTCCTCGCTCTCCTTCTTCAGGCCCTTGGCGCCCGAGGCGTCCTTGGCCTTGATCAGGTAACCGCCCGGCTGCATCTCCTTCAGCACCGCGCCCAGCGGGAAGACGGTGGTGACACGGTCGCCGTGGCCGCCGCGCACCGCGACGTCGCCCTTCCAGATCAGCCGGCCTTCATCACGGGCGGTATTCTCGCCGTAGTCGCCGGCGTACTCGCCCTCGCCGGTGGGATCGGGGGCGGTGATCGACTTGCGCACCAGGTTGCGGTCGACGACGCGCCAGACCTCGACGTGCAGGCGGGTGACGTTGACGCTCTCGATGCCAACCCCGTCGGAATCCTCCCGCGGGAGGATCACGCCCTGGCCAGCGAAGCCCACATAGGGCGGCTTCTCGCCGAAGTTGAAGGCCACGTCGGCGTTCTGGGCCAGCTTGTCGGCGCCCAGGCCGGGCAGGCCCTTCAGCAGCGTCACCGTGCGGTCGGCGAAGCCCACGCCGGCGATGCACAGCTCGTCGCCCTTCGCCGTCACCGCCGGCTTGGTCTCCAGCTCGGGCGAGATCAGCACGAAGTCGCCATAGGCCTTGGTGGGGTCCAGCGGCCGGCTCATCTGGATGCAGGCCTTGGGCTGGGCGCCGGCCACGTCGACGCGGGTGCGCCAGACCGCGAAACCCGCCGGCTTGGGGATGCCCCGCCGGCGCGCGTCGGCGGCGCGGGGCTTGCCGAACAGGCCCCAGATGGACGTGCCGGGCTCGCCGGCGGTCGAGACCGCAGTCCTGGCCGGCCCCTCGAACGCCTTGGTGGCGACCACGCCACCGGCGAAGGCGCTCAGCGCCACGAACACCGCCACGAGCGTCGGCAGGCGGCTGGACGTCAGCCTTCGAAGCCAGCCACGCCAGGACGAAGCCGATCCCTCCGGATCCGACCCGCCGCCCAGCGACATGACGCCCTCCTGGCCCTGATTTTCCACATGATGGAGGTCGCATCGGGGT
>CBHTUE010000070.1:0-21117 GCA_966096115.1 uncultured Phenylobacterium sp.
GCCGCCTCGCGCACCTACGACCCCTCGAAGGACCTGGAGAAGATCACCGCGCCGATGACCTGGGTGAACTCCGCCGACGACTTCATCAACCCGCCGGAACTGGGCCTGACCGAGCCGGCGACGAAGCGGCTGAAGACCACCCGCTTCGTCCTCATCCCCACCAGCAAGGACACCCACGGCCACGGCACCCACACCTGGGCCGCCCTGTGGAAGGACGAACTGGCGGAGCTGCTGGCGCGGTCCGGCGACTAACTGCGGCTCGGTCCGCAGCCCCGCGGTCGTTCCGCCCGTAGCCATGCGCGCCCGACGCGCTAGATTGGGCGCCGGGCATGCGAGGGGCGGATGCGCAGGTGGACAATCGCGGCGATCGGCCTGCTGGCCGCGCCGGCGGCGTGGGCTGCGCCGCCGGACTTCAGTGGCCTGTGGAGCAACAACACCCTGACTCCGTTCGAGCGGCCGGACGACTTCAAGACCCTGGTGGTCACCGAGGCGCAGGCCAAGGCCTACGAGGCCAAGCGGCGCGGCAAGCCGCCTGAGGCGGATCCGGACGACACGGTGGGCGGCTTGGAATCGGAATGGTGGGAGACTGACATCGGCCTGCTCCGGATCCGCGGACAGCTCAGAAGTTCGCTGCTGACCTCGCCGGCCGATGCCCGGCTGCCGTTCACGGCTGCGGCCAAAGCCAGCCAGAAGGTGCGCCGGGCGCATCGCAGGATCGACTTCGACGGCCCCGAGGTCCGCAACCGCAGCGAACGCTGCCTGAGCACCGACGCGGCCGGCCCGCCGATGCTGAACGGCGGCTTCAACGACAACTACCAGTTCGTGCAGGCCGGCGATCAGCTGGCGATCCTGGCGGAGTACATGTCAGCCATGCGCATAGTGCGGCTGGCCCCCGGCGCGCGGCACCCGCCGCCGTCGGTGCGCTTGGCGATGGGCGACTCCATCGGTCACTGGGAGGGCGACACCCTGGTGATCGAGACCACCAACTTCCTGCCGACGGAAATGCCCGACGCCCCGCCGGGCGCGGACATGACGGTGGTGGAGCGCATGACGCGCACCTCGGCCACGGAAATGCACTATGCGTTCTGGGTGCACGACCCGGGCGAGTTCACCCAGCCCTGGCAGGGGGAACTGGTCTTCCACGCGACCAAGGGGCCGATCTACGAGTTCGCCTGTCACGAGGGGAACTACGCCCTGCCGGGCATCCTCTCGGCTGCGCGGCAGGCGGAAGCCCGCGCCCGCGCGATCTTCGCCCGGCCTACGGCGCCCTAGGCGAGGTTCTCCAGCCGGGTCAGCCAGTAGTCGGCGTCGTAGGACGGGTCGCTTGTCAGATAGCGCCAGAGTTTCACCCGGTTCACATATTCCAGCCGCCCGGTGTCCTGTTCGAACCACGGCTCGGGCGTCATCAGCACCTGCTCCACCGACGGGGCTTGCGGCCCCTTCAGGTAGAAGATCGGCCGTTGCGCCGCCTGCGGGACCAGTGTCGAGACGTCGAACTTCCGCGACTGCTCGGCGCTGGGGTTCATGCGGATCTTGAACATGGTCCGCGTGCGGTCGGAGAGGTTCACCCCGCCGCCGTGCCACATGCCCATGTGCAGGAAGAGCAGGGTGCCCGCCTCACAGACCATGTGCTGCTGGCCGCGGATGTTCTGATACCGCCCTAGGGCCACCTCGCTGACCTTGCGCAGGTGCGTGCCGGGAATGAACCGCGTGCCGCCCATCTCGCGGGTCACGGCGTGCGGGTAGTACATGATCTGCAGGTCGAAGGCCTGGCGCGGGTCGATCGTCGAGTCCTGGTGGGTGTGCTGCGAGACGTTCTCGCTGCCGCCGGCCTCGTGGTAGGCGGGCGGGAAGGTCACGTGCAGGAAGTGATGGTCGAAGGTCGGGTCGTCGCCCACCAGGCTGCGGATCGCGCCGGCCACCACCGGCAGTTCCAGCATCCGCGCGATCGCGCCGCCTTGCGGATAGGCCTGCGAGAGCGGCGTCCCGGCCGCCACCTCTGGCACACCGGCCTTCGCCAGCAGCTCGCCATAGGTGCGCATCATCTTGCGGCCCTTGGCGGGCGCGGGCGGCGTCCCGACCTCGTCCAGGAACTGGGCGTTGATCTCGTCCGGCACGACGCCGTCGAAGCGCAGAAAGCCCCGAGCCGCGAAGCTCGCCATCTGCATGGCGCTGAGGAGCGGCAGGTTGCTCACGCGTCCACCTCGACCAGTTGTTCGAACCAGAACTCGTACTTCAGATAGGCCACGTCGAACTCAGCGCCCGGCGTGTGCGGGTTCAGCTGCGAGGCCTGGATCAGCCGCCAGCCGTCCTTCAGGGCGTCGACGCCGGTGCGATAGGGCGGCTCGTCGGCGTCTCCGGCCATCGGCCGCGTCGCGCCCGTACCGTCATAGACCGCCCACGCCACCACCGGCGCGTCCAGCGCCGAATTGGCCAGATAGAGAACCAGGACCTTCTGGCGCCGCATTCGCCCCCCGCACGTTTGCGACGATCATGGCCCAGGCTGGCGCCCGGCGCCTACCTTTGAGGTGGGGGCGCGGCGTCGGACGGCGGCGGGGCGTTGGTTCGCTGGCCCTGTTCGAAGTCGTTGTAGGCGTCCCACAGGTGCTCGGGCACTGGGATTTCCCAGACCTGCCCGACGGCCTTCAGCAGCTTGGGATTGGCCGCCGCCTCCAGTTCGATCGCGTCCCAGAGCGTCGGGTCGTCCTTCAGCAGTTCCTGCAGGATGCAGACGCCGACGTTGATCAGCATGGCGGTGTGGTCGGCGGTCCTTGCGATCAGGAACCCGACCTCCAGCGCGCGCGCCGGATCATGGTCGACCAGGTGCAGCACGGCGTAGCGGACCGGGTCCGTCTCGTCGATCAGCCGGCGCTGCTCACGGTCGGACTGGGCGTGGGCGCGCGCCTCGATCCACCAGGCCTCGCGCCAGCCGTCCACCAGCTCGGCATTGCTCCGCGCCAGCCAAGCGTCTCTGTCGTCCATCAGGGCCCCTCCGCGGGGCCCCTAAGTGTCAACAGAGTGTTAACGGGGCCTCTAAAGGAAGGGTTAATGGTCACCGGTTCGTTAACGTCGCCGGCGCGGCGCGTGCGGGTGGTCGTGCGTCAGTGCGGCTCGTCCGCCATGCGCTCGAGTTCCTCGATCCGCTGGCGATAGACGTTGGCCACTGCCCCGCGGGAATAGCGGGCGGCGTCCTCGCGGATGTCCGTCCAGTCGGCCTGGTCATCCTGCAGCACCGTCTCGTTGACGCCGGCCCCGAGCGCGTCGGCGTAGGCCCGCTTCATCCGGCGGTCCAGCCTCGCCAGGCCGGGATCGGCGCAGACCATGGCGCGGGCCCGGCTGGGCGCGTCGCGGCAGGCGAAGCTGGGAGCCACACCCGACGCCGCCGGAACAGGGTCGCCCGTCGGGGCGGCGGCCGCGGTCTCACGGGGCGCCCCCGGCGCGGTCGGCGACTTCGGTGACGGCCTCGGTTGCGCCGGCGCCGCGGCCTGCTCGACCGCGGGCGGAACCTGCGCGACCGCTGGCGGCGTCCGGACGGGCGGAGGCGGCGTTGTCCCCGGTCGGGCGGCCGGCAAGACCTCCAGGCGCTCTGCGGGAGCCGGCGGTGGGGGCGCGGCGGCCAGCTGCGGCCTGGCGACTTCGACGTTCAGCGCGGGGGCGGGGGCGGACAGCGGCGCTTCCGCGGCCGCCCTGACGAGCGCTGCGTCTTCCGGCCGATCGGCGCCCAGGCCCAGCCAAAGGCCAGCGGCCAACGCCACGACGATCCCGCCGACGGTGGCGATCTTGCCCCATGGCCGGCCGCCAGCGCGGGATTCGGGGTCGCCAGGGATATCATCCCAGGCGCCTGGCGGCGGGTCGGGTTCCGGGATGTAGGCGATCGGCGGGCGGCTCCAGATCGCGGTGCGATCGAAGTCGGCCGCGGTCCCATGGGAGCGCGGCGTGTCGTCCGCATAGTCGTGGAAGCCCTGGAACGATGGGCCCGGGCGCCCGTCATCATCAGCCGTCATCGCCTAGCCTGGGCTGCAGCGTCCCTCAGCCCTTCAATCGCCGACGCACCGGTTCGGTTGCGTGCGGCTAGTCCCCCGCGAGCTGCCGCCAGCCCACCGCCCGGACCTTCTGGCCCAGCACGCCGGCCAGGGGCGGGCGAACGAACATCCCGCCGAACGCCGCGTCCAGCACGTTCAGGCCGCCGGCATAGGCCCCGAACGCCGGGAGGATCGCGCGTTCGCCGTCGGTGATGAAGCAGCGCCGCCGCACCGTGCCGCGGGGCGCCCGCACCTTGGCGGCCGGGTGCAGGTGGCCCGCGACTTCGCCCGGCTGGGCGCCGGCCTGCGGCTCGTGGCGGAAGAGGAGCGGGCCCAACGCGATCTCGTCGACCGCCTCGCCGGGCAGCGCCTGCGGCCCGTCGGCGTCGTGGTTGCCGATCACCCAGACCAACCTGCGTCCCGCCGCGAGAGACCGGAGTCTGTCGGCGTCGTCCGCCGCCAGTCGGCCTTCGGACCGGCGGTCGTGGAAGGTGTCGCCCAGCAGGATCACCATGGCGGGCGAGAGCTCCGCCACCTCGGCTTCAAGCCTGTTCAGTGTCTCGCGGGTGTCGTAGGGCGGCAGCATCTGGCCGCGCGCCGCATAGGACGATCCCTTCTCCAGGTGCAGGTCCGCCACCACCAGGCAGCCGTCCATCCACAGCGCCCCCGAGCACCGCATCACCACGTCCGCCCCGCGCACCCGCGTGCGCAACCCCCCGCAGTCGCTGGCCGCGAACTGGTAGGCGAAGGAGGAAGGGTTCAACGCGTTCACCGGGTAGCCTCTGCGATCAGGTCGTCTTCCGCCTCGGCCAGGATGCGCTCGCCGGCCTGGCCGGGCGAGCGTTCCTTGCCGATCTCCAACAGGATCGGCACCGAGAACGGCGAAAGGTGGTCCAGGGCAGAATGCCGGATTCGGCCCTTGATGCGCGCCAGCATGTCGCCCAGCCGCGCCACGTCCACGAGGCCCGTCGCCGCATCCGCACGCGCGCACTTCAACAGGATGTGGTCCGGCTGGTGGCGGCGCAGCACGTCGTAGATCAGGTCGGTGGAGAAAGTGATCTGCCGCCCGGTCTTCGCCTCGGCGCCGGGGAACCGCTTCTCGATCAGGCCCGAGATGATCGCGCAGCCCTTGAAGGCGCGCTTCATCATGAAGCTTTCCGAGAGCCACGCTTCAAGGTCGTCGCCCAGCATGTCTTCAGCGAAAAGGTCATCGAAATTCAGCCCCTGCATCGGCTCCAGGGCCCAGATCGCTACCGCATAGTCGTTGCAGACGAACCCCAGCGGACCCACGCCCAGGCGCTCCAGGCGTCGCGTGAGAAGCATCGCGAGGGTCGTATGCGCCAGTCGCCCCTCGAAGGGATAGATCACCATGAAGTTCCGCTTCCCGCGCGGGAACGTCTCCAGCAGCATCTCGTCCTCGCCCACGATCAGCGAGCGGTCCTTCTGGGCGCCGAGCCACTCGCGGACGTCGGTGGGCAGCACCTTCCAGTGCTCCTCGTCGAACATCAGCTGCCGCACTCGCTTCGCCAGGTAGGTGGACAGCGCGAACTTCGAGCCGCCCCACGACGGCATCTTCGGCTCCTTGTCGTTCGCCGGCCGCACCAGCACGTCCAGGCTGGTCACGCCCATCAGCTCCCAGACCTGGCCCGCGAACACGAAGGTGTCGCCGGGGTCGAGCATCTCCAGCATGCCCTCCTCGATCTCGCCGATCTTGCGGCCGCCCTGGCCCCGCCGCGTGCCCATGCGCACCGACAGCATGGCCGGCGACACGATCGCCCCCACGTTCAACCGATGCCGCTGCGCCACGTTCAGGTCCCTCACCTTCCAGCGCCCATCGAGTAGTTTCACGATGCGTCGGAAACGGTCGTAGGTTTTCAGCGCGTAGCCGCCGGTCGAGACGAAATCGACGACCGCCTCGTAGTCCTCCCAGGCGAGGTCGCGATAAGGCCCCGCCGCGCGAACCTCGTCGTACAGCTCCAACAGGTCGAAGGGTTCGGAGACCGCGCAGCCCATCACGTGCTGGGCCAGCACGTCCAGTGCGCCGACGCGCGGCGGGTCGCCGTCCAGCTTGTTTTCGGCGATGGCTTCGCGGGCAGCCTGGCACTCCAGCATCTCGAAGCGGTTGGCCGGCACGAACAGCGCGCGCGACGGCTCGTCCAGCCGGTGGTTGGCGCGGCCGATCCGCTGCACCATCCGAGACGCGCCCTTGGGACTGGCCAGCTGGATCACCAGGTCCACGTCGCCCCAGTCGATGCCCAGGTCGAGGGTCGAGGTGCAGACCACCGCGCGCAGTTCGCCGCGCGCCATCGCCGCTTCCACCTTGCGCCGCTGCTCGGCCGCCAGGCTGCCGTGGTGCAGCGCGATCGGCAGGCCGTCCTCGTTCAGCTTCCACAGCTCCTGGAACGCGAACTCGGCCTGGAAGCGCGTGTTGACGAACACCAGCGCGATCCGGGCCTTCTTGATGACGTCATAGACCTCCTGCATCGCGTGCTGGGCTGTATGGCCGGACCAGGGAACGCGGCCCTCGGAGAGCAGGACGTCGACGATCGGCTCGGCTCCCGGCGGGCCGCGAACGAGGTCGATGGAGGCGGGGCCGTGCAGCAGCGCCTCCTCTCCCCCCGGCGAAGCCGGAGAGGGAGAGGGTAGGGAGAGGGCTGGCTCGGTTACGGTTGCGGGTGGGCGAGGGCCCGCTGCGGGACCTTGATCTACCACCAGGTCAGGCCCCGCCGCCTGCGCCAGCCCTCTCCCTACCCTCTCCCTCTCCCTCTCGCTTCGCGGGGGAGAGGAGGCGGGCGCCCGATGCGACGCCATCCAGTTCTTGATCACCTGCGGATCGTCCACCGTCGCCGACAGGCCCACCCGCCGCATCGCCGGCGCCAGCAGCTGCAGCCGCGCCAGGTCGAGCGCCAGCAGATCGCCGCGCTTGGACGCATGCAGGGTGTGGATTTCGTCCAGGATCACGCAGCGCAGGTCTTCGAAGTAGAGCCGCGCGCCCTCCCACGCGCACAGCAGGGCCAGCTGCTCCGGCGTGGTCAAAAGGATGTCCGGCGGCTTCACCCGCTGGCGCTGGCGCCGCGCGATCCCGGTGTCGCCGGTGCGGCTCTCGGCGACGATCGGCAGACCCATCTCGGCGATCGGCATGCCCAGGTTGCGCTCCACGTCCACCGCCAGCGCCTTCAGCGGCGAGATATAGATCGTATGCAGTCCGCGCGGCGTGTTGCCCGGCAGCCGCTCGGACAGTTCGATCAGCGTCGGCAGGAAGCCGGCCAGGGTCTTGCCCCCGCCGGTGGGCGCGATCAGCAGCGCGTCGCGTCCCTGCCGCCCCTTGGCCACCATCTCCAGCTGATGCGCGCGCGGCGACCACCCCCGGCCTTCGAACCAGGCCTGGAACTTGGCGGGCAACAGATCGGAGGCGCTCGCGCCGGCGTCGGCCATTCCGCGCCTATAACACGTTCCCGTTCCGTTTCCCGTTCTTCGCATGGCTTAAGACTGGCGTCGGCGTTGGATTCAGGCTGAGTAGGTGAAGATGCGTTTCCGCCTTGCCATTTTGCTGCTGCTGACCGCGCTGGCCGCCTGTTCCAAGCCGGCGTCCGACGGCGCCTCGGCCCGCACCATCGTGCGTGACGCGGCCGGCTTCCCGCTGCCGGACCGGCCGGTGGCCGGCATCGTCTCGCCGATCTGGTCCTCAGGCCCCGACCGCGACGCGGCCGACGAGTCCGGGCAACTGATCCGCGGCCTGGAGATCAAGCCCGGCATGGCGGTGGCCGATATCGGCGCCGGCTCCGGCTACCACACCCTGCGCCTGTCGCCGGCCGTCGGGCCCACGGGCGCGGTCTACGCCGAGGACATTGTAGAGTCGTACATTTCCGGCCTGCGCCGCGAGGCCGAGGCGCGGGGGCTGAAGAACGTCAGGATCGTGGTGGGGACGCCGGACGATCCGAAGCTGCCGAAGGCCAGCATCGACCGCGCGATCCTGGTGCACATGTATCACGAGATTCAGAACCCCTACGCCGTGCTCTGGCGGCTGGCCGAGGCCATGAAGGCCGGCGGCAAGGTGGGCGTCATCGACCTGGACCGCCCGACCCAAAGCCACGGCGCGCCGCCGGCGCTGGTGAAGTGCGAGTTCGAGGCGGTCGGCTACCGCCAGGTCTCCGAGGCCACCATGGAAGGCGGCGTCGGCTACCTGGCGATCTTCGAGGCGCCGGCCAGGCTGCCCAAGCCGGCCGACATCAAGCCCTGTCGCGCGCCGCGCTAGGCGCCATTCGCGCGGCCTGCGGCGGGATGTCCTAGCGTGACGCTGGCCGAGCCCCGGCGCGCAGGGCATGGTGGCGTGTGGATTGCCGGGGGGGCGGCTCGAGAGACGCGTGGAACGCTGGACGACGGCTGAGGCAGGGGCGTGACGGGCCTCGGGGCAGGGGCGTCCGACGCGCCCAAGGGCGTCGCCATCGCGTCGACCACGTCGCCGTGGCGGCGGTTCGGCTTCGCGGTCATCGTGCTGTCGCTGCTGGTCGCCATCTGCCTGCCGTTCTTCGTCGACCTGATCGCCCGCGACGCGCCGCAGGCGCGAGCCGGTGTGATCGACTATTCCCGCTTCGGCCCGTTGACCAAGCCGGTGGAGCTGCGCGGCGACTGGCGGCTCGTCTGGCATACGGCGCCTCAGCCCGGGGCGCAGATGCTGATGCGGGTTCCGGGCCAATGGTCGGGACCGCACAAGGACGGCCCGACCCTGCCGGCGGCCGGCGCGGCGTCCTATCACCTGGTGCTCCACGGCCTGCGGCCGGGCCGCTACGCGCTGTACATTCCGCAGACCTTCTCGTCGTCGCGGGTCTTCGTAGACGGCCGCGAGATGTCCCGCAGCGGGGTCTACGGCCTGACCGCCGCCACCACGGTCTCGCTGCACCGCCCCCACGAGTTCGAGTTCGACGCCGACGGCCGCGACGTGGCGCTGCAGATCGACATCTCGACCTTCCACCACCGCGACAACGGCCTCTACGCCTCGCCGATCTTCGGCCTCACCCAGCCGATGAACACCTGGGACGCGGTGGAGTGGATCAAGACCATGCTGCTGGTGGCGTCGCTGATGCTGCTGATCTGCTACGGCCTGGTGGTCTTCCTGTTCCGGCCGCAGGAGCGGGCGTCGCTCTACTTCGCCCTGGCGTGCCTCAACATGCTGCCGCTGGCCGCGGTGCTGGGCCACGACAACCTGCTGATGATCGCCATGCCGTGGATCAGCTTCAACGGCATGCTGGCGGCGCACTACCTTACCAGCGCCACGGCGGTGGGCCTGGCGCTCGCCTACGTGCGGGCGCTGTTCCCGCGGGAGACGCCGCGGACCGCCTACTGGGTATTCCAGGGGCTCAACACCGTCCGCATCCTGGCCTACGCCGCCATCGCCCTGACCGGGAACTCCGACCTCCTGTCCGAGGTGTCGCAGTGGAGCTCGATCCTGCGGACGATCGGCTTCCTGTGCATGCTGGCGGTGGTCATCGGCGCCTGCGTCCGGCGGCGCGAAGGCGCGTTCGTGTTCCTGTTCGGCCTGGGCAGCTTCATTTTCTGCCTGATCTACTCGGACATCATCTTCAACGCGCACCTGCCGCCGATCTTCGGCCACAGCCTGATGCCGGTGGGCTCGATGCTGCTGCTCTTCTCGCAGCTGCTGATCCTGGCGGAGCGGTGGAGCACCTCGATCGACGCGTCGGAGCGCAGCAACGCCGACCTGCGCCGCCTGCTCGACGTCAACATCTCGATCTCCAGCGAGATGCAACTGGGCGCGCTGCTGAACAAGATCGTCACCTCGACCAGCAAGCTGATCCACGCCGAGCGGAGCTCGCTGTTCGTGCACGACGAACGCAGCGGCGAATTGGTCTCCATGGTCGCCGAGGGGGTCGACGCCCGCGAGATCCGCTTCCCCGCCGACCGCGGCCTGGCCGGCTGGTGCTTCACCAACGGCGAGGTGGTGAACCTGGCGGACGCCTACGCCGACACGCGCTTCAACCGCGACGTGGACGCGGCCACCGGCTACCGGACCCAGAGCGTGCTCACGGTGCCGGTCACCACCCGCGAGGGCCGGCGCGTGGGGGTGATGCAGGCGCTGAACCATCAGGACGGCAAGATCTTCGGCGAGGACGACGTCGAGCGCATGAGCGCCTTCGCCGCCCAGGCCGCCATCGCCATCGAGAACGCCACCCTGTTCACCGAGGTGGCCTCGGAGCGGAACTACAACGAGAGCATCCTGCGCTCGATGTCGTCGGGGGTGATCACCCTCGACCGCGAGGCGCATGTCGCCAAGCTGAACAGCGCCGCCTGCGCCATCCTGGGCTTCACCGAGGAGCAGGCCGGCGGCGCGGCGGCCGGGCGCCTGCTCAGCGGCCCGAACGCCTGGATCCTGGACGAGATCAACGGGGTCAGCGAGAGCGGCCACCCCAAGGCGCTGCTGGACGCCGACGTCCGCACCGCGCTCGGCGACACCATCTCTACCAACATCTCCATCGTGCCACTGCTGACTGATGGCGAGGCGGCCGGCGTGCTGATCCTGGTGGAAGACATCACCGAGGGTAAGCGCATGCAGGGCGCCATGCGCCGATTCATGACCCAGAAGGTCGTCGACCAGATCATGGGCCGCGAGGACGAGCTGCTGTTCGGCGCCGCCTGCCAGGCCAGCGTGCTGTTCGCCGACATCCGCAACTTCACCAACCTGGCCGAGCGGCTCGGGCCGCGCGAGACGGTGGAGATGCTGAACGAGATCTTCACCGACCTTTTCGAGGCGGTGGCCGGCTCGGACGGGGTGCTGGACAAGTTCATCGGCGACGCAGTGATGGCGGTCTACGGCGCGCCGCTGCCGTCCGGCCGCGACGCCCTGAACTCGGTCGACAGCGCGGTGAACATGGTCGCCATGATCGCCGCCATCAACGCGCGGCGGCAGGCGGCCGGGCTGGGGGTTCTGGGCCTGGGCGTGGGTGTGGCGACCGGCGAGGTGGTGGCCGGCACCATCGGCTCGCCCAAGCGCATGGACTACACGGTGATCGGCGACAGCGTGAACCTGGCCTCGCGGCTGGAGGCGATCACCAAGGACTACCAGGTCGGGATCATCGTCTGCGAGGACACGGCCGCGGCGGTGGGCGAGGCCTACCCGATGCGCGAACTGGACACCCTGCGGGTGCGCGGCCGCGAGCGCCCGGCGCGGATCTTCCAGGTGATCACCCCCGACGCGCCGGTCGCCGCCGCCGTGCTCGCTGCCTACGCGGCCGGCCGTACGGCGATGGCGGGGCGGCGCTGGGCTGAGGCGGTGGCGGCGTTCGAGGTCGCCGTGGCCGCGGCCCCGGGCGATCGCCCCTCGGCCATGATGCTGGACCGCGCCCGCGTGCTGGCGGAGACGCCGCCGCCCGCCGACTGGGACGGTGTCTGGGACGCGGCGCCCGCGGCGGTCGTGGGCAAGGCGCCGGCCAGGCGGGCGCCGAAGCGGGCGACGGCCTAGCCCCCCGGATCGTCATCCCCCGGCTTGTCCGGGGGACCCATTGCCTCCGCAGATGCCCATAAGCGCACGGTGGCGCCGCCGCGCTTCTCTGATCGCCCGCGTAGACCAATGGGTCCCCCGGACAAGCCGGGGGATGACGATCATCTTTGAATGAAGAGCCTCACCACACCCGCACCCGCGCGTCCGGGGCCAGGTACATCTTCTGCCCGGGCTTCACGTCGAAGGCCTTGTACCAGGCGTCCATGTTGCGCACCTCGGCCGAGCGCCACTCGTTGGGGGAGTGCGGGTCGCTGATGATCTGCTGGCGCAGCGCATTCTCCCGCTGCAGCGAGCGGTGGGTCTGGGTGAACGACAGGAAGAAGCGCTGGTCGCCGGTCAGGCCGGCCAACACCGGCGCCGGCTTGCCGCCCAGCGAGGCGTGGTAGGCGTCCAGCGAGATCGCCAACCCGGCCAGGTCGCCGATGTTCTCGCCCAGCGTCAGCCGCCCGTTGATGTGCAGGCCGGGGAGGGGCTCGTAAGCGTCGTACTGCGCCGCCAGCGCCGCGGTGGCCTTCTGGAACAGCTTCAGGTCCTCCGGCGCCCACCAGTTGTCCAGCGCCCCGGACGCGTCGAACTTCGAGCCCTGGTCGTCGAACTGGTGGCTGATCTCGTGGCCGATCACCCGGCCGATCGCGCCGTAGTTCACCGCCGGGTCGGCATAGGGGTCGAAGTTCGGCGGCTGCAGGTAGCCGGCCGGGAACATCACCTTCACCAGGGTCGAGTTGGACTGGGCGTTGATGGTCTGCGGGTTCATCGACCATTCGCCGCGGTCCACCGGCCGGCCCAGCCGCGCCAGAATGCGGGTCCGCGCGAAGTCCTGGGCGCGCAGCAGGTTCTCGAACGCCTCGCCGGGCTTCACCTGCAGGCCGGAATAGTCGCGCGGCGGCGTCTGCCCGCCGATCTCCACGCGCAGGTTCGCGAGTTTCGCCAGCGCCTTGGTCTTGGTCGCCGGGGTCATCCAGGCGAGCCCGCGGATGCGACGGCCCATCGAGGCCTTCAGGTTCCGCGTCATCTCCGTGACCATCGCCCGCGACGACGGCGGGAAGTGGCGCGCCAGGTAGATCTGGCCCACCGCCTGGCCCAGGGCGCGGTCGGTCTGGACCACCGCGGTCTTCCAGGCTGCCGGCATCTGCGGCGTGCCGCGCAGGGTCTTCTCGTTGAAGGCGAAGTCCTCGGCCCGGAACGCCGCCGGACCGCAGGGCGCGAAATTGCGGATCGCCCGGAACGCCAGGTAGTCCTTCCAGTCGGCCAGCGGCACGTCGCGGGCCGCGGCCGAGGACGCCGCGAGGCTCTCGGGCGCGCCGACGATGAACAGGTCCTGCCCCTCGAAGCCCGCCGCGGCGAGGAACGCATCCCAGTCCAGGCCGGGCGCGCGGGCCGCGAGGTCGGCGCGGCGGAAGGGGTTGTAGCGCTTCTCCGCCTGGCGGCTGTCCTCGCGGCTGCGGTGTCCGCGCGCGATCCGCGCCTCCAGGGCGTAGACGCGCCCGGCCCGACCTTGGGCGTCGTCGAACCCGGCCAGGGTGAACATCTTCGCCAGGTGGTCCTTGAACGCCGCGCGGGCGGCGAGGTTGGCCGGCGTGTCGACCAGATAGTAGTCGCGGTCCGGCAGGCAGATGCCGCCCTGGCCGATCGACGGCACATAGCGGGTCGGCTGCTTCACATCCACTGATACGCCCAGCGAGATCGGCGCTGGGTCCGGCCGCGAGGCGCCGTTGGGGTTGGCGAGGTCGGCGTAGCTCAACCGCGCCAGCGCGCGGGCCAGGTCGGCCGGCGTGGCGATCGCCGCCACCCTCGCCAGTTCCGGCTTCAGCGGCTCGAGGCCCCGGCGGTCCAGGCCCGGCTCGTCGATCCAGGCTGAGTAGTAGTCGCCGATCTTGCGTCCGCCGGCCGTGCCCGTGGCGGCGGCGGTCTCCATGATCGCCCGGGTCCGGGCCTGGGTGTTCTCGGCGAGGTTGCCGCCGAAGCTGGAGCGGTCGGCGGGGATGGTGTGGGTCTTCAGCCAGCCGTTGTTCACATAACGGTAGAAGTCGTCGCCCGGCGCGATGCTGGGGTCCATCGCCGACAGGTCCAGGCCGAAGGTCCCGTACTCGGTCTTGCCCGGCGCCGCCGCGGCCCGCGCCGCCGCCGACCCCAGGAGCGGCGCCGCCAGAAACGCGCCCGCCAGACCCCGCCGTGTGATGTTCATCGCTACGCTCCCCGAAACTGTGGCTGGCACTGTCGGGCCATGCGGGGCCACCCGCAACCGCCGCCCGTCGCAGGCTTCCGTCCCCTAGCGGAAAGCCGCCTAGGCTGGCTGGGATGTCACGCCGGGAGAGCCCATGAACGTCGCTGTGCCGCCGCTGCGCGTCCGCCGTTTCGCCGACCACGGGCTCGAGATCGTCGCCGACGAGGCGGGCCCCGCGGGGGCCACGCCGGTGATCCTGCTGCATGGCGGCGGCCAGACGCGCGGCGCCTGGGGCGGGGCCGTCCGCGAGGGCGCGCGCCGTGGCTTCCACATGATCAGCGCCGACCTGCGCGGCCACGGCGAGAGCGGCTGGTCGCCGGACGCCGACTACACCATGGCCGCCCACGCAACCGACGTGGCCGCCATCGCCCGCGAGCTGGACCGGCCGCCGTTCGTGGTCGGCGCGTCGCTGGGTGGCATGACCGGCTTGGCCTACGCGGCCGCTGGCCATCCGATGGCGGGGCTGGTGCTGGTGGACATCGCGCCCACGGTGAACACCGCCGGCACCGACAAGATCCTGGCCTTCATGCACTCGGCCCCCGACGGCTTCGCCAGCGTCGACGAGGCCGCCGACGCCGTGGCCGCCTACCTGCCCCACCGCCCGCGGCCCAAGGACACCTCGGGGCTGATGAAGAACCTGCGGCTCCGCGATGGGCGCTACTACTGGCACTGGGATCCGCGAATGTTCCAGCAGGGCCGTCCGCCGCGCGACCACGAGGGCCTGCGCGACGCCGCCCGCAACCTCAGCGTCCCGACGCTCCTGGTCCGCGGCCAGATGAGCGACGTGCTGAGCCAGGAGGGCGTGGACGACTTCCGAACGCTCGTCCCGCACGCCGAGTTCGCCGACATCGCCGGCGCCGACCACATGGTCGCCGGCGACCGCAACGACGCCTTCAACGCCGCCACCTTCGACTTCCTGGAACGCCACCGCTAAGCCTCCGGCATGAGCAAGTCCGTCATTCCCATCGGCGCGGACCACCGCGGCTACCCCCTGAAGGCCCCGCTGATCCGCTGGCTGGAGCAGAACGGCTACGCGGCGAAGGACCTCGGTACGCACAACGCCGAGCGTTGCGATGCGCTGGACTACGCCCAGAAGCTTGCGGCGGACTTCGGATCGGATCCGAACCAGTTCGGCATCCTGATCTGCGGGTCGGGGCAGGCGATGACCATGGCTGCCAACCGCTACCGGCATCTCCGCGCCGCGCTGTGCGGCAGCGTGGCGATGGCGAAAACCACCCGCGAGCACAACGACGCCAACGTGCTGGTGCTGGGCGCGGACTTCACGCCGCCGGACGAGGCGCTGGAGATCCTGCGCACCTTCCTGGCGACGCCCTGCCTCGGCGGGAAATATGCTGAGCGCCGCGACGCGCTGACGGCCCTGGGCGGGCTCTAGGCCGCCTTCGCCGAGTCCCAGATGCCGTCCCAGCCGGCTTCCGGCGGGGTTTCGGCCAGGATGCGGGCGCGGGCCAGCATCAGGGCGGACGGGCCGTCGTCGGGCTGCAGGGCCAGGGCCGCCTCGAACGCCGCCACCGCCTCGCTCCAGCGTTCGGCCGCCATCGCCGCGCGGCCGGCGGCATAGGCCTCCATGACCGCCGGCAGCACCGGCGCGTCGGCGGTCACCACCTGGTAGATCCGCTCGGGCCGGGAGCGGCCGCGCACCTTGATGGTGTCCAGTTCGCGCAAGGGGTGGACGCCGTCGGCGGCCTTGGCGGTGCTTTCGCACACCACGATGCCCACCTTGTAGACCTTGGTGATCCCCTCCAGCCGCGAGGCCAGATTCACGCTGTCGCCGATCACCGTGTAGTCCATGCGCTTGGGCGAGCCGATGGTGCCGGCCACCACCTCGCCGCTGCCGATGCCGACGCCCAGGCGGATCTCCGGGAAGCCGCGCGCCTTCCAGCCGGCGTTGATGTCGCCGATCATGCCGATCATCGCCACCGCGCTCTCGACCGCATTAGCCGGGTCGCGGCCCGAGCTCAGCGGCGCGCCGTAGACTGCCATGATCGCGTCGCCGATGAACTTGTCGAGCACCCCGTCGTTGGCCGCCACGGCCTCGAACAGCTCGGTGAAGATGGTGTTCAGCATGTCCACCGTGTCGCGCGGCGGCAGCTTCTCGGCCAGGGTCGTGAAGTTGCGGATGTCGGCGAAGAGAACGCTGGCCTGGCAGGCGGCGCCGAACAGCAACTCGTCCTCGCGCCCCATGATCTGGTCCACCACCGCCTGGGTCATGAACCGGCGCATGGCGCCCTGCAGGCGCTTCCCCTCCGAGATGTCTTCCACCAGGATCAGGAGGCCCGCCTGCTCGTCTTCCGCCATGAGCGGGACGATCGAAATATTGGCCGAGATCCGCTCGCCGTTCAGGGTCATCACATCGGCGTCCAGCAGGGTCTTCGAGGCGCCGCTTGCGGCCACCGTCTGGATCTCCGGCACCAGCCAGGGATTGGCGGCCGCCAGCTCCGCCTGGGTCTCCGGCGCGCCGGCCATGTCGGGCGCCACGCCCAGGATCGAGCAGGCCGCGGCGTTCAGCTTGGCGAACCGCAGGTCGCGGTCCAGGGTCACCACGCCGGACGACATCGAGCGCAGGATGCCGTCGTTGTAGTTCCGCTCCGCCGCCACCTCGGAGAACAGGGTGGCGTTCTCGATCGCCACCGCCGCCTGCGCGCCGAACGCGGTCAGCCGCGACACGTCGGTCTCGCTGAACGGCTCGCCGTCCAGCCGGTTGAACACCTGCATGACCCCCAGCCGGCGGCCGGCCCGCGTGGTCACCGGCACGGTCAGCACGGCGCGGGTGCGATAGCCGGTGGCCTTGTCGACGTTCTGGTTGAAGCGCGGGTCGGCGTAGGCGTCGGTGACGTTGATCGCCGCCTGGCGAGTGAACGAATCCCCCGCCAGCCCCGCCGTCGCGGGGAAGCGGATCTCGCGGCTCTCGACGCCCTCGGCCACCATCGACCACAGCTCGCCCTTGCGCTCGTCGAACAGGAACAGCGAGCTGCGGTCGGCGCCGATGATCTGCGAGGTGGCCGCCACGATGCGGCGCAGCAGGGCGTCCAGGTGGATCTCGCTGGCGATGGCGACGTTCACGTCCAGCATCTGGCGCAGCTCGCTGGTGGTGTTCTCGGCGCTGCGGATGGCGCCGGCCCAGCGGTCGGCCATCAGCACGATCTGGGTGAACAGCATCGCCAGCATGCCCAGCGGCAGGAGGTCCAGGCTGGCCCCGTTCTGCTGGATGAAGCCGTTGGCGATCAGGTCGGTGGTCATCATGCAGACGAAGAAGACCGTCATGCCCAGCAGGTAGAGCGCCGCCCCCTCGCGCCGCCGGATCGTGGCGAACACCACCAGCCCGATCAGGTAGACCATGGTGGCGATGCGCACCCACAGCGACCAGTAGGCCACCTCGGACAGCGCCATCGTCCCGCCCACCACCGTGGCCACAGAGTAGGCTACGAAGTCGGCCGCCAGCACGCCCACCAGCAGGCGGAACGGCAGCCGCGGGCTCTCCTCCGGGAACAGCGCGTTGGTGTAGGCGACGATGCCGTACATCGCCACGACCACGGTCAGGTACTCGATGGCCCTGAGCGCCAGCAGCGACATGTCCGGGAAGGCCACGAACAGCAGGTTGTCGTGACTGAACACCGCCAGCACCGGCAGCATGTTGAACGCCGCCAGCGAGAAGAACTGCCAGCTGCGGTCCTCGCGGCGGAACAGGCAGATCACCAGGCCGTAGCAGGCCAGGATCAGCATCGAGGCCAGCAGCAGGAAGCTGCGCAGCCAGTCCAGCGCCACCCATTGCGCCATCGGCCGCGCCAGGCCGAACAGCGGCGCGGCCTCCAGCCCGTCGTCGCGCTGGTGGAAGGACGAGACGTCCAGCTGCAGCTCCAGCGGCTTGTCGCCCACGTCGATGATCACGTCGTGCGCCCTCACCGTGGCGATGGTGGCAGCCGCGCTGTCGCCGGGCGTGCCCCAGGTGGACAGCTCCTGGCCGTTCGCGATCACCCGCGAGGCCGCGTAGATCGTCGGCACATAGAGGGCGTAGCGGCCCGGCTTCAGGCCCTTGATCGTCAGGCGGTAGCTGCCGGCGCCCTGGCCGGGCAGGGTCTCGCCGTCCGCCGACTGGTCCGACCAGCGCCCCGGCACCATCACGTCCCGCTCGGTCCCGGCCGGCGGCCCCGGCGCGCCGCTGCGCCAGACCAGCTTCCACCCGCCGGAGAGCTCGACCGGCCGGCTCAGCGCGCCGTGCGGTACGAAGTCCACGACCCCGGCCGCGGCCTTGGGGGCGGTGTGGTCCACGGTGTCGACGAACAGGGGCGCGCAGAGGGCGCACAGCAGCGCCACGGCGCCCAACGACAGCCACAGGCGGCGCAGGCCCGCGCGTGTCGGACTCGACGCCGCCTTACGGCCTTCCGCTGCTGCCCCCGCCGCCGCCACGACACCCCTCCGAGACCGGCACTATCCAACGGGCCCGGATCGGAGTCACGCCATTGCATCGGCCTCTCCCCGCTAACCGCATCGTCATCCCCCGGCTTGTCCGGGGCCCCATTTTGGGCGGGCGATCGGCTTGTTGGCCGCGGCGGCGCCGCTGCGGGTCTCCGCTGCCTTTCGGTGTGAATGCGTCCCCAGGACAAGCCGGGGGATAACGAGGATAGGGTGGCGACCTTAGCCGCCCGCCGCCTGTTCCTCGACCTGACCCAGGCGGTCCTTGCCGAAGAACATCTCGTCGCCGACGAAGAAGGTGGGAATGCCGAACACGCCACGGGCCACCGCGGCTTCGGTATTGGCCACCAGCTCGGCCTTCACCTCGGGGTCTTGCGTCGCGGCGATCAGCGCCTCGCCGGGCAAGCCGGCGGCATCCAGCACGCGGCGAACCACCTCGGGGTCGTCCATCTTCTCGCCGTCCTCCCACATCGCCTTCAGCACCGTGTCGAGATAGGCGTCGTCAACGCCCATCCGCCGGGCTGCCACCAGGCCGCGCATGATCAGCAGCGTGTTGACGGGGAAGTGCGGGTTCTGCCGGAAGCGGTCGATGCTGTGCTTCGCCACGAACCGCCGCGTCTCCAGCCCCTCATAGGCCAGCTTGCCCTTTACATTGCCGAACGCGACCATCGGCGAGGCGTTGTTGGTCGCCTTGAAGATGCCGCCCAGCAGGCACGGGATCAGGTTGATCTTCGCGCCGGTCCGCGCGGCGATCCCCGGCAGCACCTGCCAGGCCAGGTAGCCGTTGGGGCTGCCGAAATCGAAGATGAAGTCGATGGTCGCCATGGCGTCTCTCCTCACCAGGTCTCTGTCCAGGGGCGCACGTCCAGCTCATGCGTCCAGGCGGAACGCGGCTGGTTGTGCACGGCCACGAAGCTCTGGGCGATGTCCGACGGTCGCAGGATCTCGTCGCGCGACAACAGGTCGTCGACGTTGCCGCGATTGCCGCGGATGAACACCCCGTCCACCGCGCCGTCGATCACGATGTGGCCCACGTGGATCCCCAGCGGCCCCAACTCGCGCGCCATGCTCTGGGCCACGGCGCGCAGGCCGTGCTTGGCCGAGGCGAAGGCGGCGAAGCCGTCGCGACCGCGCACGCTGGCCGTCGCGCCGGTGAAGAGGATGGTGCCCCGCCCGCGCGGGACCATCACCCTGGCCGCCTCGCGCCCGGCCAGGAAGCCCGCGAAACAGGCCATCTCCCAGACCTTGGTGAACACGCGCGCGGTGGTGTCGCGGATGCCGAAGCGGACGTTCGCGCCGATGTTGAACACCACCACCTCCAGCGGCCCGACATCCCGCTCGATGCTCTCGAACAGGGCGACCACCTCGTCCTCGAGCCGCGCATCGACGCCATAGGCGTGGGCCACGCCACCGTCCGCGCGGATCTCCTCCGCCACCTTCTCCAGCGCGTCGATGTTGCGCGCCCGGCGGGTCATGCAGACGGGATAGCCCTCGGCCGCGAACGCTTTGGCGATCGCCGAGCCCAGCCCGTCGCCCACGCCCACCACCAGGCAGACGCCTTGCTTCGCGGCCTCCTCTTCTGCAGGCATTTCCTCACTCCATTCGGATTTCGAACTAACTAAGTCTTGAATCCGAACTGAGTCAACGGCAGGATCGTCCGATGAAGTGGAATGACCTTCCCGACCAGAACTGCTCGGTGGCCCGCACCGTCGCCGTCATCGGCGACCGCTGGACCCTGCTGATCCTGCGCGACCTGTTCCTGGGGGTGCGCCGCTTCGAGGTGTTCGAGGAGCGGCTGGGCATCTCGCGCAGCATCATCGCTGACCGCCTGAAGAAGCTGACCGACGAAGGGGTCCTGCGCCGCGAGGCCTATCAGCAGAACCCCGTGCGCCACGAATACCGCCTGACCGACAAGGGTCTGGCATTGCACCCGGTGATCATGGCCATCGTGCACTGGGGCGACGTGCATTACGCCGGCGCGGCCAGCCCGCCGCTCATCCACCGCCACAAGGCCTGCGGCCACGACTTCGCGCCCGTCCAGACCTGCTCCGAATGCGGCGACGTCGTCACCGCCCGCGACGTCGAAGTCCGGCCGGCCTAGATTCGTCGGCCCCGCATGAAGTGCAGGACGACCAGCACGACGGCGATGATCAGCAGGACGTGGATCGCCGCGGTGGTGAGGTGGAAGGCGAAGAAGCCCAGCAGCCAGAGCACGACGAGGATGACGGCGATAATACCCAGCATGGGATGACCTAGCTTCGTTTCGGGCCAGGCCGAACGCCGGCGCGGCAGGTCCAACAAACGCCAGGGTCACGCTTCGGTTGCCCATGGCCTGGTTGTCGCCGGGTCAAAGACGTGCGCGCCCGCCATTGCGTCGCGCGGCCGGGATCGCAAGGATTGCAGCCAAACGCGAGGAGACCTCCGATGGCCGACGCCCCGATCCTGCTGGCCGACGATCCGGCGCCCCATGTCCGGCGCCTCACCCTCAATCGGCCGGAGAAGCGCAACGCGCTCTCCAACGCCCTGCGCGGCGAGCTGTTCGCGGCCCTGGAAGCTGCCGACCGCGACCCCGAGGTCCGCGTCATCATCCTGCGCGGCGCCGGCAAGTGCTTCTCGTCCGGCTACGACCTGGCGGGCCTCGGCCCGCTGCCGTTCCACACCTCGGGCGCCCAGGGGCAGTGGGCGCGGCACGTGGTCGAGGGCTGCTTCCGCATGTGGGACCTGGCGACGCCGATCATCGCCCAGGTGCACGGCTGGTGCCTGGCCGGCGGCTCCGAGCTCGCGGTGGCCTGCGACCTGGTCTACGTCGCCGAGGACGCCCAGATCGGCTACCCAGCCGTGCGCACCATGAGCCCGCCGGACAACCAGTACCACGCCTGGCTGATGGGCATGCGCGCGGCCATGGAGCTGATGCTGACCGGCGACGC
>CBHTUE010000071.1:0-20811 GCA_966096115.1 uncultured Phenylobacterium sp.
TCGGCCACCGACTCGATCTTCCTGTCGGGCGTGCACGCCAACCAGCTGCATGCCACGGCGACCGGCTGGGTGTTCTAGAGCCGGTCCCGCTTGCCAGGCCTGCGCGCATCGCCCACATCGGCGGCGCCGCAGGTCTGGAAGGCCATGACTGAACCCACCGTCCGCGCCCAGCCCACCACCGGAGGCCGTCTGGTCTATGCGGTGGGCGACACCCACGGACGCACGGACGCACTGCGGCCGCTGCTGCGCGAACTGGCCGACGATCTGGCGCGGAGCCGTCCGGTCGACCCGCCGCTCCTGATTTTCCTGGGCGACTATGTGGACCGCGGGCCGGACAGCCGCGGCGTCATCGACACGATCCTGGCCCTGGAGGCCGACGGGCCGTTCGAGGTGATTTGCCTCAAGGGCAATCACGAGGACGCGCTGCTGCGCGTTTGGTGGACGCCGAGTTCGGGCCCAACTGGATCGGCAACTGGGGCCAGGCGACCCTGCGGTCCTACGGCGTCGCCGCGCCGCCGTTCGGCCAGGAGGCGGCGGAAACGGCGCGCGTCCAGGCGGAGCTGGCGGCGGCTTTGCCGCCGCGGCACGAGGACTTCCTGCGGCGCTGCGTGATGTCGCTGAGCGTCGGCGACTACCTCTTCGTCCATGCCGGGGTGCGGCCGGGCATAGGGCTGGAGGCGCAGGCCGACCGGGACCTGATGTGGATCCGCTACGACTTCCTGGAGTCCGACGAGGACTTCGGCAAAGTCGTCGTCCACGGCCACACGCCCAGCGACCGCCCGGAACTGAAGGTCAACCGGATCGGCATCGACACCGGCGTCTATTACTCCGGCGTTCTGACCGCGGTGCGCCTCGAGGGCGCCGACCAGAGGTTCATCCAGGCTAGCGCCTGAACCCGCCGAAGCTGCGGCGGGGGCGGAAGAGGCCCAGCACGAACAGCAGTATGACCGCGCCGGCGGTGGCGACCAGCAGGCTGGCGATCAGGCCCGAGCCCGTTGCGATGCCCAGCTTGGTGGCCAGGAAGCTGCCCAGGAACGCACCCACCACGCCGACGACCAGGTTCGTCAGCAGGCCGTGATTGCGCCGCATCACCCGCTCCGCAATCCAGCCGGCGAGGATCCCGATCAGGATCGCCGCGATCAGCCCAACGCCATGCATGTTCCAGCCCTCCAGCTTCGTCTGTCGGGCGAGAGAGCGCAGAACGTCGCTCTCGGTTGCATCGCGAGCTAGTGAGCGTCGTCCCAGTTGGCGGCGGCGCGGGCGTCGACCACCAGCGGGACCGAGATCGAGACGGCCGGTTCGGGGGCCTTCTCCATCACCCGCTTGGCCACGGCGATGACCGCGTCGGCCTCGTCCTGGGGCGCCTCGAAGATCAGTTCGTCGTGCACCTGCAGCAGCATCTTCGCCTTCAGCCCGGCGTCGAGCAGGGCCTGGGGCATGCGGATCATGGCGCGGCGGATGATGTCGGCGGCCGCGCCCTGCAGCGGGGCGTTGATGGCGGCGCGGTCGGCGAACGAGCGCTCGGCCGGCGACTTGCCGCGAGCGGCTGGGATATGGACCTTGCGCCCGAAGATGGTGGTCACGAACGCCTCGGCGCGCACCTGCCGCTGCATGCGGTCCATGTAGGTGCGGATGCCGGGAAAGCGCTCGAAATAGGTCTTGATGTAGGCGCCGGCCTCCTCTCGCGGGATCGACAGCTGGTTGGCCAGGCCGAAGGCCGAGATGCCGTAGACGATCCCGAAGTTGATCGCCTTGGCGCGGCGCCGCGTCTCGGCGGGCATGCCCTCGACGGGCACGCCGAACATCTCCGAGGCGGTCGTGGCGTGGATGTCGAGGCCCTCGGCGAAGGCCTTCTTCAGCTGGGGGATATCGCCCACGTGGGCCAGCAGCCGCAACTCGATCTGCGAATAGTCGGCGCTGATCAGCACATGACCGGGCTCGGCGATGAACGCCTTGCGGATCTTGCGGCCCTCTTCCGTGCGGACCGGGATGTTCTGCAGGTTGGGGTCGGTGGAGGCCAGGCGGCCGGTGGTGGCGGCAGCCAGCGAATAGGACGTGTGGACGCGCCGCGTCCGCTCGTCGATCGCGGCCACCAGGTTGTCGGTGTAGGTGCCCTTCAGCTTCGAGAGCTGCCGCCAGTCCAGCAGGACGCGGGGCAGTTCGTGGCCCTGGGCGGCCAGGTCCTCCAGCAGCGAGGCGTCGGTGGACTGGGCGCCGGTCGCCGTCGTGCGGCCGGACGCGATGCCCATCTCGCCGAACAGGATGTCGCCGATCTGCTTGGGCGAGCCCAGGTTGAAGGGCCGCCCAGCGAGCCGGTGGGCCTCGGCCTCCAGCTCGACCATTCGCACCGAGAAGTCGTGGCTGAGCTGCTTCAGGATGCCGGGGTCGACCTTGATCCCCGCCATTTCCATGCCGACCAGCACGGCGGGCATCGGCCGTTCCAGGGTCTCGTAGACCGTGGCCATCTTCTCGTGCACCAGGCGCGGGCGCAGGTGCTCGTAGAGGCGCAGGGTGACGTCGGCGTCCTCTGCGGCGTAGGCGGTCGCCGCCGTCAGCTCGACGTGCTTGAAGCTCTTCTGCGCCTTGCCGGTCCCGGCGACCGCCTTATAGGCGATCGGCTCGTGATCGAGGATGCGCTTGGACATCTCGTCCATGCCGTATTTGTTGTGCAGCCCTCCCTCGAGCGCGAAGGCCAGCAGCATCGTGTCGTCGATCGGCGCGACCTTAATGCCGTGCTGTGCCAGCACCGCCATGTCGTACTTGGCGTTCTGGGCCACCTTCATCACGCCCGGGTCTTCCAGCAGCGGCTTCAGGCGGGCCAGGGCCACGTCGAACGGGATCTGGGTCAGGTCGGACGGAGCGTCCAGCTGCAGGCCGCCGTCCGTCTCGTGGCCGACGGGAATGTAGCAGGCTTGGCCGGGGGCCACGCAGAGAGAGATGCCGCACATGTTGGAGGCGAAGGCGCCCAGCGCATCGGTCTCGGTGTCGAAGGCGACGACGCCGGCGTCGTAGGCGCGGGCGATCCAGGCGTCGAGGTCGGCCAGGTCGCGCACGCACGCGTAGCCGTTGGTGTCGATCGCGTCGTGGGTGGGCGGCGGCGGACCCGCGGCCTGCCGCTCGGCGACGACCGCCGCGACGGCCGCCTCTCGGCCCGGCGCCATGGCGTCGCCGACGCGGCGCGCCAGGGTGCGGAACTCCATATCCTCCAGGAACGCCTGCAGGGTGGCCGGCTCCGGATCGCGCACCGCCAGGTCGTCCACCGGCTCGGGCAGCGGGGTGTCGCAGTCCAGCTGCACCAGCTGGCGCGACAGGCGGATCTGGTCGGCGAAGTCGATCAGGGTCTGGCGTCGCTTGTCCTGCTTGATCTCGCCGGCGCGGGCCAGCAGCGTGTCGAGGTCGCCGTACTCGTTGATCAGGGCCGAGGCGGTCTTGATGCCGATGCCCGGGGCGCCCGGCACGTTGTCGACGCTGTCGCCGCACAGGGCCTGCACGTCGACCACCTTGTCCGGGGTGACGCCGAACTTCTCGAACACCTGATCGGCGCCGATCTTCAGGTTCTTCATCGTATCCAGCATCGAGACGCGGGGTCCCACGAGCTGCATCAGGTCCTTGTCGGACGAGACGATGATCACTTCGCCGCCCAGGTCGCGGACCTTACAGGCGTAGGCGGCGATGATGTCGTCGGCCTCGTAACCGCCCAGCTCCAGGCTGGGCACACCGAACGCCCGCGTCGCCTCGCGCACCAGGGGGAACTGCGGGACCAGGTCCTCGGGCGGCGGCGGGCGGTGGGCCTTGTACTTGTCGTAGAGCTTGTTGCGGAACGTCACTTCGGACTTGTCGAACACCACGGCCAGGTGGGTCGGCGCGTCGGCGGACGCCTTCATGTCGACCAGCAGCTTCCAGATCATGTTGCAGAAGCCGGCGACCGCGCCGGTCGGCAGCCCGTCGGACTTGCGGGTCAGCGGCGGCAGGGCGTGGAAAGCGCGGAAGATGAAGCCCGAGCCGTCAACCAGGTAGAGGCGGATCGCAGGTCCGTCCTGGGTCGGCGCGCGGCCGGTGTCGGGCAAGGGGGCGGCTTCGGCGTCGAGGGTATCGGTCATGGTCGCAAGATAGGGCGCGGCGCGGCCCGGGTCATCCGCTCTTGCCTCGATCCGCCTAGGACGAGAACCGTTTCTGCAACGCCGGCGCGCCCTGGGCGGCGGCCATCATGGCGTCGGAAGAGCCGGCTTCCAGGAACGCGGTCGCGGCTCGGGTGAGGGCGGCGTAGGCGGCGTTGAACGTGCCCGTGCCGGCGCTGAGGCGCCGCGCGCCGGCGGCGGCCAGGGCCGCGGCGTCGGGCGCGCCGGGCCACGCCAGGATGTTCAGCGGCGCGGGGATCGCCGCGGCCAGGCGTCCGATCAGCCCGGCGTCCGCGGCGCCCGTCACGAACACGCCGCTGGCGCCGGCGGCGACGTAGAGCTTGCCGCGCCGAATGGCCTCGGCCTCGGCGGCGTCGCCCTCCGCCAGCTTGCGCAGGTAGACGTCGGTGCGGGCGTTGATGAACAGGTTCACCCCGGCCTTCTCGGTAGCCTGCCGCGCGCAGGCGATCTTCGCGGCGTGGAGTTGCGGGTCGCGCCCGCCGTCCTCGAAGTTGATGCCCACGGCGCCGGCCGCGATCAGGTCGGTGATGTTGTGGTCCAGCTGGTCCAGGTCGTCGGTGAACCCGCCCTCGAAGTCGACGCTGAGCGGCAGGTCGACGCGCCGGGTGATCGCGGCGGCCAGCGCGCAGGTGGTTTCCACCGGCAGGATGTCGCCGTCCGCATAGCCATGCGCCCAGGCGACCGCGGCCGACGACGTGGCGACGGCCTTAGCCCCGGCCTCGGCGACCGCGGCCGCACTGGCCACGTCCCAGGCGTTCGGCAGGATCAGCACCTCCGGGCCCTGGTGCAGCTGGTGGAACAGGGCGGCGCGTTCGGTCTGGTTCATCGATCCCTCGGGCGGTGTTCGAGCCTAGGACGCGGATATGGGGGCGGTTGTGACACGCCGCTGGCGGAATCCGGACATGACCGAAGCCCCATTTGGCGGATAATGACCAGCGTTCGGCGCGGGAGGATGACATGACGGCGAAGTCGCTGACGTTGGACGCAGGCGTGGTCGCTGTGCTGGCCGACTGCCACATCCATCCGGGCGGTGGCCCCGAGTTTCCGCAGCATGTGCTCAACGCGCTCTCCGACGCGCACCTGATCGTCACCCTGGGCGACATGGGCGAGAGCGCCGGACTGGATCAGCTCGAGGCGATCGCCACGGTGGTGGGCGTGCGCGGCCAGGACGACGCCGACGACCCGCGCACCGACAACCCGGCGCTGCTGCTGAACATCGGCGGCAAGCGGGTGGGGTGCGTGTTCAGTGCGGTCGATGCGGGCCTGGCGACGTCGTCGGAGCCGCTGACGCCGGTGGCGGACTTCGGCGCGGCGTGCCGGGCGCTGTTCGGGACCGAAGTGGACGTGCTGCTCCATGCCGGCACGCACCGGCCGGCCACCGACGCCATCGGGGCGCAGGGGATCGCGCTCAATCCCGGCAGCGCCAACCTGCCGGCCGAGCGCGCCGCGCCGGCGTTCGGGCGCCTGGTGTTCGAGGGCGGCGGCGTGCAGCCGGAGATCGTGTTCGTCGGTTAGGCGGCCCGCCGGCGAAGGCCTGATACCACGGACAGGCACAGAAACACACAGAAGGCCGGAGAGGATCGCGGCGCCCTGCCCGCAGGGCGACGATCGGCCGGCGCAGAATGGTCGTGTGGGCGGTCCGATCGGCCCAGGCTTTCTGTGCGTTTCTGTCCCTGTCCGTGGTCCAAGAGACGTGCGCCTGCGGCGCGGAGTTCGGTGCTGCGACGAAACCCGCTAAGACCGCCCGGTGACCGCCTGCGCCATCACCCGCCTGACCCTGACCGACTTCCGCTCGTACGACCGCGCGGAGCTGGTTCTGGACGGGCGGCCGGTCTGGCTGGCCGGGCCGAACGGGGCGGGCAAGACCAACCTGCTGGAGGCGGTGAGTTTCCTGATTCCGGGCCGCGGCCTGCGCGGATCGGCGTTGGCGGAGGTGGGCCGGCGGCTGCCGGGCGAGGCGGCCGGGCGGGCCTGGGCCGTGGCGGTCAGCACGATGGGCGAGGCCGGCGAGGCGCGGCTGGGCACCGGCGTCGAGGCGGCCGGGGCGGTGAGGCGGGTCGTGCGGGTCGAGGGCGAGCCGGCCCCGCCCGGGCGGCTGGCCGAACACATTCGGCAGGTGTGGCTGACGCCGGCGCAGGACCGCCTGTTCCTGGAAGGCGCGACCGAGCGGCGGCGGTTCTTCGACCGGCTGGTCTTCGCCGCCGAGCCGATCCACGCGGCCCATGTCCAGGCCTATGAGAAGGCCATGCGCGAGCGGATGCGCCTGCTGACCGACGGCCCCGCCGACGCGGCCTGGCTGGACGCTCTGGAGGCGCGGATGGCCGAGGCCGGCGCGTTGATGGTCGAGGCGCGGGCGCGGACGCTGAGCGCGCTCAGCGCCGAGATCGCGACCCGTGGCGAGCGGCCGTTTCCCCTGGCGCGGCTGGCGCTGACCGGGGATTGGGAGCGGATGGCGCTGGAGGGCGCCGAGTTCGCCGATATCGAGCTGCGCCTGGCCAAGGCGCTGGCCGCCGCGCGGGAGCGGGACGGCGCGGCGGGGCGGTCGCTGACCGGTCCGCACCGCGGCGACCTGTCGGTGATCCACGACGAGAAGGACCGGCCCGCCGCCGAGTGCTCCACCGGCGAGCAGAAGGCGCTGATCCTGAACCTGGTGCTGGCCCAGGCCGCCCGGCTCAGCCGCACCGCCGCGCCGTCGCCGATCCTGCTGCTGGACGAGGTGGCCGCCCACCTGGACGCGCGGCGCCGCGCCGCCCTGTTCGACGAGATCGAGGCGCTCGGGCTCCAGGCGTTCCTGACCGGTACGGACGAGATGCTGTTCGAGGGCCTTAAGGGCCGCGCCCAGGGCTTCGCGGTGGAGGGTTCGGGCCTGGAGCCGGTCGCGTGAGGCCGCCATGCCGGCCCTGATCGTGATGTCCGGGCTGCCGGGGACCGGCAAGTCGACGATCGCGCGGGCGTTGGCCGAGGCGATCGGGGCCGTCTGGCTGCGGATCGACACCATCGAGACCGCGATCGCCGACGCGCCAGGGCAGCTGGAGGACGCCGGCTACCGCGTGGCCTACGCGGTGGCTGGGGACAACCTGCGGCTGGGCCACGACGTCATTGGCGACTCGGTGAACCCGTGGAGCCTGACCAGAGACGCCTGGCGCAAGGCCGGCCTGGCCGCCGGCGCCCGGGTGCTGGAGGTCGAGGTGGTGTGCTCCGACGCGGAGGTCCATCGTCGGCGGGTGGAGACTCGGACCCTGGACGTGCCCGGCCTTGTCCCGCCGACCTGGGAAGAGGTCGTGGGGCGCGACTACCACCATTGGGACCGTGAGCGGCTGGTGATCGACACCGCGGCGTGCAGCGTGGCCGAGGCGGTCGCGCAGCTCCGGGCGGCGCTGTAGGGTCCCGGCCAGGAGACCTCGATGACCCAGACGATCACCGTGCCGCTCGGCGACCTCGCCTTCACCGTCGATGTGGCGGGGCCGTCGGACGGGCGGCCGGTGCTGATGCTGCACGGTTTCCCGCAGACGCGGCGGGCGTGGCGCGGGCAGTTGGCGGCGCTGGGCGCGGCGGGGTTCCGGGCGATCGCGCCGGACCAGCGGGGCTATTCCAGCGGCGCGCGGCCGCCCGGCCTGGAGGCCTATGCGACCGCGAACCTCGTCGGCGACGCGCTGGGACTGATGTCGGCTCTCGGCCACGACCGCTTCCACCAGGTGGGGCACGACTGGGGAGGGCAGCTGTCGTGGCTGATCGCCACCCAGGCGCCGGAGCGGCTGCTGAGCCTGGCGGTGCTGTCGCGGCCGCACCCGGCGGCGTTCGCCCGCGCCTTCGAGAAGGACGCCGAACAGTCCAAGCGCTCAGGCCACCACAAGGCGTTCCAGAGCGAGGGCGCGGGGACGGCGCTCAGGGCCGACGACTTCGCGGGCCTGCGCAAGATGTTCGCGGCCTCGGGCGTGCCGGCCGACACCGCCCAGGCCTACATCGACACCCTGGGCGAGCCGGGCGCCATCGAGGCCGCGGTGGACTGGTACCGGGCCGGCGGCTCGGCCTCCCTGAGGGCCCGCGACGTGCCGCCGGTGGGCGCGCGCACGCTCTACGTCTGGGGCGACGCGGACGGGACCGTAGGCCGGGTGGCGGCGGAGGCGACGGCGGACTTCGTCACCGGCCCCTACCGGTTCGAGGTGATCCCAGGCGCCGGCCACTTCCTGACCGACGAGGTCCCGGAGGCGGTGAACCGGCTGCTGCTGGACCACCTGGCGGGCAGCTGACGGCTCAACCGGGCGCCTTCATCGCGGGGCTGGCCGGGGCGCGCACGATCACCGGGCAGGTACGGGTGGCGCAAAGCGCCTTGTGGACATCGGCGGTGATCGCCTGCGCGGCGTACATCGCGGCCTTTGTCATCGCCACGCCAAGGGCTTCGCGCCGCTCGCTCTGGGCCTTCGCGGCCGGCGTGGCGCGGTAGGCGGCCAGGGCGCTCAGTTCATCCTCGCTGAGCGCTGCGGCCCATCCGGCCGCGGTCTGAGCCCGACCGGCGGTTCTGGCCGCGTTGGAGCCCGTGCGATAGGCTTCGATGGCGGCGTCGTAGGTCTTGCCGTCGACACCCTTCGGCATGGGCGCCTGGTACTGCAGGATCTGCAGCTCGATCGTGCGGCGGCCCGTGGCCTCGTCATCCGGGTCGCTGTCGACGATCCGCCGGCCGAGCTCGAGCGCGCGGGCGGACTTCGGAGCAGGCGGCGGCTGGGCATCAGGCAGCGTCGTAGGGGTGAAACCCACCCGGACGGTAACCTTGCGCCCCTCGGCGCCGGTCAGCTGAATCGGGCTCAGGCGATACTGACCGGTCAGTGACACGGCTGCAGCGCCATAGCCCATGCCCTTGGGCAGTTCCTCGTCGACGCCGCAGCCCTCGAGCTTGCCCTCCTTGACCACCTTGCAGGTCAGCCGGACCGCGCCCGTCAGGCCGATCGCGTCGTACAGCGCCGGGGCGGCTCGGCGCAGGGCGAACGACGACGGCGCTTCGGACCACTGCGGGTTGTCCAATCGGTTGTCGCGCGGGTCGGCGGCGCGCCAGACGGCCGCCAACTCGGCGGGCGAGCCGCAGGCGCGGGCCGCGCAGAAGGCGTCGTGGGCGGCGTCGCGCTGGGTGCGCCGGTAGGTGTTGAAGACCTGGGCCCGGACGGCCTGGAGGGTGGTGTTGGTCTGTACCGCCTTGCCCGGCCCCATGTTGAAGTCGGCGATGGCCGCCATCTCACCTTCGGCATAGACCGACGCGAAGGCGCGGGCGAAGGCGTCGCGAAGGTCGACCTTGTGGGCCTCGACGGCGTCATGCAGCGCCGTGCGGGTCTCCTGCCGCAACGTCGGCGGCGCGTCACCCCAGTCGGTGACGCTCTCGAACCGCTGCGCCGTGGCGGACACGAATTGGCCGGTGTCGACCAGCCGCAGAGCCTGGGTCATCGCCGTGGGCGAGGCGTGCGGCGGCTCAGCCGGACCATTCGGCCCCTCGCCCTTCGGCAGCACGAAGCGGATCGGGATGCGCACCGTGCCGCCGTCGACCGGTTTCCCGTTCACGGTCATAGGCTTCATCTTGAAGGTGGACGCGATCTTCAGGACCGCCGCGCCGAACCCAAAGTCTGCTGGGGCCTCATAGACGGACTTGCAGTCGACCAGATCGCCGGCGGCGTTGACGGTGCATGACAGGGTTGCGAGACCCTCCATCTCCAGGCGCTGGGCCAGGAGCGGATAGTAGCGGGCGATGTCCTCTCCAGACGGGCGCGCGAGCCAGTCGGGGTTCGTAATGGCGGCGGGCTTCGCCGCCGGCTCCGCCGCCGCGCAGGCGCCTGCGGCCGCCAAAGCGGCGAGCCCGATCGCCACCCTCATGTCGCCCCCCTTGAACTGCCGAAAAACGTGCAGAATCAGCTCGGAACCCTATATAGGGGCGGAGAGAAATCCAGGCTCCGCGCGCGGCGCGGCGCCGGTCATCAGGCGCTCCCGGATCCCGGCGGTCCGGACCTCCCCCAAGAGCGCTTCAGCTGGACGCGACATGAGCGAAGAGAACGACACCAACGACCTGCCCGAGGGCAATGGTCAGGCTGAATACGGCGCGGAATCGATCAAGGTTCTCAAGGGCCTGGACGCCGTGCGCAAGCGGCCGGGCATGTACATCGGCGACACCGACGACGGCTCGGGCCTGCACCACATGGTCTACGAGGTGGTCGACAACGCCATCGACGAGACCCTGGCCGGGTGGGCCAGCCGGGTCGAGGTGATCCTGAATGCCGACGGCTCGGTGACGGTCACCGACGACGGACGCGGCATCCCGGTGGACATCCACGAGGGCGAGGGCATCTCGGCGGCCGAGGTCATCATGACCCAGCTGCACGCCGGCGGGAAATTCGACCAGAACTCGTACAAGGTCTCCGGAGGCCTGCACGGCGTCGGCGTCTCGGTGGTGAATGCGCTCTCCGAGTGGCTGAAGCTGAAGATCTATCGTGGCGGCAACTCCTACGAGATGGAGTTCCGGCACGGCGATTCTGTGGGCCCGCTGAAGGAGACCGGCGTCGCGCCGATGCGTGACAACGGCCTGCCCCTGTCGGGCACCGAGGTCACCTTCATGCCCTCGGCCCAGACCTTTGCCTTCATCGACTTCGACCTGAAGACCCTGGAGCACCGGCTGCGCGAGCTGGCGTTCCTGAACTCGGGCGTGACCATCTGGCTGAAGGACCACCGCGGCGCCGAGCCGTTCGAGGAGGTCATGCACTACGAGGGCGGCATCGAGGCCTTCGTGCGCCACCTGGACAAGGCCAAGACGCCGCTGATCAAGACCCCGATCGTGGTGCGCGGCCAGCGCGAGAACGTGCAACTGGACCTGTCGCTGTGGTGGAACGACGGCTACCACGAGAACGTCCTGTGCTTCACCAACAACATCCCGCAGCGGGATGGCGGCACGCACCTGGCGGCGTTCCGCTCGGCGCTCACCCGGATCATCACCAACTACGCCGAGAGCTCCGGCGCGGCGAAGCGGGAGAAGGTCAGCGTCACCGGCGAGGACGGGCGCGAGGGCCTGACCTGCGTGCTGTCGGTCAAGGTGCCGGACCCGAAGTTCTCGTCGCAGACCAAGGACAAGCTGGTCTCATCCGAAGTCCGCCCGGCCGTCGAAGGCCTGGTCGGCGAGGGTCTGGCCACTTGGTTCGAGGAGCATCCGGTCGAGGCCCGGCTGATCGTGCAGAAGATCGCCGAGGCGGCCGCCGCCCGCGAGGCCGCACGCAAGGCCCGCGAACTGACCCGGCGCAAGTCGGCGCTGGATATCTCCTCACTGCCCGGCAAGCTGGCCGACTGTGCGGAGAAGGACCCATCGAAGTCGGAAATCTTCCTGGTCGAGGGCGATTCCGCCGGCGGCTCGGCCAAGCAGGCCCGCAACCGAGACAACCAGGCCATCCTGCCCCTGCGCGGCAAGATCCTGAACGTGGAGCGGGCGCGGTTCGACAAGATGCTGTCGTCCGAACAGATCGGCACCCTGATCATGGCGCTGGGCGCCGGGATCGGCCGCGACGAGTTCAACATCGAGAAGCTGCGCTACCACAAGATCGTCATCATGACGGACGCCGACGTCGACGGCGCCCACATCCGCACGCTCTTGCTGACGTTCTTCTACCGGCAGATGCCGGAGGTGATCGAGAAGGGCTATCTCTATATCGCCCAGCCGCCGCTCTATAAGGCGTCCAAGGGCAAGTCGGTCCGCTACCTGAAGGACGATCCCGAGCTCGAGATCTACCTGATCGACGAGGGCGTGGACCAGGCGACCCTGGACCTGGGATCGGGCGAGCGGCTGACCGGCGCCGACCTGCTGGCCCTGGTGCAGGGCGCCCGCGCCGCCAAGGCGAACATCGAGCGGCTGGCCGCCCGCGCGCCCGCCTTCGCCATCGAGCAGGCGGCGCTGGCGGGACTGTTGGGCAACTCCGACGACGTGGCCGAGGCCGCGCGGCGGCTGGACCTCTATGCCGAGGAAGGCGACGGGGCCTGGACCGGGTCGCGCGCGGCGACGGGCGGCTATGCCTTCTCGCGCGTGAAGCGCGGGGTCTCGGAGCAGTTGGTGCTGGACGAGCTCCTGCTGCACGCCGCCGACGCGCGGCGCCTGGCCGAACGGGCGGCGAAGATGGCCGAGACCTTCGCCAAGCCCGCGACCTTCACCCGCCGCGACCGCAGCGCCACCGTGCGCGGGCCGCTCGACCTGGTGAACGCGGTGATGGACAACGGTCGCCGCGGCCTCTCCATCCAGCGCTACAAGGGCCTGGGCGAGATGAACGCCGAGCAGCTGTGGGAAACCACCCTCGACGTGGAGGCGCGCACCCTGTTGCAGGTGCGGGTGAACCACGCCGACGACGCCGACGACATGTTCACCCGCCTGATGGGCGACCTGGTCGAGCCGCGCCGCGAGTTCATCCAGGAGAACGCCCTGGACGCGGAGGTGGACGTCTAGGCGAGCGGCCGGCCGGGCGTTACGGCCATAAGTCGGGCCCTTGCGGACGTACCGTGCTATCCGTGAGGGGCCATGCCCAATGACATCCGAGCCGAAACGCCCCTGATTTCCGGGCCTTGCCCGCCGTCCGGGACCGCGGCGCCGTTCCTGCCGATGAGCCGCGCGGAGATGGACGCGCTGGGCTGGGACGCCTGTGACATCATCCTGGTGACCGGCGACGCCTACGTCGATCACCCCAGCTTCGGCATGGCGATCATCGGCCGGTTGCTGGAGGCCCAGGGCTTCCGCGTCGGCATCATCTCGCAGCCCGATTGGCAATCAGCCGAGCCGTTCAAGGTCCTGGGCAAGCCCCGTGTGTTCTTCGGCGTCACCGGCGGCAACATGGACTCGATGGTCAACCGCTACACGGCGGACCGTCGCATCCGCAGCGACGACGCCTACACGCCCGGCGGCGAGGGCGGCCGGCGGCCGGACCGCTGCACCCTGGTCTATGCCCAGCGGTGCCGCGAGGCGTTTAAGGATGTGCCCATCATCCTCGGCGGCATCGAGGCCTCGCTGCGCCGTATCGCCCACTTCGACTACTGGTCGGAGAAGATCCGCCGCTCGGTGCTGGCCGACGCCAAGGCCGACCTGCTGCTCTACGGCAACGCCGAGCGCGCGGTGGTCGAGGTGGCGAACCGCCTGGCCGCGGGCGAGGCGCCGCGTGATCTCGACGACGTCCGGGGCGTGGCGCTGTTCCGCAAGGTCCCGGAACACTACACCGAGCTCCACGCCGACGACCTGGACTCCGCCGACGAAGGGGCCGCGCGCAAGCCCGGCGACGTCGTCATCCGGCTGCCGTCCTACGAACAGGTCGAGAAGGACCCGGAAGCCTACGCGCGCGCTTCGCGCGTGCTGCACCGGGAGAGCAATCCCGGCAACGCCCGGCCGCTGGTCCAGCGGCACGGCGACCGCGACCTCTGGCTGAACCCGCCGCCGATCCCGCTCTCGATGGCGGAGATGGATAGCGTCTACGACCTGCCCTACGCGCGCGCGCCGCACCCGTCGTACGGCGACGCCAAGATCCCCGCCTGGGACATGATCCGGTTCTCGGTGACGATCATGCGCGGCTGTTTCGGCGGCTGCACCTTCTGTTCGATCACCGAGCACGAGGGGCGGATCATCCAGAGCCGCTCGGAGGCCTCGATCCTGCAGGAGATCGAGAAGATCCGCGACAAGACGCCGGGCTTCACCGGCGTGATCTCGGACATCGGCGGGCCGACGGCCAACATGTACCGGATGGCCTGCAAGGACCCGAAGATCGAGAAGGCCTGCCGGCTGCCCTCCTGCGTGTTCCCCGACATCTGCCCGAATCTGAACACCAGCCACGACGACCTGATCCGGCTCTATCGCAAGGTGCGCGAGGTGAAGGGCGTCAAGAAGGCGCTGGTGGCGTCCGGCGTGCGCTACGACCTGGCAGTGACAAGCCCCGAGTACGTCGAGGAACTGGTCACCCACCACGTGGGCGGCCTGCTGAAGATCGCGCCGGAGCACACTGAGAACGGCCCGCTCGACAAGATGATGAAGCCGGGGATCGGCTCCTACGACCGGTTCAAGGAGATGTTCGACGCGGCCGCCAAGAAGGCTGGCAAGAAGTATCACCTGATCCCGTACTTTATCGCCGCCCACCCGGGCACGACCGACGAGGACATGATGAACCTCGCGATCTGGCTGAAGAAGAACGGTTTCCGCGCCGACCAGGTGCAGACGTTCCTGCCGTCGCCGATGGCCACCGCCACGGCCATGTACCACTCGGGCGTCAACCCGCTGAAGGGCGTGCGGCACGGGGCGAGCGAGAAGGTCGAGGTGGTGAAGGGCCTGCGCCAGCGCCGGCTGCACAAGGCGTTCCTGCGCTACCACGACCCCGAGAACTGGCCGGTCCTGCGCGAGGCGCTGAAGGCCATGGGCCGCGCGGACCTGATCGGCCCGCGCCCCGACCAGCTCATCCCGGCCCACCAGCCGGGGGGCGGCGGCAGTGGCCTGCGCCGGCCCGCGCGCCACCCCGGAACGAAATTCACGACCAAGGGCGTGCCGCTGAAGACCTAGTCACGCGCCGGAGGGCGTGACCTCGCGCTGCATCGCCGCCGCGAAGAAGCCGTCCGTGTCATGGCGCGCGGGCGTCAGCGACAGGTAGTCGGGGTGGGCCGAGTCCTTGAGCTGCGGCGCGGCTTCGCGCAGCGGCGTGACGCGGAAGTCCGGATGCGCGGCCAGGAAAGCGTCGACCTGCGCCTCGTTCTCCTCCGGCAACAGGGAGCAAGTGGCGTAGACCAACCGCCCGCCAGGCTTCACCAGGCGCGCGGCGCTGGACAGGATCTCCGCCTGCAGCGCCACCAGGGCCTCTAGCCCGGCGTCCTGCGCCCGCCACCGCGCGTCAGGATTTCGTCGCCACGTGCCGGTTCCGCTGCACGGCGCGTCGACCAGCACGCGGTCGAAGCCGCCCTTGTGGCGCTTCACCCACTTGTCCCGCTCGCTGCTGAGCAGCCGGGTCTGGATGTTGTGCAGCCCCGCGCCCCGGAAGCGCTCCGTGGCCCGCTTCAGCCGGCTCTCGGAGACGTCGCACGCGATGACGACGCCCCTGTTCGCCATCTGGGTCGCGATCGCCAGGGTCTTGCCGCCCGCGCCGGCGCAGAAGTCGACGACGCGCTCACCCGGTTCGGCCCCCACCAGCATGGCGACCAACTGGGAGCCCTCGTCCTGGATCTCGGCCTCGCCGGTTTTCAGCATCGGCAGGCGGGACAATGAGGGGCGCTCGCGGACGCGAAGCCCGTGAGGGGCCATGCGACACGCCTGGGCCTGCAGGCCGAGACCGCGCAGGGCGCCCAGCACCGCGTCGCGAGTGGCCCTGAGCGGATTGACCCGCAGGTCCAAGGGCGGCGGCGTCAGCATCGCCGCCATCTCCCGCGCGAACGCATCGCCGAAGCGGGCGCGCAGCGACGTGAGCGCCCAGGCCGGACATTCGCCGCGCACCTCCTCCGGCATGTCCGGATGCTCCAGGGATCCGCCCTGCAGCCGCCCAAGCAGGGCGCGCTCCGCCTCGCTCAGGGCGGCAGGCGCGAACTTCCCGCCGCTGAACAGCCGGTCGATCTGGTCGCGCGTCTTGCCCCGGCCCAGCGCGAGCCAGGCGAGCAGCCGGTTGCGGGGTGTCGCCGGGCGCCCGTGCTTGTCCAGCCACCAGCTCAGCCGGGCGTGGCTGCGCAGTACCGAATAGAGCAGCTCGGCGATCTCGCCGCGGGCGTCGTCGGGGATGTGGCGCCGCGTTCGGAAGAAGGCCGAGACGACCGCGTCGGCGGGACGCGCGACATCCTCGACGTCATGGATCAACTCGAGAGCAGCTTGCAGGCGGGCGGCGGGCGTCACGGGAGGGTGTCGATCCGAAAGATCGCGGAGCTAACCGTCTTCCAGGGCGGCGTCCATCCCATTGCATGGACGCGACTTCGGCTGGGTGAACCGGGGCGCTTGCGGAACGATGAGTTCCGGTTGTGTCGAGTTCCGGCTTGTTAGGATCGTGTTCAGGGTTGGATCATTCTGATGGCGCGCTGCACGGGGCCGATTCGTAAGCTGTTGAGTAGGGGTGCGTATGTCGCTTCGTAGAGTTCTGGCCGTCGCCGTGACGTCGGCCGCGCTGTTGGCCGCGGGCGCCGCGGACGCAGCCTATGTCTTCGCCGGGAGCTGGCGGGTGGACCAGGGGCCGGTCTGGGACGGCTCCGGCGACACCGGGCCGCTGGCCTATACGGCGCAGGAGGCCGCGGCTCTGCTGTTCGGCGGCAAGGCGTCCGACTATGTGATCTCGACGGCGGGCAAGGACTTTTCCGACGCCGACAAGGTCGCCTGGTACTCGGTCCTGGGTTCCGGGATCGGCATCATGGATCAGGACTACAGCGTCAAATACCTGGGTAAGTACTATGGACCGACGAGCGGCCACGACGACGGCTCGTTCGGCGTCGCGTCGGCCTATGTGAACGACTGGGCCGTGGGCGACCGGTTCACCAACTACGCCTTCCACTTCGTCGATGACTCGGGGGCCGTCCCCGAGCCGGCGACGTGGGCCCTGACGATCGCGGGCTTCGGCCTGGCGGGCGCCGGCCTGCGCCGACGCAGACGCGCCGACGTCGCCTGACCATGATGCTGGCGCGGCCGTCGATCGCGACGCCCTGGGGCTGATCGCTACGTCGCGGGCGGTGGTGGATAGCGGGTGTCGCCGACGATGGCGGCGAGGTCGACGTCTCGCCAGTCGAACGCATCGGGCTCGCGCACCTTCCGGCCCAGATAGACCGCGTGGCAGTAGAGGCCGGTGACCGGGCGGTAGCGCAGGTAGGCGTCGGCCAGGTGCGAGAAGCGACCGACGATCGGGTTCTGCAGGTTGGCCTCCAGGCACTCGAAGCCCAGCGCCTCGCAGAACAGCGCACGCAGGCCCATGTCGCTGAACTGGAAGAAATTCCACGGCCGCTCGTGCGCGCCGTACGAGAAGTGGGTCTCGATGCAGACCAGGCCCCCCACCTTGAGCAGGCCGGCGATTTCCTCGGCCACCACCCAGGGCATGGCCAGGTGCTCGAAGACGGCGCTGGAATAGATCACGTCGAAGGGCTCGTCGAAGTAGCTGGAGAGGCGGTGCGCGTCGCCGACCACGTCGACATTGGGCCCGGGGTAGATGTCGAAGCCGACGTAGGTCGCTTGGCCGAGCTGTTCGCGCAGGCCGTAGGCGCCGGTGACCTCACGGGCGCCGATCTCCAGGACACGCAGGCCGGGCCGGTTGGCGGCCTCGGCGACCAGGGCGGGCAGGGCGCCGTGGCGCGCCCGCTGCGGCCCCGGTACGTCGGGCGAGAGATAGTGCCGGTCGAGCCGCGGCGCGGTCACGGCCAGGCCCAGCCGGCGCAGCGCCAGGTATCCGTCCCGCAGGATCGACTTCAGTCCCAATCGCGGCCCCTTGCTGGCGCGTCACGGTTGGGGCCGGCGCTTGCGGCGTCAAGGCGTCAATGTTCGCCGAGCGCGGTTCAACGTCCGCACGCCGCGGCGTCGTCCGCTGCGGGCGCGGAAGGACTGAGCGGGCCGCGAACACTGTTGCCCGGCGATCACGCATCCACGACGATCGTGTGACAGCGTAAGGCGGAACGCCCCCGCGGTGCATCCTCTGGTGTAGCTATGGGGCCTTGAGAGGCGAGTCACGTCTCGCCCACATCAAGAGAGGGGTCCCCCATGCTGTCCCGCACCCAGCGCCTGCTCGCCTGCGCCTCGGCGTCCGTCGTCGCCATCGCCTTCGCCGCGCCCGCCATGGCGGCCGACGACGTCGCCACCGTCGGCGAGGTGATCGTCACCGCCCAGAAGAAGGCCGAGAACATCAACGACGTGCCGCTGTCGGTGACGGCGGTGAGCGGCGAGAAGCTGGCGGCGGTGCTGTCGTCCGGCGGCGACATCCGCGTGCTGTCGGCCCGCGTGCCCAGCCTGACGCTGGAAAGCTCGTTCGGCCGCACGTTCCCTCGCCCCTACATCCGCGGCCTGGGCAACACCGACTTCGACCTGAACGCCTCCCAGCCGGTCAGCTTCGTCTACGACGAAGTGGTGCTGGAAACGCCGGTGCTGAAGGGCTTCCCGCTGTTCGACATCGACCAGGTGGAAGTGCTGCGCGGGCCGCAGGGCACCCTGTTCGGCCGCAACACTCCCGCCGGGGTGCTGAAGTTCGACAGCGTCAAGCCGTCCAAGGAATTCGGCGGTTACGCGCAGGCGTCCTACGCCACCTATTCGACGATCAACCTGGAAGGCGCGGTCGGCGGGCCGATCATCGCCGACCAGCTCAGCTTCCGCCTGTCGGGCCTCTACCAGCACCGCGACGACTGGGTGGACAACACTTTCACCAAGAAGAACAACGTCAGCGAGGGCTACGACCAGTTCGCCCTCCGCGGCCAGCTGCTGTGGACGCCGACCGCCGACCTCTCGGCCCTCTTGAACCTGCACTACCAGCACCTGGACGGCACGCCGCGGGTGTTCCGCGCCAACATCATCCAGAAAGGCACGGGCCGCTTCGTTCCCGGCTTCGAGCGGGACAAGATCGCCCAGGACGCCCAGCCGCGCGCGGTGCAGAAGATCGAGTCCTCGGGCGCCAACCTGAAGGTCACCTACGACTTCGGCGAAGGCATGCCGACCCTGACCTCGGTCACGGCCTATGAGCGCGTGGACGCCTATTCCCGCGGCGACATCGACGGCGGCTTCGGCGCAGTGTTCGCCCCGCCCTCCGGCCCGGGCTTCATCCCGTTCCCGTCGGAGAGCGCCGACGGCATCCCCTTCCACGGCCAGTTCACCCAGGAAGTGCGGCTCGCCGGCAAGAAGGGCCCGACCAGCTACACGCTTGGCGCCTACTACTTCCATGAGGCGATCAAGATCGATTCCTATGATTTCAACACCTTGGCGGGCGGGGCGCGGGACGGCTACGCCTACCAGAACCAGAAGACCGAGAGCTATGCGGCCTTCGCCAACGTCGACATCGACCTGTCGGACAAGCTGAACCTGGCCGGCGGCGTGCGCTTCAGCCACGACAAGAAGGACTTCCTGGCCCAGCGGGTGACCTCGCCGTTCGGCGCCCCGGCCACCCCGATCCAGCGGGCGGACCCCAGCACCAGCGACGTCACCTTCAACCTCAGCGCCACCTATGCGGCGACGGACGACGTCAACCTCTACGCCCGCGTGGCGCGGGGCTCGCGGGCGCCGTCGATCCAGGGCCGGCTGGTCTTCGGCGACACCATCTCGGTCGCCAAGAAGGAGACCCTGATGTCCTATGAGGCGGGCGTGAAGGGCAAGGCGGCCGACGGGCGGCTGCGCTTCGACGCCGACGTCTTCTACTACCGGGCCAACGACCTGCAGGTGACCGCCGTCGGCGGCGGCGCCAACTTCAACCGCCTGCTGAACGCCGACAAGGCTGTCGGCTACGGCATCGAGTTCAACGCCGAGGCCGAGCCGGTCGACCGGCTGATCCTGACCGCGGGCCTCAGCTACAACCACACCGAACTGAAGGATCCGAACCTGTTCACCCAGCCCTGCGGCGGCGGCTGCACCGTGCTGGACCCGGCAGGTCCGATCGCCGGCACGGTGCGCATCGACGGCAACGTCCTGCCCAACGCGCCGAAGTACATCGCCAACGTGACGGCCGGCTATTCCGTGCCGGTCGGCGGCGGCGAGGTGTTCGTGTTCACCGACTGGGCCTACCGCTCGAACGTCAACTTCTTCCTCTACAAGTCGGCCGAGTTCCATGACTCGCACCTGCTGGAGGGCGGCCTGCGCCTCGGCTACCGCTTCGGCGAGGGCCGGTATGAGGTGGCCGCGTTCGGCCGCAACATCACCAACGACAAGAGCCTCGAAGGCGGCATCGACTTCGACAACCTGACCGGCTTCGTGAACGACCCCCGCACGCTCGGCGTCGAGGTGAAGGCGAAGTTCTGAATTTGACCGGGATCAAGGCCTAGGGCGCGCACGACGGTTTCCTGAGCCGGCCGCAAGGCCAAGCTCTGGAGCCGTCGATGCGTTTCGCCCTTGTCCTGATGATCGCCGCCAGCGCCGTCGCGGCGCCGGCCTTCGCCCAGCCCGCCGCCCCGCAGCCCCAGGCCGCGCGCCAGGCGGCCGCCGCATCTGCGGCGGCGTCGACGCCCGCCGCCGGCCCGTCCGAGGCCGCGGCCCCGTCGCACAACGCCGAGGCCGACGCCGCCCTGGCGATGTCGATCCGCATGCGGGAGGACGCTGAGCAACGGATCGCCCGCATCGCGTGTGCCGCCGGCGACAAGGCCAAATGCGCGGCCCTTGAGTCCGCGAAGGCGCCGATCAGCGCCGGCACGCCCGCCCAATAGCTCGGCTAGGCGCGCGGTCCCGGCGCGACCTGCTCCGCCACGTCGTGGCGGGCCGCCTCGCGGTTGTTGATGACAATGACCGCGATCAGGGCGGCAAGCGCGGCGGCCAGGGCGATGAGGGGTTTACGAAATTGGGTCATGGGGCCGCGCTGATACGCCGCGGCCCGCGCCGACGCAGCTTAAATCTCGGAAAGGTTGGCGACCGCGAACCGATCTTTTGCCGAGCCCCGCTTCCAACCTCGGCGCGCGCCGCCGGGGCAGTCGTTTTGGACCACTGAAAACACTGAAAACACAGAAGGGCGCCGAGCCGGCACGATCGGCTGAGCGAAATGGGCTTTCAGTGTTTTCA
>CBHTUE010000072.1:0-20456 GCA_966096115.1 uncultured Phenylobacterium sp.
TAGCTTTCGCCGACGGTCTGCGGATGCTGCGTGAAGGCCTTGAGCAAGACGCCTGATCCCAATCCCGGAAACGAGCGACCAGCATGGCTGGCTGGGCCGGAATATCATTGTCATTTAGACCGGCCAGACCTGCTCTCAGGAGAACACGGCGCCAGCCGATCGAAGATCCGGAGAATGAGATTTCCTCAGGCCGTTCAATATCCCTATCGCGCCGTTAACCCTCGCATCGCCGATTCGACCCGGAACCGAGCCGGTCGCCGGGAGGTTTCAATCTGGGGTGGGCGCGAAAAAGGATGCCCCTATGAAGGCGATGATGTTCTGCGCGACGATCTTGGCCGCGTCCGGCCTGGCCCTGTCCGGCGGGAGCGCCGCGCTCGCCCAGACGCCGCCGGCCAAGGCCGCGCCGCCCGCGTCGGCGGCGGCAGCCGACGCCAGCGCCACGACAGGCTTCCGCGCCGGCCTGCCGGTGAAGGATGCGCAAGGCGCGGCGGTCGGCACGATCGCCCGCGTGATCAAGACACCGGACGGCGCCACGACCTATTCGGTCAGCGTCGATGGCCGCAACGTGAACCTGCCGGGCTCGGCGCTGACCCTCAGCCCTAGCGGCGCCGAAGCGGTCAGCACGATGAGCAAGGCGCAGATCACCGCCTCGACCGCGCCGCCGACCTAGGCCGGCCCGCTAAGGGTTTGACAGGGCCGCCACAGCGCCTAGCCTCCCGGGGCTCGTATCCGGGAGGTCCCATGCGTCCGCTGCTGTCCATCCTCGTCCTCGGCGCCGCGGCGCTGGCCACGCCGGCCCTGGCGCTGACGATCTCGCCCGCGCCGACCCGCGACCAGGCCCCGCACCTGAAGCAGGAGCGCGGCACGACGGACAACACCGACCTGCGCGACACCTATGCGGCGGGCGGGCGGCCGATCGAGGGCAGCAGCCGCTATTCGTCGGGCGGCTCCTATGGCCAGACCCAGACCTACAGCTTCGGCTCGGTGACCACGACGATCACCACGGAACGCTCCGACTTCGGCCGTTCGGACTTCGGGACCCGGGATTACCGGCCCAGCTTCGGCTCGCCGTCGTTCGACGCTCCGCCGCCTTACATGCCGCGCCGCCGCTAGTCGTCGCGCAGCTTTCCCAGGAAGCTGAGCGCGAAGGCCGCCACGCCGGCGGTCAGCACCACCGGGATCAACGCCCCGAACACCTGGCCGGCGCTGTAGCCGGCCTGGCGCAGTTCGCCCGCCAGCAGCGGCCCCACGATCGATCCCATGCGCCCGACCGCGACGGCGGCGCCCGCGCCGGCCGCACGCACGTGCGCCGGGTAGAGCATCGGGGCCACGGCGTAGAACGAGAACTGGCCGCCCACGACGCCGAAGCCGGCGATGGCGGAGAGCACGAGGAGCGGGCTCAGCTGGGCCACGAATGCCAGCCCGGCCATGGCCGCCATCAAGGTCGCGAAGATTGCCATGGTCGGCCAGCGGAAGCCGACCCGGTCGATGGCGTAGCCCATCACCAGGGCCCCCACGACGGCCATCACGTTGAAGCCGAGCGCCGCGGTCGAGCCGTCGCCGGGCGTGAACCCCTTGGCGGTGACCAGGGTCGGGAGCCAGTTCAGCATCAGGTACAGCACCACCGCCGTGCCGAAGAAGATGGTCCACAAGAGCAGGGTGCCGGCCGTGCGGCCCTCGGCGAACAGGGTGGTGGTCCAGCGGTGGTCGGCGTGCGGCGCGGCCTGGGGCCGGGTCTCCGGCAGCAGGAAGAACGCCAGCGGGATCAGCAGCAGCGGCAGCCCGCCGCCCACCAGGAAGATCGTGCGCCAGTCCAGCTCCGCCCCGCCCAGCCGCGCCAGCAGCGAGACCGCCGCGCCGCCGGCCGGCATGCCGCAGAACATCGCCGTGACCGTCCCGGCCTTGCGGTCGGGCGCGCTGATCTCCGCCGCCAGCGCCATCAGGTTGGGCATGACCCCGCCGAAGCCGAGGCCCGCGCCCACGCGGACGGCCAGCAGCTCCGGGTAGCCGTGGGTCATGGCGGTGGCCAGCGAGAACAGGCCGAAGGCGGCCACCGAGCCGATCAGCACGGGCTTGCGCCCGATCCGGTCGGCGATCCAGCCGCCGCCGAACGCGCCGATCACCAGGCCCAGCATGGCGGCGCTGCCGACCCAGCCCTGCTGGCCGGGGTTGAGACCGAATTCGGGGATCAGCTTCGGCGCGGCGACGCCGAACGACTGGATGTCATAGCCCTCGAGGAAAGCTATGAAGAAGCAGAACAGGACGATCAGGCCCGCCCCCGCGCGGCCGGCAGTCTTGGTCTCCAAACGCCCCTCCCCGTTCGCGGCTTTTCAAATCCGCCGCGAAGCCTACCCCGTGTTCCGCTGTATCGTTAGCATGACCTACAATTGGCCGTCGGCAAGGACCCAGACGTGACGTGGCAGGAGATCAGAGCGCCGGGTGACGCCGGATCCGACGCGGCGGCCCCGGCCATGACCCAGGCCGACCTGATCAAGGCCGACATCCTGGAGGTGGCCACCGCCGAGTTCGCCGAGAAGGGGCTGAGCGGCGCCCGGGTCGACGAGATCGCCGAGCAGACCCGCACCTCGAAGCGGATGATCTACTACCACTTCGGCAGCAAGGACGGCCTTTACCGCGCGGTGCTGGCGCATTGCTACGGCCGTATCCGGGCCATCGAGAGCACGCTGGACCTTGGCGCGCGACCGCCCCTGGAGGCGCTGGCGCACCTGGTGCGGTTCACCTTCGACTACCAGCTGGCCAACGCCGACTTCATCCGCCTGGTGATGGTGGAGAACATCCACCGGGCCGAGCACATCGCCCAGATCCCCGAACTGCACGACCTGAACCTGGCCGTGGTGCAGGCGCTGCGCGAGCTCTGCGCCCGGGGGGCGGCCGCAGGGGTGATGCGGGCCGACATCGACGCGCTGGACCTGCACATGTCGATCAGCGCCCTGTGCTTCTTCAACGTCTCCAACCAGCACACCTTCTCGGCCATCCACGAGGTGGACATGACCTCACCCACCGCCGTCGCCGCCCGGCGCGACTCGATCGTCGACCTGATCCTGCGGTCGGTTCAGGCGCGGTAGTCCGCCAGTTCGGCGCGCGCCGCAGGCGCAGTCCGGGAAACCACTGAAAACACTGATAGCGCCGGGCAGACTGGGCCGTCCGGCCTCATCGGCAGAAGGGCGCTTCGCCCATGACGGACTTGATGCCGCCGGTGACCAGGGCCTGGAACTTCGCGGCGCCGGGGAAGGCAGGGTCGTTGAAGACGCCGGCGTCGTGGCCCAGCGTCGTCGCCCAGACCTTGCCGCCGTCGTAGTACTGGCACCACGCCACCGGGTGAAACGACCCGTGGCCGGGATGGGCGCCGACCACGCGCGGCAGCTGCTGCCCCGGCGGGCGGCGGGGATTGGCGCCCGGCGGATAGGGCGGGGCCGGTGGGATCTCGGTCCAGGATTTCTCGTCCACCGTCGCCAGGAAGCGCACCTTCGTCGGGAAGGGGACGAGATTGTACCACTCGTCCTTGAACCCGAAGCGGGCAGGCAGGTCCCTGGTGGAGGCGTCCTTGCGGTCGACCACCACGACGTCGCCGGTGCGATGCGGGCCGTGGTCGTAGAAGTTGGTCCCGCCGATCAGGCCCTCGTACCAGGGCCAGTTGTACATCGTGCCGAAGGCGTTGTGGATCGCCACGAACCCGCCGCCGGCGCGGACGTACTGGCGGAGCGCCGTCTTGGCGTCGTCGTCCAGGGTGTCGCGCGAGGTCGAGAAGAAGACCACGGCGTTGTAGCCCGAGAGGTTGGTCATGAAGGCCAGGTCCTCGGTGTAGTCCAGGATCCAGCCGTTCCTGGCCGCCAGCGCCAGCATCCCCTTCTGCACGACGTTGCTGTCGCCCAGCGGCGGGTTCATGCCGGCGGGCAGGCGGTCGCCCAGGTTCACGTGGCGCGGGCCGCCGGTGCGGGTGAACAGGAGGATGCGGTACTGGCTGGTCTTCGGCCGCTCCCAGGCGTGGAAGCACTTCACGTCCAGGCCGCGGCAGACGCCGTAGTCGGGGGCGCCCAGGTTGTCGTTGACCGGGCCGCCGGGATTGCCGGTCTGCGCGGTGGTGGGGCCGGCGGCCAGGGCCAACCCGGCCGCGAGGATGAGGCTCCGCATGGGCCTACTTCTGCTCGGGCGCGCGATAGACGTCGTGACAGGCCTTGCAGGCCGCGCCGACGGCAGGGGCCTGGGCCCTGAGCGCCGCGACGTCGCCGGCGTCGGACAGGCTGGCCAGCCTGGCGGTCTGGGCCTTCAGCGCCTGGGCCGCGGCGGCGAAGCCCTTGGCGTCGGACCAGACCTCCGGCTTGCTGCGCGTGGGCGCGCCGGTGACCGGCGCGGCGAACCAGCCGGGAAGCTGCCCCGCCAGGGTGTCGAGGCGAGCCGCCGCCGCTTTGATCGCGGCGGGGTCCGGGGTCTCCTTGGCCAGCTCGGTTCCCAACGCGCGCTGGGCCCCGCCCATCTGCCGCATGCTGACCGTCACGGCGGACACCGGCGCGGCGGCCGGCGGCTGGGCCAGCGACTGCGCCGCGGCGCCGGCGAGCCCCAGACCGATGCCGATGGCGGCGAGGCCGCCCACAAGACGCTTCATGTTCGTGTCTCCCCCGAGGGTTCAGGCGCCTGCATGGCGCGCGCTTCGTTGAGTTCCAGGCGGACCCCGTTGGGGTCCATGAAGAAGGCCTGCCGGGTGGTCGTGCCCGGCACGAGGACCAGCGTGAAGCGAACCTTCGCCGCCTCCAGTCGCGCGACCAGGGCGTCGAAGTCGGCAACTTGGAAGGCGGCGTGGTTCAGCGCGCTGAGCGTCGAGGCGCCCACGTCGCGCGGCGCCAGCTGCATGTGCACGATCGGGAAGCCCTCGGCGTAGAGCCAGTGGCCGGGGACGTCGAACGGCGGCCGCTCGCCCTCGGTGAGCCCCAGGACGTCGACGTAGAAGTCGCGGCTCTCCGCGAGCTTGGTCGTCGCGATGTTGATGTGGTCGATGCCGCGGATCACGGGCGGACCTCACAGGGCCAGGAGCAGGACCGGCGCTACCGCGCCCACCGCCAGCAGGCCCAGCGCCAGGCGGCGATTTCGGCCCTGGGTCAGGCCCATCCACAGGCCGAGCAGAGTCGAGAGGACCAGGCCGACCGCGACGGCGAGGAAGACCCACTTGATCGGCGCCACGCCCTCCTCTGCCTCGGGCGGCCTGGCCGCCGCGGGCGGCACCGGGGCGACGGCGCCGGCCTTGGGCGCGGCCGGGCGTTTCTTCGGTGAGGCGGCGAAACGCTGGTGGATGTGGACTTCGGAGAGCTTCTCGACGATCGCGGGCGGCGTGTAGCCGCTGTCTCGGTGCGCCTCATGGAGGGTGAAGAGCTGCAGCGCCCCGGTGATCGCGAAGAACAGCACCGAAGGTGCGATCAGCATGCCCACGTAGAGGTGAAGCTGGCGCAGCAGCCTCGGGGACCATGTCATGGAAAGCATCTCCTCGAGGGCCCGGTGGTGAACCTGGTCACGGACCGACCCCGTCGAGATCCAGGCGATAGCCTACACCGCGATAGGCGGTGATCAGTTCCATTTTGCAGACCTGCGCGAGACGCTTCTTCAACCGGCTGACGTGCACGTCGATCGCGCGGTCGAAGGAGTCGGTGTCCTCGCCCAGGACGTGGGCCAGCAGGTGTTCGCGGCTGACCACCTCGCCCGGCCGCGCCATCAGCGCGGTGAGCAGGCGGTGCTGCAGGGGCGTGAGGCCGACCTGGCGGCCGTCGGAGGCGCGGACCACCAGCCTGCGCCCGTCCAGCAGGCAGCCGTCGGCCAGTTCGCGCGGGCGGGCCGGCGCGTGGCGGCTGCGGTCACGGCGGCGGATCAGGGCGCGGACCCGGGCCAGCACCTCGCGCGGATTGTGCGGCGCCAGCAGGCAGTCGTCGGCGCCGGCCTCCAGCATGTCGGCGGCGTCGTGCGGGTGGTCGCCCGGATGCAGCACCAGCATCGGCGGGCCGGCTAGCGCGCGGAGCTGGGCGCAGGCCTCGCCCACCGCCGCGGCCTCGGCGGCTGGAAGCGCGAAGATGACCACGTCGCTGGCCGGCAGCGGCGTGGGCAGCGGCAGGCCCGCGAGGCGCTCGATGCGGTAGCCGCGGGGCTCCAGCTGGCCGGTGGGCCGGCAGGCCGCGGCCCGGCGCCCGCCGACCACCAGCAGGCGCGGCGGAACCGCCTCGGCGGGCTCCGCGGCCGGGGCGCGCGCGATCGTGATCATCGGGTCGGCCTCCCCAAAGGCGGCGCGGCAAAGCGCGCTTTTCCGTACATCGGAATTTATGTACGAACTGGTTCGTGTCAATGTGATGTCATCCCTGTTTCAGGGTCAGGTCACGAGGAAACGAAGGCATGCGCAGGTCGATCGCCACCGTCTCCCTGAGCGGCAATCTGCAGGAGAAGCTGCTGGCGATCGCGGCGGCGAAATTCGACGCGGTGGAGATCTTCGAGAACGACCTCTTGTTTTTCGACGGCACGGCGCGCGACGCGCGGCAGATGGCCGAACAACTGGGCCTGAAGATCGCGCTCTTCCAGCCGTTCCGCGACTTCGAGGCGATGCCGGAGGCACAGTTCCGTCGCAACCTGGACCGGGCCGAGCGCAAGTTCGACCTGATGGGCGAGCTGGGCGCGAAGATGATGCTGGTCTGCTCCAACGTCTCGCCGCTGGCGGTCGACGACGACGCCCTGGCCGCGGCGCAATTGCACGAACTGGCCGAGCGCGCCGGCGCCCGCGGCATCCGCATCGGCTACGAGGCCCTGGCCTGGGGCGCGCACGTGAAGACCTACGGCAAGGTCTGGAAGATCGTGCAGGCGGCGAACCACAGCCACCTGGGCGTGATCCTGGACAGCTTCCACACTCTCGCCCTGGGCGACGACATCAAGGGCATCGCCGAGATCCCGGGCGAGAAGATCTTCTTCGTGCAACTGGCCGACGCGCCGAAACTCTCGATGGACCTGCTCTCCTGGAGCCGCCACTTCCGCTGCTTCCCCGGCCAGGGGGAGTTCGACGTGGCGGGCTTCGCGGCCGCGGCCATCGACGCCGGCTATTCCGGGCCGCTGTCGCTGGAGATCTTCAACGACGAGTTCCGCGCCGCCGCTCCCGCGCCCACCGCCCGGGACGGCATGCGCTCGCTGCTGTTCCTGGAAGAGCAGATGCGCCACCGCGCGCCGCCGGCCGACGCGGCCGCGCAGCGGGCCAGGAAGCGCGTCGATCTGCTGGACCCGCCGCCCGCGCCGGACATCCTGGGCGTGGCGTTCCTGGAATTCGCCGTGAACACCACGGCGCTCCCCGAACTGACCGGGTGGCTGGAGGGCATGGGATTCGCCCGCGTGGGCCGCCACCGGACGAAGGACGTGATCCTCTATCGGCAGGGCGACCTGGCCATCGCGCTGAATTCGGAGAGCGACACCTTCGCCAATTCCTACTGGCTGCAGCACGGCATCTCGGTGTGCGCCATCGGCCTCCGGGTCGCCGACCCGGAGGCGCTGTTCAACCGCGCCGAGGTGCTGGGCTGCCAGCGGTTCGAGGAGCGCGTGGGCCCGGACGAGGCGCCGATGCCGGGCATCCGCGCCCCGGACGGCAGCCTGATCTATGTGGTGGCGCCCGACTTCGACCCGGCCGCCGACTTCGTGCGGGAGCGCTCCGAGACGCCGGCGGCCGGGGCGATCACCCGCGTGGATCATGTGGGCCAGGCGCTGCCGGGCGACCGGTTCGACAGCTGGTTGCTCTACTACCGCGCGGTCCTGGGGCTGGCGCCGGAGGAGTCCTGGGTGCTGCCCGACCCCTACGGCCTGGTGAAGAGCCGGGCGCTGACCAATGCCGGGCGCACCGTGCGCCTGCCGCTGAGCTTCTCGGAGAGCAACCGCACGGTGGTGGCGCGCTCGCTGACCACCTTCGCCGGGGCCGGCGTGAACCAGGTGGCGTTCGCGACCGACGACATCTACGCCGCCGTGCGCGCCATGCGGCAGAAGGGCGTGGCGCTGCTGCCGATCCCGGAGAACTACTACGACGACCTGGCCGCGCGGCTGGGGCTGGACGACGAGCTGATCGAGACCCTGCGCGACCACGACGTGCTGTTCGACCGCGACCCGAACGGCGGCGAATTCCTGCACGCCTACACCCAGACGTTCCACGACCGCTTCTTCTTCGAGATCGTCCAGCGGGTCGGCGGCTATGACCAGTACGGCGCGGTCAACGCCCCGGTGCGGATGGCCGCGCAGGCGCGGGCGGCGGCGGTTCCGTCGATCTAGTTCCCCTCCCCCTCCCGACCGTCATCCCCGGGCTTGTCCCGGGGACCCAGAAACGTCGGCGTTGGGGATGACCCGGTGCGGCGCCGCTGCGCGCGTTCTGCATCGCCAGCGCGTCTGGGTGGCCGGGACAAGCCCGGCCATGACGGGCGGTGGGGGTGAAAAGAAAACCCCGGGCGTTGGGGCCCGGGGTCTGAGGATCAGCCAAATCGGCTGAGGGGGATCAGGGACGCGTCACCACTTCTTCCGCACGCCGATGGTGGTCAGGCGGCCGATCGGGTTGCCGCTGAAGGTGTCGTAGCCGTTGTTGGAATTGTAGAACGGCGGGTCCTTGTCGAAGACGTTGTTGATGTCGACGAACAGCTGCAGGTCCTGGGTCAGGCCGTCGCCGGTGAAGTCGTAGGCGGCGTGGAAATCGAAGAAGTTGCCGGCCTTGACCTTGTCGCCGCCACCCGTCGGCACGCCGGCGGCGCTGCGGGTCAGCGGGGTCACCGTGGTGCCGCTCCAGTTGCGGTACGAGCCGGTGTGGTTCCACGCGATGTTGGTCGAGAGCCCGAACTTGCTATCCCAGCCCAGCTGCGCGCGGCTGTTCAGCCTGATCGACGGGAAGGTGGTGTTGAAGCCGGTGGTGTTCTTGACGCTGAACACGGCGCCGCCGGTGCCGACCTGCTGGTCGAACTTCGTCTCGTAGGAGAGGATGCCCGAGGCTGTGAAGCGGCCGACCTCGGTCTCGAAGCCGTAGTCGATCGAGGCGTCGATCCCCTCGACCTCCAGGTTCAGCGCGTTGCGCTGCTGGAAGTTGTAGACGAAGTAGGTCGTGGCCGGGATCGCGGTCTGTAGCGGCCGTCCGGCCGTGATGGCGGCGATCTGCGCCGAGTTCGGGCCGACGCCGCCCGGGAAGATAGTCAGCAGGCTGTTCAGGCCGGCCGCATTGACCGCGAAGGCGGCCTGCGGCGCGGTGATCGCCCCCTTCAGCTTGTTGTGCCAGTAGGTCACCGACAGGCGCAGGCCCGGGACGAACGACGGGTCCCAGTCGCCGCCGAACGACCAGCTGGTGCCCTTCTCCGGCTTCAGCGCGGCGTTGCCGCCGTTGACCTGCAGGCCGGCCGTGCCGCCGCCGATGGTGCAGGTGACCGCGCCCACGTTGCAGCCCGGCACGCCGCCGATGATGCCCGGATAGGCCGCCGTCGGCACGTTCAGCGTGCCGGCAAAGGCGGTGACGCTGGTCTCGGCCGTGGTGCCCAGGGCGTCGGCGCCGCGGCTGGTCAGCGCCGGGGCCACGAACGACTTGGCGTAGTTCGCCCGGAACTTCAGGCCCTCGATGACGCCCCAGTTGGCCGCGATGCGCGGGTTCGTGGTGTTGCCGAAGTCGTTGTAGTCGTCGTAGCGGCCTGACGCGTTGACATCGAGGCTGCGGACGAAGGGCACCTCCATCTCGGGGCTGACCAGCGGGACCAGCACCTCGACGTAGGCCGACTTGACGTTGCGGTCGTAGTTCAGGTGCAGGCTGGTCGAACCGGTGGTCGCCGGGCCGGTGCCGTTCGGGCCGACGCGGGTCTGCTCCAGGGTGTACTTGATGTACTCGAGGCCGGCCGCGACCTTCACGTCGCCGCCCGGGACCTGGAACGCCGTGCCGTCCAGCTTCAGCGTCGCGTCGCGGATCGTCTGGCGGGCGCGGAAGATGACCTCGCTGTCGGACAGGCGGGCGAGGACCGCCGCCGAGGTGCGGTTGGCGGCGCCGGAGCGGAACACGTCCAGGGCGTTGGCCGCGGTCAGCGGGGTGTTCAGCACGATCACCGAGGTGCCCGGGATCGACGCCGCCGTCAGGCTGCCGCCGCCGTTGGTGGTGCCGTTCAGGGCCAAGTTGGCGCAACTGGCGCACAGGGCGCCGAGCGCGTCGGTGAAGGAGTTGTTGAACCCGACCGTGCCGCCGGCGGTGAGCCGCCAGTTGTCGTTGAACTTGTACTCGGCCGAGCCGTGGAAGTAGCCGGTCTCCTCCCCAGCGTTGGTGTGCGCGCCGGGGCCGAGGATCTCGTTGGCGTCCCAGCGCACCGTCTCCGACGTCGCGGTCGAGCCGGCCGGAGCCTGGAAGAACGGGTTGATCTGCGAGGCGTTGGCCGAGCCGGGGCCGAAGATGGTCACGGTGGCGGTGGCGCCGCGGCTGTCGCGGTTCACGTTGCGGCGGTCGGAATAGACCAGGTCGCCGGCCAGGGTGAGCTTGTCGCCGACCTCCTGGGTGACCTTGACCATCCCCGTGTAGCGCCGCTCGCTGGGGATCAGGTCGATGACGCCCGAGTAGTCGCAGAGCGCGTTGCTCTGCACGTTGGCGACGCCGGCGCCGGTGTATGGCGCAGGGATGATCGGGCCCGAACCCACCTGGATGGTCGCCGGCGAACAGGCGAAGGCGGCCAGGTTGCTGCCGCCGGTCGCCAGGCGGTTGCGGGCCGTGTAGTCGCGCTTGTAGGCCAGGAGGCCGTCGCGGTCGGACCAGCCGATAGCAGCCAGGACCGAGCCAGTGTCCCAGGTCTTGCCGGCCACGGCGCCCGCGCCATAGCTGTTGTAGCCGTCGGCGAAGCCGGCCTGGGCGCGGACCTCGACGCCGTTGAAGTTACGCCGGGTGATGAAGTTGACGACGCCGGCGACGGCGTCGGAGCCGTAGACCGACGAGGCCCCGTCGGCCAGCACCTCGACCCGCTCCAGGGCCAGCGGCGCCAGGATGTTGGGGTCGGCCAGGGCGTGGTTGATGCCCGACAGCGGGAAGCGGTGGCCGTCGATCAGGATCAGGGTCGAGTTGGACGCCGAGGCGCCCAGGCCATGGATGGTGGGGGCGTCGGTGCCGGCGCCGTCGGCCGAGCCGAACGCGCCCTGGCCCACCGCCTGCATGCCGACCACGGACGGCACCGAGCGCAGCACCTGCTGCACCGTCTGGGCCCCGGTCTTCTGGATCTCGATCTGGCCCACGGCGATCAGGTTCGAGCCCACCGGCGGGGCGCCGCGGATGCTGGACCCGGTGACGATCACCTCGGTGACTTCGGTGTCGCCGCGGGCCGCCCCGGCCTTGGCCGCCTGGGCGAGGGCGCTGGAGGCTGCGGTGGCGGCCATCAGGCCCACCGAGACGCCGCACATCAGCGACAGGGCCCGCGTCGTGCGACGCTCGCGTTCGGCTCGTTGCATCAGTCTCCCCCTAAAAGGACTAGTTAGTTCATTGTTGAGATGCGCGGCCGCACGGTCGGCCGATCGCCGCGCCGTGCGCAAACCGTGACTGAAAGGCGTCCCGTCGTTTCCTCGGCAGGTCTCGAATCCCCAACCCGCCGCCGGAGCCGGCGATCGCATCGGGGAGGGGGCGCCTCTGCCTACGCCCTCGGACTGTTGCGATGAATGGTACTAACCAGTTGGTACATGTCAAGACGGGCGGCGGCCGCGCGCGTTACGTTTTTGCAACAGACGTCAGGAAAGCCGCCCGGTTCTGACACCGACGAGAATTCCGACCGCCGCATCAGGTCACTTCCAGCGGACCCGGCGCGCCGGCGGCGACCGAGCGCAGGAAGGCCGCGCGCATGCGGTCGGGGTCCGGCTCGAGGCCGGTGAAGTGGCGGAAGGCGTCGGCCGCCTGGAACACCGCCATGCCGCCGCCATCGAGCGTGGGGCAGCCGCGGGCGCGGGCGGCGGTGAGCAGCTCGGTCTCCAGGGGCACGTAGACCACGTCGGCGACCCAGAGGTCGGGCCGCAGCAGGCCGGCCGGGACCGGCGTGCCCGGATGTTTGGTCATGCCCACCGGCGTGGCGTTGACGACGCCGCAGGCCCCGGCGATCGCGCCGGCCAGATCCTCGCCCACGACCGCGCGTCCGGCGCCGAACAGGCCCTCCAGGCTGGCCGCCAGCGCCTCGGCACGGGCACGGTCGACGTCGAATAGCACCAGCTGGCCGACGCCCTCCTCCAGCAGCGCATACGCCACCGCCGAGCCGGCTCCGCCCGCGCCCAGCTGCACAACCCTCTGTCGCGGCGCGTCCGGCAGGCCGCGGCGGAAGCCTTCCGCGAAGCCCGACCAGTCGGTGTTGTGGCCGATGCGCCGGCCGTCCTTGAACACCACGGTGTTCACCGCCCCCAGCCGCTCCGCGGCGGGGGACAGTTCGTGCAGCAGGCCGATGACCTCCTGCTTGAAGGGATAGGTGACGTTGACCCCACAGAAGCCGCCGCTCTCGGCGCCCTCGATGGCCTGTGCCAGGGTGGCGTTCTGCCAGGGATGGGCGTCCAGGTCGAACAGCAGGTACTTGAGCGTGACGCCCTGGGCGGCCGCCTCCTGCATGTGCAGGCTGGGACTGCGCGAGCCCTGGATGCCGCGCCCCACCAGGCCGGCCAGCCGGCTCGTTCCGTCGCCGCCCGAATCCATCCGCGAACCTGTCCTCGCCGCCCTACGGGAACGCGCCCTGCCGGACCGGGCGATAGCGCTTCGTGTAATTACCATCTAGTTCGTACAAAATACGGAACAGGTCAACGGCCAAGGATTTCGCGAGCCTTGGCGCGCCCTCAAATTGACCCGATCGGCAGTCTTGAACTACCCCGTTCAATCTCGGCGAAGGACGCCGCCGGTATCGATGAGGACCTGATGAACTTCGCCCGCACCGCCCTCGCCCCGGCTCCCGCGCTTGCCCTGACGGCCATCCTGGCCCTGGCCGCCGCCGTCGTCTCGCTGCCGGCCCGCGCCCAGGCGCCGGCGGACCCCCTGCCCGAAGCCCCGGGCAAGGCGCTGGTCGCCAGCGCCTGCACCATCTGCCACCAGGTCGAGGTGGTCACCGCCCAGCACCACACGGCGGCGGAGTGGGAGGACATCATCGGCAAGATGGTCGATCGCGGCGCCACCCTGACCGACGCCGAACAGGACCAGGTGCACGACTACCTGACGAAGAACTTCGGCGTGGAAGGCGTCCCAGCCGCCGCGCCGCCCGCCCCCGTCGCGCCGGCAGCTCCGCCGCCGGCGCCGAACTAGCCAGGACGCGCCGCAGGCCACACGCGGGATCTAGGGCAGCGCGAACACCTCGATGGCCGCGCCGGTCGTCGGGCTGTCCAGGAAGCTGCCGCCGGTGGCGACGATGGCGACGTACTGGCGGCCGTCCCTGCCCTGGTAGGTGATCGGCGTCGCGTGCCCCGAGGCCCCCAGCCGGTAGGTCCAGAGCTCGGCGCCGGTCCTGGCGTCGAACGCGCGGAAGCGGCTGTCATCGGTGGCGCCGATGAACAGCACGCCGCCGGCCGTCACGATGGCGCCGCCGACGTTCGGCCGCCCGGTCCTGGCGATCTCGGCCGGCAGGTTGTCGCTGACGCCCAGCGGCTGCTGCCAGGCGATCTGGCCGCTGTTGACGTCGATGGCGGTGAGCGTGCCCCACGGCGGCGCCTGGCACATCATCCGCGTCTCCGGCTGCTGGAAGCGGCCCAGCACCGGGTTGGGCGCGGTGGTCGCCTCGCCGGCCGCGTTCACGGCGTTCTGGGCGATCTGGCCGAAGTTGTTGGCGTTGACGAAGTAGTACCCCAGCGTCGGGTCGAAGGCGCCGCCGCCCCAGTTGGCGCCGCCCTGGTAGCCGGGGAACTGCACGGTCGGCGCCTTGAAGCCGGTGGGCAGATAGGGGCCGCCGAGCTTGAAGCCGTTCTCCATGATGAGCTTCCGGCACCAGGCCTCGTGCTCGGGCGTCAGCTTGGCGACATCCTCCAACTGGAACGACTGCCGAGCGAACGGCGCGGGCTTCTTCGGGAACGGCTGGGTCGGCCAGGCCGCCTCGCTGGGGTTGTCGCTGGCCGGCACGGGCCGCTCCTCGACGCCGTAGATCGGCTTGCCGGTGACCCGGTCCAGCAGGAACAGCAGGCCGGACTTGGAGACGATGGCCACAGCCGGGATCGTCTTGCCGCCCTGCTTCACGTCGATCAGCGTCGGCGGCGCCTCGGCGTCCATGTCCCAGATGTCGTGGTGCACGACCTGGAAGTGCCAGAGGTATTTTCCCGTGTTGGCTTCGGCCGCGACGATGGAGCTGGAATAGAGATTGGCCCCCTTACGGTCGCCGCCGTAGCGGTCCCAGGTGGGGGCGCCCAGCGGCATGTAGACGATGCCGCGTTTGGCATCGACGGTCAGGAACCCCCAGACGTTGACGCCCGAGCGGCCCATCCAGCTGTCGCCCTCCCAGGTGTCGTGGCCGGGCTCGCCGGGTCGCGCGACGGTGTGGAAGGTCCAGACCAGTTTGCCGGTGCGCATGTCCCAGGCGCGCACGTCGCCGGCCGCCCCTTTGGCCGGCGCCTCCTGGGTGGCCGAGCCGGTGATGACCAGGTTCCGGAACACGATCGGCGGCGAAGTCATGCCGACGCTGGCCTTGGGATAGCCCTGCAGGATCTCCGGCGTCTTCATGTCGACGACGCCGTCCTGGCCGAAGCCGGCGGCGGGCTTGCCGGTCCTGGCGTCCAGCGCGACCAGGAAGCCGTCGCGCGTGCCGAACACGACGCGCGGGCCGACCTTGCCGTCGCCGGGCCAGTATTCGACGCCGCGCAGCGAGGCCGCGCCGGGGGTCTTCAGGTCGTAGCCCCAGACCTCCTTGCCGGTCTCCGGCTCCAGCGCCACCACGCGGCGGTAGGCGGTGGTCACGTACATCAGCCCGTCGACCACCAGCGGCGTCGCCTCCGAGGTCGCCGGACGCGGGCCGCGGCGACGCGCGTTGGGCGGCGCGCCCAATCCCTCGGCCTGGCGCTGCGCGTCGTCCTGGGCGCTGGCCGCCGCGGGCGGCGCAAGCGGGACCTCCTTGTAGGTCCAGGCGGGTTTCAGCTGGCTGACGTTGGCAGGCGTGATCTGCTTGAGCGGTGAAAAGCGCATGCCGCCCGCGTCGTGGCCGTAGGTGGGCCAGTCGCCCGGCGCCGCGGCCGCTGCGCCGGACAGGGCCAGAGCCATGGCGCTCGCAGCCAGCAGCCGTGTTCCGTACGCGCCCATGGCCGCCTCCCGTCCCGCATCGCCGACGCTCAGGCGCCGGTCGTTGCGCACAACGTACGAACTAGTGCGTACCTGTCAACAAGGGCCAGGGCGGCGCCCCATTATCACTTTGTACGGACTGGTGTGTTCACAACTTCCCGAACGTCCGCTATCGGTAGGGGCAAGGCGCCGGTGGGGTTCCGCGACCCCGGCGTGACAGGAATGATGCGGGAGGAAATCGTCGGATGTCCACGCGCGTCTACCTGCTCAACGGGCCCAACCTGAACCTGCTGGGGCTGCGCGAGCCGCACCTCTATGGGTCGAAGACCCTGAAGGACGTCGAGGCCCTGTGCCGGCCGGTGGCCGAGCGCCACGGCTTCGAGCTGGAGTTCCGCCAGACCAACCGCGAGTACGAGATGGTTGACTGGATCCAGGAGGCGCGGCAGGCGGCCGGCCTGGTGATCAATCCGGCCGGCTTCACCTACAATGCCGTGCCGGTGCTGGACGCCATCAAGATGTGCGAGTGCCCGGTGGTCGAGGTGCACATCTCCAACATCCACAAGCGCGCCGAGACCGAGGCCCGCTGGCGCGCCGATTCGATCATGAGCGCCGCGGCCACCGGGGTGATCGCCGGCCTGGGCGTCACCGGCTACGCCCTGGCGCTCGAGTATATCGGCCAGGCCATCGCGGCGTCGAAGTCGGGGGCCTGAGATGACCGCCGCCAGCCTCGCCGCCGCGCTGAAGCCCACCCGGGTGCGCCTGCTGATCCTGGCGCTGCTCACCCTGGGCACCATGATCAACTACCTGGACCGCACGGTAATCAGCATCGCCGCGCCGACCATGAAGGAAGAGCTCAGGCTCGATCCGGTGGTGATGGGCCTGGTGTTCTCGGCCTTCTCCTGGACCTACGCGGCGGCGCAGATCCCCGGCGGCATCTTCCTCGACCGGGTCGGGGCCCGGCTGACCTACTTCTTCTCGGTGACCTTCTGGTCGATGTTCACGGTGCTGCAGGGCTTCACCATGGGCTTGACCTCGCTCCTGGTGTTCCGCCTGGGCCTGGGGGTGGCCGAGGCGCCCTGCTTCCCGGCCAACAGCCGCATCCTGGCGGTCTGGTTCCCGCAGGCCGAGCGGGCGCGGGCCAACAGCGTCTATTCGGTGGGCCAGTACTTCGGCCTCGGAATCCTGAGCCCGGTCCTCTACGTGGTCACGGCGACCTTCGGCTGGCGCGCGCTGTTTGTAGGCGTCGGCGCCATCGGCCTCGCCTTCGGCCTTCTGTGGCTGAGGAGCTACCGCGAGCCGGACACGTCGAAGCTGGTCAACCAGGCCGAACTCGATCTGATCGAGGCCGGCGGCGGCCTGAGCCAGTCGAAGACCCAGCCGGCCTTCCGCTGGCGCCACCTGGGCTTCCTGCTCCGCCAGCGTCAGATCGTCGGCGCCTCGATCGGCCAGTTCGCCGGCAATGCAGCGATGGTGTTCTTCCTGACCTGGTTCCCCACCTACCTGGCCACCGAGCGGCACATGGCGTGGCTGAAGGCGGGCTTCTACGTGATGCTGCCGTTCATCGCCGCCTCGGTGGGCGTGATCGTCGGCGGCCAGCTCTCCGACTTGCTGCTGCGCCGGACCGGCGACGCCACGCTGGCGCGCAAGCTGCCGGTGATCGCGGGCCTGCTGCTGATCTGCACCATCGTCGGCGCCAACTTCGTGGACGACAACCGGTTGGTGATCGCGATCCTCAGCGTCGCCTTCTTCGGCCAGGGGATGGTCAACCTGGGCTGGACCCTGATCACCGACGTCGCGCCGAAACCTCTGATCGGCTTGACCGGCGGTGTCTTCAACCTGGCCGCCAACCTGGCCGGCATCGTCACGCCGCTGGTGATCGGGCTGATCGTCAAACAGACGGGCTCGTTCGTGTACGCCCTGGCCTTGATCGGGGTCATCGCGCTGATCGGCGCCGCCTCGTACATTTTCATCCTAGGACCGGTGCGCCGGGTAGAGTTCAATGAGGCGGCCCAGGGCTAGAGCCTGGGTGACGGGGGACGGTGCGTGGCGCGGCCAGTGACGAAGCGTAGGATCAAGGCCGACGCGGCGGCGTCCCAAGCCTCCAAAGGAGGCCCCAAGACGCCCGCGCGCGCCAAAGCCAAGACCCGCACCAACGACCCCGACCGCACCAAGGCGAACATCATCGAGATCGCCACCCACGAGTTTTCCGAGAAGGGCCTGTCGGGCGCCCGGATCGACGAGATCGCCGAGCGCACCCGCACCTCGAAGCGGATGATCTACTACTACTTCGAGAGCAAGGAGGGCCTGTACCGGGCCGTCCTGGAGGACAGCTATCGGCGCATCCGCACGATCGAGGCGTCGCTGGACCTGGAGCACAAGCCGCCGCTGGAGGCGCTGGGCCAGCATGTGCGGTTCACCTTCGACTACCAGCTGGCCAACACCGATTTCATCCGCCTGGTGATGGTGGAGAACATCCACCACGGCGAGCACATCGCCCAACTGAGCAAGACCCAGCAGGAGAGCATGGGCGCGATCCAGACCCTGCGGAACATCGTCGAGCGCGGCATTGCGGCCGGCGTCATGCGCAAGGACCTGGACCCGATCGACCTGCACATGTCGATCAGCGCGCTGTGCTTCTTCAACGTCGCCAACCGGCATACCTTCTCGACCATCTTCAAGGTCGACATGACCACGCCGGCGGCCACTGCGACGCGCCGGGAGTCGGTGGCGGACATGATCCTGCGGTTCGTCGCACCGTAGGACGGGGCGCTCGCGGAACCGCAGAACGTTGCTGCGGAATCGCGGGTTGGCCGCGACGCCGCCGCGCGGCATATCGCGGCCTCCGATTTTCCGAACCCCGAGATCTGCCTTGCGTCTGTTGCCCCTCGCTCTCGCCCTCGGCCTGTTCGCCGCCCCTGCCCTGGCCCAGGACACGCCCCAGAAGATGCTGGACATGGCCCGCCAGATCCGCGCCCAGGCGGCGCAGATGAAGGACATGCTGCCGCCCCAGGACTACGCCGACATGCTGGCGCAGGCGGCGCAGATCGAGCAGGACGTGCGCGACGGGGGCTTCGCCGGGCCGGTGGCCCAGGCGCCCGTCACCCTCTCGAAGCGCATCGCCGACGCCCACCAGGGCCGGCTCGACTGGCTGGACGGCGAGGCCGCCTGCGTCGGCTACGGCTGGGAGAACCACAAGACGTTTGTGTCGAACTACGGCGACCCGGAGCGCGACCGCCTCTGCCGCACGGCCTTCGCCCACTATGAGCGCTACTTCCTCACCGTCCGAAATGGCGCCGGCAGCGCCGCCGGCGAGCCGCACCTGGAGGCCTACGACCGCGCCGCCCAGGCGGCGGTGGACTACTTCGCGAGCCGAAAGCGCTAGGGCGCGATCGCGGCGAGCTCCGCCGCGCGTCGGCGGGCGCGCGCCTCGGCGCTGTTGGTCAGGGCCCAGCGCATGGCATGGCCGAGCGCGCCCACCGCCGCCCGCGCCGCCGCGCGCCGAAGCGGCGAGAGCCGGAAGCCGTGCAGCGCAGCCGCCCAATCCGGCAGCAGGTCCCTGGCCGCGTCGAAGGCGGCCGCCATGGCGGGCGCTGCGGCGGCGCTGGGCGCGGGCTGAGCCGCAAGGGCCGCGGCGACGGCCCGGGTGCGGTGGTCGTATCGGAGGCTGGGACGGGTGGCGCAAAGGTAGGCGGCGATCTCTGATCGGGAGCCCGGCACGTTGGGCGCGCCCAGCCGCCGCGCGACCTCGGCGTATTCCCGGTAGTAGCGGTCTTGCTCGGCCGGCGGAAGATCCGGATCGACGTAGCGAAGGTAGGCCTCGAGGAAGGAACTGACCTCGGCCACGTGCACCCAGGTGAGCAGGTCGGCGTCGTTGGCGGAGTAGGCCGCGCCGTCGGGGAGCACGCCCGCGACCTGATCGTGGATCTTGCGCACGTGGTCGATCAGCGCCTGGGCCTCGGCGCGATCGCCGTAGGTCGTTCCGGCGATAAAGCGGGCGGTGCGGCGCAGCCGACCCAGCATGTCCTTCCGGAAGTCCGAGTGGTCCCAGACGCCGGCCAGGGCGCCGGGGTGGAGCATCTGCAGGTAAAGCGCCGCGATGCCGCCCACCATCATGCTCGTGAAATCCCCGTGCACCTTCCAGCAGGCGCTGTCGGGCCCGAAGAAGCCGGTGTCCTGGCGATTGCGCTCCACGGTATCGTCGCCGGTCCCGCCGACGAGCTTGCGGACCTGCAGGACGACCGCATGGCGCAGGCGGGCGGGGGCTAGGACGTTCAGGGGCGGCATCGCCGCGCAAGATAGGGTGTACGCCGGGACGGGGAAACGCCGGAGGCGCGCACCCCCGCAAGCGTGCGATAATGAGCTGCGGCCGGCGATCTTACAAAACAAACTATCCAGTTGGTCCATTTTGAACTATCGACCGATGGCATGATCGGCGAACGCGGGAGAACGCCACGATGAAAGTGGTCATGGCCGGCCAGGGCGCCTTCGGGATCAAGCATCTGGAGGCGATGCAGAAGATCGACGGGATCGAGGTGGTGAGCCTGGTCGGCGGGTCGGCGGAGTCGACCAAGGCCGTGGCCGATCGGTTCGCGATCCCGCACTGGACGCTGAACCTAGCCGAGGGCCTGGCGCGGCCGGGCGTCGAGGCGGCGATCCTGGCGACGCCCACCGGCCTGCACACCGCCCAGGCCATCCAGTGCCTGGAGGCCGGCTGCCACGTGCAGGTCGAGATCCCGATGTCCGACAGCCTGGCCGACGCCGAGCGGCTGGCGGCGGTGGCGACCCGGAGCGGCAAGGTAGCGATGGCCGGGCACACCCGGCGCTTCAACCCGTCCCACCAGTGGGTGCACAAGAAGATCCAGGCCGGCGAACTGAAGATCCAGCAGATGGACGTGCAGACCTATTTCTTCCGCCGGAAGAACCTGAACGCGCTCGGCCAGCCGCGCAGCTGGACCGACCACCTGCTGTGGCACCATGCGGCGCACACGGTGGACCTGTTCCACTACCAGACCGGCGAGACCTGCTCGGTCGCCCGCGGCGTCCAGGGCCCGAAGCACCCGGAACTGGGCATCGCCATGGACATGTCGATCCAGATGAAAGTCCCGTCCGGCGCGGTCTGCACGCTGTCGCTCAGCTTCAACAATGACGGGCCGCTGGGCACCTTCTTCCGCTACATCTGCGACAACGGCACCTACATCGCCCGCTACGACGACCTGGTGGACGGCAAGGA
>CBHTUE010000073.1:0-20305 GCA_966096115.1 uncultured Phenylobacterium sp.
AGCCCTTGAGCTGCTTCTGCCCGCCCTCGGTGGGCCACCAGAAGTCGTTGATGCCCGTCTCGATGTAGCCGGGGCAGAGCGCGTTCACCGCGATGCCGGCCCGCGCCCATTCGCGCGCGAAGCTCCTGGTCAGCATCGCCACCGCAGCCTTCGAACCGCAGTAGGCCGACAATCCCGGCAGCACGGTGTGGCTGGCGATCGAGGCGATGTTGACGATCCGGCCAGGGACCTTGGCCGCCATCATCCGTTTCGCCGCCTCGCGGGCCGCGAAATAGAGCCCGCGCACATTGACGTCGAAGGTGGCGTCGAAGTCCTCGATCGAGAGGTCCAGCGCCATCCCCTCCCCGCCGACCCCGGCGTTGTTGATCAGGATGTCGATGGTCCCCAGTTCGGCCGCCGCGCGGTCCAGGGCCGGGGCGATGGCGTGGGCGTCGGCCACATCCAGGGGTAGTGCGATCGCTCGTCCACCGGCGGCGTTCAGCTCGGCGGCCAACGCCTCGATCTTGTCGGTGCGCCGCGCGGTGATCGCCACGGCTGCGCCATTTTGACTCAGCAGCCGCGCGAAATGCGCGCCCAGCCCGCCGCTGGCCCCCGTGAGGAACGCCACATTTCCCGCCAGCACCTGATCCATCCGGTCTCTCCCCCGCGACAATGAAACGCTTCCGCAACCTGCGATCGGTTATGGGACAACTCACCCTGCCGATTCCCTCTTTGGAGTCGGGCGCAGGCGTAGTTGGATGGGAATATGTCGGCAGGCGTCCAGGCGCGAGTGTTGATCGTCGCGCGCGACGATTCCACGGCGGGTCCCCTCGCCGAGGGGCTCGACCGGCTGGGCTGGCGCACCGTCACGGCGCGCAGCGAGGTCGCCGCGGCCGCCGCCCTGTCCGATCTGCAGATCCAGGCCGCCATCGTCGACCTCGCCACCGTCGAATCGGGATCCGGCATCGCCGACCGCCTGCGCGCCGCCTGTGCGCCGCGCCGGTTGCCGGTCATGGCCATGGGCGATCCCGACCCGTTCCAGAACGACCGCGGCTTCGACCTGACGCTGGCCGGCCCGCTGCATCCCGCCCAGGCGGCCATGCGGCTGGAGACCCTGGTCCGCACCGCTGTGGCCGAGGAGGAATTCGAGGTCCGCGTCGAGACCTTCGCCGAGCGCAACTGCGTGCTGGACGCGCCAGAGAGCGATCCGACGCCGTACCGCATCCTGGCGATCGGCGAGCCGGCCCCGCAGTTCCTGGCGCTGTCCAACGCCCTGTCCCGCAACGGGGCCGAGGTGGTGGGCGCCTTCACCGCCTTCACGGCGTTCGACTACCTGCACGAGCGGCCGTTCGATTCGGTCGTGCTGTGGGCCGAGGAGAACCCGCAGGAGGCGCTGAGCATCGCCGCCGGTCTGCGCCGCAACACCCGCCTCTACCACACGCCCGCCCTGCTCTACATGCGCGCCGAGGCGTCGGTGACCGCCGCGGAGGCCTATCACCGGGGCATCTCCGACGTCGCCTCGCCGGAGACGCCCGAGAGCGAGACCGCCCTGCGCGTCGTCGAGCTGGCCCGCGCCTACCGGCGGCAGAAGGCGGTGCGCAGCGCCCTGGAACAGGCGCGCAACTCCGGCCTGATGGACGCCGCCACCGGTCTCTTCACCCGCGACCTGTTCGCCGGCCACGTGATGCGCCTGGCCCAGAGCGCCCAGGTCCGCAACCGGCCGCTGAGCGTCTGTGTGCTGAAGGTCTCCGAGAAGCCCGACCTGAAGGCGCCGCGCGCCGGCGGCTGGGTGGCGCGCGCCGTGCCGCAGATCGGCTCGATGATCGGCCGCCTGGTCCGCGTCGAGGACACGGCGGCGCGCCTCGCGCCCGAGGTGTTCGCCCTCGCCCTGCCCGCCACGCCGCTGCAGGCCGCGCGCGCCGCCGGCGAGCGGATCGCCGCCGTCATTGGCTGCACGGCCTTCGAGGCCGGCCAGGGCAACACGCCCTTCGTCGTCGAGTTCGATCTGGGCGTTGCCGAGGTGGCGTCCCCGGAAACTGTTGGCTATGCCTTGGAGCAAGCGGCCGCGATGGCCCACACGCTCAAGGCTGGCTAATGAACGGCGTACCTCCAGGCGCCCCGGCCTGGGTGAACCTGATCCCCCTCTTGATGATCGGCATCGTGATCCTGCGCAACTCGCGGGCGCGGAAGCTGCGGATGGAGCGGCTCTGGATCTCGCCGACCATCATCATCGCCCTCACCGCCTGGACCTTCGCGCAGAGCCCGGCGCCCAGCGCGATCGGCCTGACCATGGACGCTGTGGCGCTCGTCGTGGGCGCCCTGCTCGGCTGGTGGCGGGCGCGGGCCAGCACCTTCAGCATCGACCCGCAGACCCACGAGATCACCAGCAAGGTGTCGATAGCCGGGATGCTGCTGATCCTCGGCATCTTCGCCGCCCGCTACCTGCTGCGCAGCCTGCTGACCGCAGATTCCTCGGTCTTGCACGTGTCCGCCGCCGAAGCCACCGACAGCTTCCTGCTACTGGCCGTGGGCGTGGTGTCGGCCCAGCGGATCGAGTGGCTGATCCGCGCGCGCCGCTTGATCGCGCAGACGCCCAGGCGCCTGGACGCCTAGCGGCGTCCGACGCCGCGCGCGCCGAATGCGCCCTTCAAGTCCTCGAGGGCCTTGGTCTTCACCTGCAAGGCCGCGCCGCAGCGCTGGATCTCGCCCTGCCACTGCGAGTTCTGCATCGACCCCGCCTCGCGGCGCATCGACTGCGCCAGGTCCAGGTTCGGATCGCGGGCTTCCAGGCGGCCGACGAAGTAGTAGAGCCCGACGGTCGCGGACTGCCGGTAGGCGTCGTCCTTCATGATCACGGTCATCGCCAGGACGCAGCGCAGGTCGTCCCTGGTCGCCTGCCTGGCGGCGTCGTCCTGGGCGCGCGCGGCTCCGGCAAGGGCGGCCACGGCGGCCGCCAGGATAAGCACCTTCCTCATGTTTCCCCCCGTCATTTGCCTGACGTTGGGGGCAGCATGCGCCGAAGCTTGGCCGTGGCCAACCGGTGCTATTTCTTCGGAGGCGGGGCCGCGGCGGCAGGCTGCGCGGCGCGCTCGGCGTTGGCGGCGGCCTGCACCTGGCCCATCCCGGTGCGCAGGTCTCCGGCGCGGGCGTCGAGTTCGGTAATGCACCGCTTCAACTCGCCGTTGGCCATCTGCGGGCTGTTGATCGCCTTGGCCTCGACGACCATCACCGACCCCATCTTCGCCGACTGGCCCCGCGCGCTCAGGCGGCCGAGGTAGAAGAAGGTCCCCCGCACGGCGGTGTCCTTGATCTTGTCGTTCTGCGACGCGGCCAGGGTCAGCACCAGGATGCAGCGGGCGTCGGCCTTGTCGACCGCCGTCTGGGCCACCGCGGCCGGGGCGATCGCCGTCAGGGCGGCGGCGCCGATCATGGCCGTCAGGGTGGTGCGCATGGGTATCTCCTCGTTCGGTGGACCCGCTCTACGCTCGCAGGTGTGGATCGTTCCTGAACGGCGCGATCAGGCGGCCAGTTTCGCCAGTTCGACCAGGATCCGTTCGGCCGCGCCCAGGCGCTGCTTCGGCGTCTCCCACTCGCCCTTGACCACGACCTTGTTGTCCGGCCGCACGCGCCAGGCGACCTGGTTCTTGGCCACGAAGGCGATCAGGCTGCCCGGGTTCTTGAAGAACTCGTTGCGGAAGCTGACGACCGCGCCCTTCGGCCCGACGTCGATCTTCGAGACATTGGCCTCGCGGCACAGGCCTTTGATGGCGACCACCTTCAACAGCTGGTCGGCCTCCGGCGGCAGAGGCCCGAAACGATCGATCAGTTCGGCGGCCAGCGCCTCGCGGTCCTGCGCCTTCTCCGCGTCGGAGATCCGGCGGTACAGCGCCAGGCGCACATTCAGGTCCGGCACGTACTCCTCGGGGATCAGCACGGCGGCGCCGGTATTGATCTGCGGCGACCAGCCCCGATCGGCGACTTCTTCCGCGCCGGCGCGGGCGCGCAACTCGCCCACCGCGTCCTCCAGCATCTGCTGGTACAGTTCGACGCCGATCTCCTTGATGTGGCCCGACTGCTCCTCGCCCAGCAGGTTGCCGCCGCCGCGGATATCCAGGTCGTGGCTGGCCAGCTGGAAGCCGGCGCCCAGGCTGTCCAGGGACTGCAGCACCTTCAGGCGCTTCTCCGCCGACAGCGTGATCTGCTTCTCGGCCGGCGTGGTGAGGTAGGCGAAGGCGCGGGCCTTGGACCGGCCAACCCGGCCGCGCAGCTGGTAGAGCTGGGCCAGGCCGAACATGTCGGCGCGGTGGATGATCAGGGTGTTGGCGGTCGGAATGTCCAGGCCGCTCTCGACGATCGTGGTCGACAGCAGCACGTCGTACTGCCCGTCGTAGAAGGCGCTCATCACCTCCTCGAGCTGGGTCGGCGCCATCTGGCCGTGGCCGACCACGAACTTCACCTCGGGCACCTGCTCGCGGATGAACCGCTCCAGGTACGGCAGGTCCGAGATGCGCGGCGCGACGAAATAGGCCTGGCCGCCGCGGTACTTCTCGCGCAGCAGCGCCTCGCGCAGCACGATCGGGTCCCAGGGCGTGATGTAGGTCCGCACCGCCAGACGGTCGACCGGCGGCGTGGCGATGATCGACATCTCGCGGATGCCCGACAGCGACATCTGCAGGGTGCGTGGGATCGGCGTGGCGGTCAGGGTCAGCATGTGCACGTCGGCGCGAAGCTCCTTGAGCTTCTCCTTGTGCTTGACCCCGAAGTGCTGCTCCTCGTCGACGATCACCAGGCCCAGGTTCTTGAAGCTGACCTGCTTGCTCAGCACCGCGTGGGTGCCGATGACGATCTCGATCTCGCCCTTGGCCAGGCCCTCGCGCGTTTCGTTGGCTTCCTTGGCCGGCACCAGCCGCGACAGGCGGCGCACGCGCACAGGCCAGCCCTCGAACCGCTCGCTGAAGGTCTTGTAGTGCTGGCGCGCCAGCAGGGTCGTGGGAGCCACGATCGCCACCTGCTGGCCGCTCATGGCGACGACGAAGGCGGCCCGGAGCGCCACCTCGGTCTTGCCGAAGCCCACGTCGCCGCAGATCAGCCGGTCCATCGGCTTGCCTGCGCCCAGGTCCTCCAGCACGTCGCCGATGGCGTTCAGCTGGTCGTCGGTCTCTTCGTACGGGAAGCGGGCCCAGAACTCGTCGAACACGCCGTGCGGCGGCGCCATCGGGTCGGTGACCTTGGTCGCGCGCTCGGCGGCGATCCGGATCAGGCCGTCGGCCATCTCGCGCAGGCGTTCCTTGGCCCGGGCCTTCCGCGCCTGCCACGCCGCCCCGCCCAGCCGGTCCAGCTGCACGCCTTCGTTGTCGGCGCCGTAGCGGGTGAGCAGGTCGATGTTCTCGACCGGCAGGTATAGCTTGGCCTCCCCGCCGTACTGCAGTTCCAGGGTGTCGTGCGGCGCCCCCTGCACGTCGAGGGTCTTCAGGCCCGCGTAGCGGGCGATGCCGTGGTCGATGTGGACGACCAGGTCGCCGGGGGTCAGGGCCGAGGCCTCAGCCAGGAAGTTGGCCGCGCGCCGGCGCTTGCGGGGCCGCGCCAGCCGATCGCCCAGGATGTCGGTCTCGGAGATGACCGCCAGCACATCGGTCTCGAACCCGGCGTCCAGCGGCAGCACCACGCGCTGCGGCTTCTTGGGGTCGGCCGCGCGGGCGGCGTCCCAGTAGGGCGCCAGCGGCAGCGACTTCAGGCCGTGGTCGGCCAGCATATGGCTCAGCCGGTCCGACGAGCCGTCCGACCAGGACGCAAACAGCACCCGCTTGCCCCCCGCCGCCAGCTTGTTGGCATGGTCGACCGTGGCCTCGAACAGGTTGACGCTGTCCAGCTTGCGCTCGGCGGAGAAGCTGCGGCCGGCGCGGGCGCCCATGTCCAGCACCGCCTCGCCCTCGGCTTCGTTGAAGGCCGAGAACCGGCGCGTCGGGCGCACCTTCAGCGCCTCGTCCCACTCGGCGTCGTCAAGGTAGAGCCGGGTCGGCTCCAGCGGGTGGTAAGAGCCCTTGCGCTCGACGCTGGCGCGGGCGTCGTAGGCGTCGGCGATCATCGACAGCCGCTCGTCCCGCGCCTCGCGCGAGAGGTGGTCCAGGGCGACCGCGGTGTCGTTGGGCAGGTAGTCGAACAGCGTGGCCAGGTCCGGGTAGAACAGGGCCAGGTAATGCTCCATGCCCGCGCGGCGGCCGCCCTCGGAGATTGCCGCGTACAGCGGGTCGTCGCCCGGGGCGCCGAAGGTCTCCAGGTAGCCCGTGCGGAACCGGCTGATCGCCGTCTTGTCCAGCAGCGCCTCGCTGACCGGCAGCAGCGACACTTCCTTCAGCTGCTTCGTCGAGCGCTGGGTCTCCGGGTCGAAGGCGCGGATGCTCTCCAGGGTGTCGCCGAACAGGTCCAGGCGCACCGGCTCCTCGCCGCCGGGCGGGAACACGTCGATCACTCCGCCGCGGATGGCGAACTCGCCCTTGTCCGACACCGTCGAGGCGCGGCTGTAGCCGTTGATCGCGAAATAGCGCTCCAGGTCGCCGATCTCGACCGAATTGCCCGGTTTCGCGGACCAGCCCGCCGCCTTCACCGCCGCGATCGGCGGCACGCGCTGCAGCAGCCCCGGCACCGTCGTCACCAGCAGGCGCGGCTTGCCGTCCAGCCCCTCGGCCAGGCGCGACAGGGTCGCCATCCGCTGCGCCGCCACCCCGGCCGACGGGCCCACGCGATCGTAGGGCAGGCAGTCCCAGGCCGGAAAATGCAGGATCTCGACGTCCTGGGCGAAGAACCGGAACGCATCGACGAAGGCCGACAGCCGCGTGCCGTCGCGCGCCACGAACACCGACAGGCCTTTGCGCGCCCTGACCAGGTCGGCCATGACCAGGGCGTCGAAGCCCTCCGGCGCGCCGACCAGGTCGAGGCGGCCCGGATCGTCGGCCACCCGGCGCATCTGCGCCGCGGCGGCCGGACGGTTGCCGTCAGCCATCGCGGGTCGTCCCGGGCGCCACGCCCTTGTAAGCTTCGTCGCGGAAGGCCTTGAGCTTGTTCATCAATGGCCCGTCGAACAGCGCCGGCGCAGGTTCTCGTTCGAGGATCCAGCCGTAGACGTCCTGATCGGCCTGGTCGAGAAGCGCTTCGAACCAGTCGAGCTCCGCTTCGCTGAACGCCGGGACGTGTTTGTCCGCGAACGGCCCCAGAATGAGGTCCGCTTCCCTGAAGCCCCGGCGCCAGGCGCGCAGCTTCAGCTTCTTCCGTCGGGCATCATCACTCGTCATTCGGAACCGCGGCATATAGGCCGGTCACATCTCCGGCGCCAGCGCGATCCCGACGAAAGCGCGCCGGTCTACTTCTTCGCGTCCGGGTATTTGACCTTCGCGGCCTTCAGCGCGGCGATCCGGTCGCTCATCGCCTTCGAGCGACGCTCGGCCAGCACCATCTGGGTGGCGATCGCGTTCGCCTCAGGCCCGACAAGCGGCTGGACCGCCGACTGGCGCACGCTGCTCACGCTGAAGCCGTCGGGCTCGCTCATCACCAGCGGCTCGCCCGGCGCCAGCTTGCGCACGGCGGCTGCGATGCGGGGATCGGCGCGCAGGGTGTCCAGTTGCTCGGTGCTGCGGCGGAAACTGATGTTGCGCCCCTGCAGCACGCGCTCCGCCTCGGCCAGCGACTTGGTCGGCTGCAAGGCCGCCACGAGAGCCGGATCGGGCTTCTCCCTCACGTGCAGCTGGTCGATGAGATAGCCGGTTCGCTGCGCGAACATGTCGGGATGGGCCTGGACGAACGCCGCCGCGTCGGCCGCGGTGGGGGCCGGCACCTTGTCGGTGATCTTGCGCAGCTCCAGGCCGGCCTCCCACGCCTCGCTCGCCGCGGCCCGCAGGATCGCGTTCTCAGGCGTCTTGTCGAGTTTCTCCTCGCGCGCGGCCTGGGCCAGCAGCTTGCGGGTGATGATCTGCTCCAGGGCGGCCTTGCGATACGCGGGGTCGTCGGGCCGCGCGGCGTCGGTCGCCTTCAGCTCCACGTCCAGCTCCGCGGGGGTGATCTTGTCGCTCCCGACCGTGGCCAGCGCGGCCTTGTCGCCGCCGGCCTTGCCGCAGCCCGCGAGCGTCAGCGCCGCCGCCGCCGCGATCCACAATCCTGTGCGCATGATGCCTCCCCCTGCGCCCGTCGATAATCCGACTCCCCGGGATGATGCGCACGGACGCCGCCGAAGGCTATGCTTGCGCGATGCGGCCCGAGATTCTGTTCTCGCTCTTTGCCCCCGTGAGCTCGCTCAAGGGCGTGGGCCCGCGCGTCGCGCCGCTGCTGGAGAAGTTGGCTGGCGAGAAGGTGCGCGACGTCCTGTGGCTGCGGCCGCATTCCATCGTACGGCGCACGAAGGCCAAGCTGGCCGAGGCCGTCGATGGCCAGGTGATGACCTTCGAAGTCGCCATCCAGGATTATCAGCGGCCACGGACCAACGCCCAGCCGTGGCGCGTGCAGGTGGCCGACGACACCGGTCTCCTGATGCTGGTTTTCTTCGGCCGCTTCGGCAGCGACCTGCAGCAGCGGCATCCGGTGGGCGCGCGGCGCGTGGTCTCCGGCAAGGTCGACGAGAACAAGTTCGGCCGCCAGATGGTGCACCCGGACTATCTCGTCGCCCCAGACAAGGCCGACGACATCCCCGAGATCGAGGCCGTCTATCCCGCCACCGAGGGCCTGCCGCCGCGCCGGGTGCGGGTCTTCGCCCACGAGGCGCTGGAAAAGGCGCCGGAGATGCCGGAGTGGCAGGACCCGGCCTGGATGGCGCAGGAGCGGTTCCCCGCCTGGCGCGAGGCGCTGCGGATCATGCACAACCCGGAGAACGACGCCGACCTGTCGCCGCTCAGCCCGCACCGCCGTCGCCTGGCTTACGACGAACTGCTGGCCCACCAGCTGGCCATGGCCCAGCGCAAGGCCGCCCGCCGCCGGGAGGCCGCCGCCCGCATTCCCGCCGGCCAGCTGGCGGGCCGCATCCAGGCCGACCTGCCCTTCGCCTTCACCGGCGCCCAGACCCGCGCTCTCGCCGATATCCGCGGCGACCTCGCGGCCGGCGAGCGGATGAGCCGGCTGATCCAGGGCGACGTCGGTTCGGGCAAGACCGTGGTCGCCATGACCGCCATGGCCGACGTCGCCGAGGCCGGCGGCCAGTCGGCGCTGATGGCGCCCACCGAGATCCTCGCCCGCCAGCACTATGAGACCCTCTCGGGCCCGCTCGCCGCCCACGGCCTGGGCGTGGTGCTGCTGACCGGCCGCGACAAGGGCGCCGCGCGGGCCGAGAAGCTCCGAGCCCTGGCCTCGGGCGCCGCGCAGGTGGCGGTCGGCACGCATGCGCTGTTCCAGGACGAGGTGGCGTTCCACAAGCTCCAGTTGGTCGTCGTCGACGAGCAGCACCGCTTCGGCGTCGCCGAGCGCCAGCGCCTGCAGGCCAAGGGCGACGCGGTCCACCTGGTCGCTATGTCGGCCACGCCGATCCCGCGCACGCTGGAGCTCACCATGTACGGCGACCTGGACGTCAGCCGCATCGACGAGAAGCCGCCCGGCCGCACGCCGGTCGCTACCCGCGCGGTGCCGATGCCCCGCGTCGACGAGATCGTCGGGCGCCTCCGCGAGGCGGTAGCCGGCGGCGCCCAGGCCTTCTGGATCTGCCCTCTCGTCGCCGAGTCCGAGCTCAGCGACCTGGCCGACGCCGAACGCCGAGCCAAGTCGCTCCGAATGCTGCTCGGGGACAAGGTGGGACTGGTCCACGGCCAAATGCCCGGCGCCGAGAAAGACGCGGTGATGGCCGATTTCGCCGACGGCAAGCTCTCGGTGCTGGTGGCCACCACGGTCGTCGAGGTCGGCGTCAACGTCCCCAACGCCACCATCATGGTCATCGAGCAGGCCGAGCGTTTCGGCCTGGCCCAGCTCCACCAGCTGCGCGGCCGGGTCGGCCGGGGCCGCCGCGAGAGCGCCTGCGTCCTGCTGTACGACCCGCCGCTCAGCGAGACCGCGCAGCAGCGCCTCGACATCCTGCGCCGCACGGACGACGGCTTCGTCATCGCCGAGAAAGATCTGGAGCTGCGCGGCGGCGGCGACGCCCTTGGCCTGCGCCAGTCCGGTCTCCCGGACTACGTCTTCGCCGATCCCTTCACCCACCGCGACCTGATCGCCGCCGCCGGCGACGACGCCCGGCTGATCGTCAGCCGCGACCCGGAACTCAAGTCCGAGCGCGGCAGGGCGCTGCAGGTATTGCAGGAACTCTTCGACTGGAAGGCCGGACTGGCGCTACGTGACGCAGGCTAGGAGCCTGCACCATGTGGACCGGTCGATGCCTCTGCGGCGCCTGCGCCTTCACCATCACGGGTGACCCCATCGCCGTCGCCCACTGCCACTGCCTGGACTGCCAGCGGCTGAGCGGCGCGGGGCACACGACGGGCGCGATGTTCGACGCGGAGGGCATCGAAGTCAGCGGCGACCTGGCGACCTACGACCTGACCAGCGACGCCGGCAACACGGTGACCCGCCTGTTCTGCGGCGCCTGCGGCAGTCCGCTGTTCGGGAAGAACACCGGCATGCCCGGGGTCATGACGGTCTCGGTCGGCGCCCTCGACCAGGCCGACGCGCTGACCCCGCAGGTGACCGTCTTCGCCCGCTCGCGGCGGCACTGGGACGCGATGGACCCGGCCCTGCCCACCTTCGACGGCCAGCCGGATTGGAAACCGTCCGACGGGGTCTAGGGCAGGAATAGGCGCGCGGGAGAAATGTCGGCTTCCGCCGCCGCCGTTCGTCCAAGGCATGAGTCCACGCCATCAAGGAGCCGGCGCGATGAAGTTCCTCTGCCTCGTCTATTTCGAACCGGGTGCGCTGGCAGGACTCAGTCCTGACCAGCACAAGGCCTTGGACCGCGAGTCCCTCGCCTACGACCGGGACCTGGCGGACCGCGGCCACTTCATCGCCGCCTCGGCCCTACAGGGCGTCGCGACCGCCCGCACCGTGCGGCGGCGCACCGGCAAGACGGTCGTGACCGACGGCCCGTTCGCCGAGACCAAGGAAGTGCTCGCCGGCTTCATCTTCATCGAGGCCGCCGACATCGACGAGGCCGTGGAGATCGCGAGCCACATCCCGGTCGGCCAGTACGCCAGCGTCGAGGTGAGGCCGGAACTGCAGATCGCCTAAGCTAGGCGGCGATCGCCTTCGTCAGCCCCGCCACCGCCTGTCGCGTGGCGATCAGCGACTGGCCCAGGACCATGCCGCGCCAGACGTCGGTGTCGACGTAGAAGGCGGCCCGCATCTGCGCCTTGATCGCCGCGGCCTGCGGGCCGGTGGGGTCGCCGTGGGCGTGCAGCCAGTTGTCGGCGCGCAGGGCGTCCATGACCTTGCCGCTCTCCACCGTGCCGTACTCCAGCGCGATGCCGGTGACCCGAGCGTGCGGCATCAGCCGGGGAGCCGCATCCAGCCAGTCGCCGGCCAGCTTGGCCGAGACCGAGTCCCCGCCGGTCAGGCTGGTCGCCGCCAGCCCGTGCCATTGGGCGGCGCGGGCGTATTCGGCGCTGTCCGGGGCGGCGCTAACGATCTGCTCGGCGTAGCCCTCGGGGCCCAGGCCGGTGTGGTAGTCGATCACGCCGACGTCCGTGGCGACCGACAGCCGCTCGCGGAAGATCGCAGTCAAGGTCTTGCGCGACCAGGTCTCCGCCGTACCGCCGTAGAAGATCCCGTTGGCGTGGTTGTACTGGCCGCCGGACAGCGCCTGCACCAAGGCGGGGAAGCCATGTTCCCGCGCATAGCCCAGCAGCACGGCGCGCGACGCGGCCTGGCTGGCCTGGTCCCAGCGCGTCGGCTTCACCGCCTCGGCCAGGCGGTCGTACTCCGGGTTCTCGGGCAGCGGCCCGCCGAAGTCGATGAAGTTGCGGTTCAGGTCGACGTTCTCGTGCGTCACCCGCCGGCTCCAGGCGAAGCCGTAAGGGTTGATCGCATGCACGAGGCACACCGCCAGATGCGGCGAGAGCCGCGCCGCCTCCCCGCGCCGCAGCCAGTCCACCTGTGCGCCGGAACCGCAATGGCCCTCCACGCCGTGGGTGCCGGACACCAGCACCAGCACCCCGACTGCGTCAGCCGGCCCGATCCAGGCCACGTCGGTCGTCAGGGTCTCGCCGTCGGGTCCGGTCTCGGGGTGGACGTAGGCCGAAAGGCTGGCGCCCGCGGCGGTCGCGGCGCCGACGAACTTGTCGCGCGCATCGGCGTAGGTCGCGCTGAACGGGCTGTCCGGCACTAGACGCGCACCATCCGCTTGCCGCGGTTCTCGCCACCCAGCAGGCCGATCAGCGCCTTGGGCAGGTTCTCCAGCCCGTCGATGATGTCCTCGGTCACCTTCAGCCGCCCGTCGGCCACCCAGCCCTGCAGGTCGCTGAGCGCCTTGTCGTTCTGGGCGGCGAAATCCATCACCACGAAGCCTCGGAGCGTCAGCCGCTTGGTGACGATCAGCCCCGGGATGCCGCGCGGTCCGTGCGGCGGCGGCGCGCCGTCGTACTGCGAGAGCGCCCCGCAGCAGGCGATCCGCCCGTGGTTCTTCATGGCGAACAGGCAGGCCTCGAACACGTCGCCGCCGGTGTTGTCGAAATAGACGTCGATCCCGTCCGGCACGGCGGCGCGCAGCTGCCGCTTGAACTCCGGGCTCTTGTAGTCGACCGCCGCGTCGAATCCGAGTTCGTCGGTCAGCCAGCGCCCCTTCGCCTCGCCCCCGGCGATGCCGACCACCCGGCAGCCTTTGATCTTGGCGATCTGCCCCACGATCGACCCGACCGAGCCCGCCGCCGCCGAGATCACGACCGTGTCGCCGGCCTTCGGCTGGCCGCACTCCAGGAAGCCGAAGTAGGCCGTCAGCCCGGCGATCCCATAGACGCTCAGCAGGTGCGTCTCCGGCTTCAGGTCGGGCAGCTTGCTGAGGTTCTTGCCCGGCAGGACCGCGTACTCCTGCCACCCGGCGTCGGCGAACACGAGGTCGCCCGGCTTCAGGTGCGGCACGTTCGAGGCCACCACCTCCGACAGCCCGCCGCCCGCCATCACCTGCCCGCCGGTCAGCGCCGAGCGGTAGGTCGCCCCCTGCATCCAGGCCCGGTTGGCGGCGTCGAGCGAGATATAGCGGGTCTTCAGCAGCACCTCGCCCTCGCCCGGCGTCGGCCGCTCGGCCACGTTCAGCGCGAAATGCTGCGGCGCGAGGCGCTCGCCCCCCGGAAGGCGGTCCAGCACGATCTGGCGATTGGTCATGGCGCGTTCCCTCGTCTGCTTTGGCGCGACCTTCTCACCCGGCGAGCCAGGCCGCCAGCCGCTGCTTCGCGTCGGCCTCGACGTCGGCATAGAACAGGTTGAACCCCGGGGCCTTGCGCCGGTCGGCCCAGGTCCCGACCTGCTCCAGCGACGCCGACTTCGGCCGCGTCACGTGCAGCACCCCGCCCGCGCAGCGCGCCGCCACCTGCCGCGCCATGAACGCCGGCCGGGCGCCCCACTCCAGCCCGGTGGCGTTGGCCGCGCCCAGGTGCAGGCGCGCCGGCGCGGCCGCGTCGGTCACCGCCCCCAGCACCGGGTTGAAGCACAGCGCGGCCCTGGGCGTGATGTTCACGAGTTCGCCCTTGGCGTTCCATACCAGGGCGCGGTCCAGCAACCGCTTGCCGGCGTCGAAGTCTCCCTCATTGACCCGTGCCCACGCCGCCACGCACCCGGTCTGGCCCCGGCGCAGGCAAGGCGGCGCCGGCGGGGTGTCGGCCGGCACGACGGTGTCGACCAGGTAGGCCGCCACCAGCCGCGCCTTGATCGCGGGATCGGCCTCGACCTCCTCCGCCAGCAGCCGCGCCGCGAGGGTCCCGCCCTGCTCGACGCCGACGATCAGGAACGGCCGCCCCCGGTTGTCGTTGGCGATGTAGTGGCGGAAGGCCTGGCTCACGTCGACGTAGGCGAACTGCCGCGCCTCGCGGGCGTCCTCCCGCAGGGTGGTGAGGCTATAGAGGCTGGCCTGCCGATAGCGCGGGGCGAACACCCGGCCCACGGTCACGAAGGGCCCGACGTAGTTGGGCGCCATCACCTCCAGGAACTGCCGGTTGGCCTTGGGATGGTCGATCCGGGCGTTCCAGTTGCGGCCGCCGTCATAGGTCGTGGGGGCGATGAAGAAGACGTCCGCCGCCGCCGTCTCCCCGGCCCGCGGCCGCAGGTACCAGGCGCTGGCCTTGCCGTAGTCCGGCGCCGGCGGCGGGTCGTAGGTCTGGAACGGCACCTTCGGATCGAGCGCGGTGGAGACGAGGTCGCCCCAGAACGCCGCGACCCCGCCGACCAGCACGACCAGCACGGCGAGCAGCGTCGGGACCAGCCAGCGCCTGCGCCTGCGGGCCGGCTCGGCCATCCTCAGCGGTACGGGTCGGGCTGGCTGAGGAAGCGGCCGACGTAGTCGCCGATCCCCTCCTCCAGCGTGGTCAGCGGCGCGCCGTAGCCGGCGGCGGCCAGGCGGTCCATCTTCGCCTGGGTGAAGTACTGGTACTTGTCGCGGATCGCCGGCGGCATCGGGCCGTACTCGATCTGGGCGTTCTTGCCGGCGGCGGCGAACACCTGCCGCGCCATGTCCTCGAAGCTGCGCGCCTGGCCCGAGCCCAGGTTGTAGATGCCGCTGACCTGCTCGTTCTCCAGCAGCCAGCGGGTGACGTCGGCCGCGTCGCGCACATAGACGAAGTCGCGCTGCTGGCCGCCGTCCGGGACGTCGGCGCGGTAGCTCTTGAACAGCTGCACCGCATGGCCCTCGCGCACCTGCGGCCAGATCTGCGAGGCGACCGACTTCATCGAGTGCTTATGCTCCTCGTTCGGCCCGTAGACGTTGAAGAACTTCAGCCCCACCCACTGGGGCGGCGCGTAGTCGCGGGCCGCCTGGCGCGCCGCGAACAGGTCGAACAGCGCCTTGGACCAGCCGTAGGTGTTCAGCGGCCGCAACGCCGCCAGCGCCTCGTAGCTGTTGTCGTCGTCGAAGCCGTGCTCGCCCGCGCCGTAGGTCGCCGCCGACGAGGCATAGACCAGCCGCCGCTGGCGGTCGGCGCACCAGCGGAACAGGTCCCGCGACAGCATGAAGTTGTTCTGGACGATCTTGTCCGCGTCCGGCTCGGTCGTCGACGAGATCGCCCCCATGTGGACCACCAGCTCGACCTCGCGCCAGCGTTTCTCCAGCCAGTCCAGCATGTCCTGCGGATGCACGAAGTCGCCGATCGGGTGCTTGGCCAAGTTGCGCCACTTGCCGGTCTCGACCTCGTGCAGGCGGTCGCAGACCACGATGTCCAGATCGCGGTCTTCGGCCAGCCGCGCGGCGATGTTCGAGCCGATGAAGCCCGCGCCGCCTGTGATGAACACGATCTTCCGGGTCATTGGGGCTTCCGGGTCATTGGGACCGTCGCTGGGTCATGCCTGCTCCTTGCTGACCATGCGCGCGATCGCCGCCGTGGTGGAATAGCCGTCGACGATCTCGGCCAGCTTCACCTCGCCGCCCCAGGACTTCACCAAGTCGCCGCCCACCACCTCGTCCTCGGCGTAGTCCGCGCCCTTGACCAGCACGTCCGGCCGCGCGGCCTCGATCAGCTTCAGCGGCGTGTCCTCGTCGAATGGCGCCACCAGGTCGACGCTGCGCAGGCCCGCCAGCACCAGGGCGCGGCTCTCCAGGTCGTTCACCGGCCGCCCCTCGCCCTTCAGCGCCCGAACCGAGGCGTCCGAGTTCACACCGACGATCAGCCGGTCGCACCAGGTCCGCGCCTGCGCCAGGTAGGCCACGTGGCCCTTGTGCAGGATGTCGAAGCAACCGTTGGTGAAGCCCACCTTCAGCCCCTGGGCCCGCCAGCGCGCCACCTCCTCGGCCATCCGCTGGATGGTCGCGACCTTGCCCTCGGCGTGAGCCGAATGCGCCGCCAGCACCGCCTCGATCAGGTCCGTTGGGCTGACCGTCGCTGTCCCCGCCTTGCCGATCGCCACGCCGGAGGCCAGCTGGGCGAAGGCGACCGCGGTCTCGATGTCGGCCTGCGCCGCCAGCGACAGGCCCAGCGCCGCCAGCGCCGTGTCGCCGGCCCCGGAGGAATCGAACACCTCGCGCGCCACGGTCGGGAAGTGCCGCACCGGCTGGCCGCGCAGGCCCAGCGACATGCCCTTGCCCGCCCGGGTCACCAGCACGCCCTTGGTCGCCCAGAGTTCCAGGGCGCGGGCGATGGCCGCTTCCATCTCGGCGTCGGTCTCGGTCGGCATCTCGGTGGCGTAGCTGAGCTCGGCGGCGTTGGGCTTCACCAGGTCGATGTCGCCATAGCGGGCGAACGACCGGGCCTTGGAATCCACGATCACCTTCGCGCCCACCTCGGCCGCCGTCTCGCGGGCCGCGGCGATGACGCCGTCGGTGATCACGCCCTTGCCGTAGTCGGACAGCAGGATCACGCCCGCCCCGCGCGCGGCGTCGCGCAGGGTGCGGATCACCCGCTGCTCCACCTCACCGGTCACCGCCCGGCTCTCCTCCAGGTCGACGCGCAGCAGCTGCTGGCCGCTGGAGATGAAACGGGTCTTCAAGGTCGTCGGCCGGTCGGCGTCAGTGACCAGGTAGCCCTCGATCGCCGGCTCCTCCTCGCCCACCAGGCGCGCGGCGTCGTGGCCCTCGGCGTCGCCGCCGACCAGGCCGACCAGCGCCACCGAGCCGCCCAGCGCGGCGATGTTGCGCGCCACGTTGCCGGCCCCGCCCAGCATCTTCAGCTCCCGCGAGCGGGCCAGCACCGGGATCGGCGCCTCGGGCGAGACGCGGCTGACGCTGCCGTAGACGAAGCGGTCCACCATCAGGTCGCCCACGCAGGCGACGCGCTTGCCGGGAAGGTCGGCCAGGAGGGCCTGGAGCGCCGAAAGGTCCATGTGCGCCGGTGTGCTGCGCCTCGCCGGTGGGGTCAAGCCGCCGCCTGCGCGGGCTGGACACCGGCGCATGGCCCTTCCAGCATGCGGGCGGGGCCCCTCTCCGCCGGATTCTCGTGCGCTTCGACTGGAACGACCTCCGCGTGTTCGCCGCCGTGCTGGAGCACGGCTCAACTGCGCGCGCGGCCAAGGCGCTGGGCGTCGACCAGACCACCTGCGCCCGGCGGATCACCGCGCTGGAGGCGGCGCTGGGCCTCGAGCTCTTCACGCGCGACGCGACCGGATACCAGCCCACCCCGGCCGCCGACATCCTGCGGCCCGCCGTCCACGCCGTTTCCGAAGAGGTCGGGCGGTTCGCGCATCAGGCGGAGACCGCCGCCCGCCGGGCGACCCGCCGCATCCGGGTGACGTCGGAGGAGTTTACCACCCGGACGCTGCTCGTGGACGCGCTGCGGGCCTTCGCGGAGAAGTACCCCGACGTCCAGGTCGAGGTCGACGTCAGCTCCTCGGTCCGTGATCTGCAGGCCGGCGAGGCCGACCTCGCCATTCGCCCGGGCGATCCTCCCGACGAGCCGTCGCTGATCCGCCGCAAGCTGCGCGACGATCCCTGGGCCGTCTACTGCACCCAGGCCTATGCCGCGGCCAGGGGCGCCCCACGCGACTTCGCCGAACTGGTCGGCCATCCGATCGCCCTGCTGGACTCGGCCGTCGAGGGCGCACGGGCGTTCGGCGTCGCAAACTCCGTCCGCCAGGTGCTCTCCTCCATCTCCGCCGTGCAGGCGATGATCCTCTCGGGCGACTACATCGGCGCCCTGCCGCTCGTGGTGGCCGAGCACAATCCGGAGTTGGTCCGGTGCTTCCAGGTGCCGCCGGTCTCGGCCGGCATCTGGCTCGTCTATCCCGAACGCCTGCGCGGCGTGCCGGAGGTGCGGTTCCTGGCGCAGTGCATCGCCGACGCGTTCAAGCTCAAGGGCTGACTACGGGCCTACGTCCACTTCTGACGCACCCCCGCCCCATTTTCCGTCCGACAATGCTGGACGCCCTCAACATCACCGAGGAAGAGGCCCAGGGCCTCGCCGAGCTGGCGCAGCATGACCTCGCCATGGCGCGGAGCTTTGCGGCGCGGGCGCAGGCGGCGGAGGATGCGGACGAGGCCAACCGGCTGGCGCGGAGCTACCAGCGCGCGGCGCGGTCCTATCGCCAGACCCTGGCGCTGAAGGCGCGGCTGCAGCGCGACCTGGCGGCCGCCGCCCAGGTCCAGGCCAGGACGCCCCGGCCCAAGCCCGGCGGCGCGGCGGTCGCCCGGCGGATCGGCGAGCTGCGTGGGGCGCTCCTGCGCCTGGCCTGGGACGAGGCCGAGCGCACGGAAGAGGAGCGGGCGGAGGCGCCCGACGACGGCTCCGACGCCGAGACCTTCCGCTGGTACCGCGAGGACATCGAGGGGATCGTCACCGAGGCCTGCTTCAAGGACGACTTCTGCGACGCGCCGCTGGACGACCACGTCGCCCGCCTGGCCCTGGACCTGGGCTTCGCCCCCGACGCCATCGCCCGCTGGCGCGATCTCCCGGACCCGCCGGCCGAAGCCTACGCCCCCGAACCGGACGCGGCGGACGCTGAATGGCGCAGCTCGGCGTGAGACGCCGCGACCGCGCGAAGCGCCGTCATGCAGAGCCCGAAAGACACGAAAGACACGAAAGCGACCGTCGATCCGGAGCGGCTCAGCTCCTCCGGCGTCTTTCGTGTCTTTCGTGTCTTTCGGGGTTGAACGGCCCTTCGGGCCGCCTGCTCCTAGCCCACGATCTCGCGCAGCGCCTTCAGTTGCTTCAGCAGGCCCTTCGCCGCGTCCAGCGGCAGCGCGCTGGGGCCGTCGCATTTGGCCTTGTCCGGCTCCGGGTGGAATTCCAGGAACACCCCGTCCGCGCCCGCCGCCACCGCAGCCCGCGCGATCACCGGTACGCCGCTGCGCCGGCCCCCGGTCGAACCGCCGTTCGCGCCGGTCACGGCGCCCGGAAGTTGCACGGCATGGGTGGCGTCGATGGTCACCGGCGCGCCCAGGTCCTGCATCGCCTCGATGCCCAACATGTCGACGACCAGGTTGTTGTAGCCGAACGAAACTCCGCGCTCGCAAAGGATGGTGCGGTCCTCGCCAATCGCTTCCTTGATCTTGTCCAGGATGTTGCGGCAGTCGCCCGGCGCCAGGAACTGGCCCTTCTTGACGTGCAGCAGCCCGCCCGCCGCCTGCGTCGCCTTCGCCGCGGCGACCACCAGGTCGGTCTGGCGGCACAGGAAGGCCGGGATCTGTACCAGGTCGGCGACGGCGGCCACCGCCTCGGTCTGGGCGATCTCGTGCAGGTCGGTGCAGATCGGCACGTCCAGCTCGGACTTGACCCGGTCCAGCATCGCTAGCCCGGCTTCGAGCCCCGGGCCGCGATAGCTGTGGATCGACGAGCGGTTGGCCTTGTCGAAACTGGCCTTGAACACGAACGGCAGGCCCAGCTCGCGCGTTACGGCCTTGAGGTGGCGTCCCACGTCCAGCGCCAGGCCCAGATCCTCCAGGACATTTAGCCCGGCGATCGCCACCAGCGGCTTGCCGGTGCCGATGGCAAGCGCCCAGCGATCGAGTGAAAGAACGGCCATGGAGCTCCTTAAAGCGCGTCGGGCGCCTCCCCCGCCTCTTGCCGCCCGTATCCTGATCCGTCAAATGGCGCCGGGGATGACTTCCGGTGCTATGGTCGTAGCCCGGGTCTGGGGGAAGTACGTATGAGCGTGGGTTCCACTGTTCCAGACCTGAGCGGGACGTCGATGACGTTCCGCGCAGCGGCCCGCTCCATGATCCAGAACTGGGCGATCGGCGTGATGACGTTCGTTCTGCCCGACGGCCGCGAGATTCGCCTCGAAGGCGCTGAGCCCGGCCCCGAGGCCAAACTGCTGATCCACGACTACAACTTCATCAAGCGCACGGTCTCCACCGGCACCATCGGCTTCGGCGAAGGCTACATGGCCGGCGAGTGGGACACGCCCAACCTCTCGGTCCTGCTGCAGGTGCTGGCCTCGAACTTCGGCCGCTTCGAGCGCGTCGCGTTCGGCAACCCCTGCATGGCGCTGGTGAACCTGATCCAGCATGCCCTGCGCTCCAACAGCAAGCTGGGGTCTAAGAAGAACATCCACGCCCACTACGACCTGGGCAACGCCTTCTATTCCCGCTGGCTCGACCCGACGATGACCTACTCGGCTGCCATCTACGAGAAGCCGGGCGAGCTACTGGCCGAGGCGCAGCAGCGCAAGTACCAGACCCTCTGCCAGGGCATGCGTCTGCATCCGGACCACCACGTGCTGGAGATCGGCTGCGGCTGGGGCGGGTTCGCCGAGTTCGCGGCCAAGGAGGTCGGCGCCAAGGTCACCGCGATCACCATCT
>CBHTUE010000074.1:0-20296 GCA_966096115.1 uncultured Phenylobacterium sp.
GGATCCGCTCCAAAGCGGTCGAGAAGGCTTGCCTGTAATCCATCGACTTCTATCCGGTGTCGCGTTCGACAGTTGAGCGCGCGTTTTCCGGCCCCCGAGATGCCTGAGCCTTTTGGCGCCGTGATTTCACGTTGTCCATAAAATCGAAGGTGAGAGAGGCGTCATCTTCGTGAAATCGCCGTTAGAATGCGTGAACGGAGCCGCCCCTCAGGGCGCTTTCCCCCGCAGCAGCTCGAGAATCGCCGAGAAATCCTTGGGTCCGCCGCCCAGGCGGTCGAACAGGGCGTAGAGTCCCTCGGCCGTGGCGCCCAGCGGCGTGGACGCGCCGGCCTTAGCCGCGGCCTCCTGCGCCAGCTTCAGGTCCTTCAGCATCATCGCCGTGGCGAACCCGCCCTCGTAGTTGCGATTCGACGGCGCGGTAGGCACCGGGCCGGGCCACGGGCAGTAGGTGGTCAGGCTCCAGCACTGCCCGGACGACTGCGAGGAGATCTCGTGGAACTTCGCCGGATCCAGGCCCAGTTTCTCGGCCAGCGCCAGGGCCTCGCAGACCCCGATCATCGAGATGCCGAGGACCATGTTGTTGCAGATCTTGGCCGCCTGCCCTGCGCCGTGGTCGCCGGCGCGGAACGTCACCCGCGACATCGGCTTGATCACGTCCTCGACGGCGGGGAAGTCGGCCTCGTCGCAGCCCACCATGAAGGCGAGCGTGCCGGCGTCGGCCGCCGCGGTGCCGCCGGAGACCGGGGCGTCGGCAAAGCGGAAGCCCGCGGCCTTGGCCTGCGCCGCCACGGCGCGGGCGCTCTCCACGTCGATGGTCGACGAATCGACCAGCAGCGCCGTCTTGGGCGCGTTCGGCAGGATGTGTTCGGCGTAGACCTGCCGGACATGCGGGCCGGCCGGCAGCATGGTGACGACGGCGTCGGCAGAGGCCACCGCCTCGGCCACCGAGGCCGCCCTGGAACAGCCGGCCGCGGCGGCCTTGTCGAGGGCCGCGGCCGACAGGTCGAAGGCCACGACCTCGCGCCCCGCCTTCGCCTGGTTGGCGGCCATTCCGCCGCCCATGTTGCCCAGGCCGATGAACGCGATGCGGGTCATGGATACCTCTTCGGAACGCCCTACTTGGGCTTGCGGAACTTGTAGATGAACTGGTCGGTGTGGCCGCGCAGCGGGCCGTCGTCGGTCGAGCGGCCCTTGTGATCGTCGGCGGGGTTGGCCAGGGCCTTGCTCTCGCCCTCGAACTTGAAGCCGGCGGCCTCGACCTCCTTCTTCACCACGGCCGGGTCGATCCGGTGCACGGTGCTGGTGGCGTTGGCGGTGTCGGCGTTGGCCACGTGGTCCAGGACGATGAACACGCCGCCGGGCTTCAGCGAATTGAAGATCGCCTTGTCGAACGCCAGCATGTCGATGTTCGGGACGTTCTTGACGTCATGATAGTTCTGCGAGGTCCAGACGAGGTCCGCCGGGGTCGGGACCGACAGGCCGCCGGCCAGCGGCGCGTGGATCGACTTCACGTTGGAGTAGTTGGCGTCGGCGGCGATGGTGTCCTGGGCCGGCGTCGAACCCGGACGGGCCGGGCCGCTCACCGCATAGACCGTGCCCTTCGGCCCGACAGCCTTGGAGAAGATGCGGGTGAAATAGCCGCCGCCCGGGATCAGGTCGACGACGGTCTGGCCGGGCTTCACGCCGGCGAAGTCGAGCATCTCGGCCGGCTTGCGCGCGTCGTCGCGCTTGGTGTCGGCTTCGGGCCGGGCCTTGTCGGCGACGGCGGCCATCTGGGCGGGCGTCGGCTTGGCATCGGCGATCCCGGCCGTCAGGACGAGCGCCGCGGCGGCGGCGAACAGCAGTCTGGATTTCATCTTCGAAGTCCTCCCGCGGCCGCTCTCCGGCCGGCTACGCCTCAAGGTAGAGGTGACCACTCCTCGCCGGAAGGGAGGTCCGAAAAAATGGTATCCAGCTGGGCCTCTGTGACCGCTTCCGGCGTGGCCGGTGACCACTTGGGCGCATTGTCCTTCTCGACGATGACCGCGCGGACGCCTTCGATGAAGTCGTGGCTCTGCACGATGCGCGCGCCGATCCGGTACTCTATCGCCATGTTCTCGGCGAAGCTGGCGCAGCGGGCGCCCAGCTGCAGCTGGCGCAGGCTGACCTTCATGGTGGTCGGCGACTTGGTCCCCAGGATCGCCAGCTGCTCGTTCGCCCAGTCCGTGCCGGCCGCCTTCAGGGACGCGATGATCGCCTCCAGGCTGCCGCCGGCGAAGTGGCGGGCGATCTCGTCCTGGTGCTGGGCGATGGTCGGGCGACCCGCGTCGCCCTCGAACTCGGTCAGCAGCGCCTCGGTGCGGCCGGGCGCGGCCAGGATCGCCGCCTTCAGCTCGGGCAGCCGCGCGCTCTCCACATAGTCGGTGGCGATCTGCAGCAGCTCGCAATCCGCCGCCTTGATCCGCGCGCCGGTCAGCGCCAGCCACAGGCCCATGTGGTCGGGCATGCGGCTGAGGTACCAGCCGCCGCCGACGTCCGGGAACAGGCCGATCCCGCTCTCCGGCATGGCGAAGGTGGTCCGCTCGGTCGCCACCCGGAACCGACAGGGCCGCGACAGGCCCACGCCGCCGCCCATGGTGATGCCGTCCATGAACGCGATGCGCGGCTTGGCGTAGTTGAAGATCAGGTCGTTGAGCCGGTACTCCTCGAAGAAGAACTCGCGGGCCTCGCGCCCGTCGCCGGCCCCGCTGGCGGCCAGCATGCGGATGTCGCCCCCCGCGCAGAAGCCGCGCTCGCCGGCGTGGTCGAACATCACCAGCTCGACGCCGGGATCGTCGCGCCAGGCGACCAGCGCCTGGGTGATCAGCCGGATCATGTTGGTGTTGAGCGCGTGGATCGCCTGCGGGCGGTTCAGCGTGATCCGCCCGACCCGGCCCTCGACGCGGCAGATGGCTTCGGCGTCGTCACTCATTGCCGGAACAGCTCCCGCGCGGTGATCACGCGCATGATCTCGTTGGTGCCTTCGAGGATCTGGTGGACGCGCAGGTCGCGCACGATCCGCTCCAGCGGATAGTCGCGCAGGTAGCCGTAGCCGCCGTGCAGCTGCAGCGCCTGGTTGGCGACGTCGAAGCCCGCGTCGGTGGCGAACCGCTTGGCCATGGCGCAGTATTGGGTGGCCTTGGGGTTCTTGGTGTCCATCGCATGTGCGGCGCGGCGCACCATCAGGCGCGCGGCGTCCAGGTCGGTCGCCATGTCGGCGAAGCGCCACTGCAGGCCCTGGAACTCCTTCAGCGCCTGGCCGAACTGCTTGCGGGTCTCCAGGTAGCTCTTGGCGGTGTCCAGCGCGAAACCCGCGCCGCCCAGGGAGCAGGAAGCGATGTTGATCCGCCCGCCGTCCAGCCCGGCCATGGCGATCTTGAAGCCCTCGCCCTCGCCGCCGACCCGGTTGGCTTCCGGCACCCGGCAGTCGTCGAAGTTGACCTGGGCGGTCGGCTGGGCGTTCCAGCCCATCTTCTTCTCCTGCGCGCCGAACGACAGGCCGGGCGTGCCGTTCTCGACGACGAAGGTCGAGACGCCGCGCGCGCCCTCCCCGCCGCTGCGGGCCATCACGACGTAGACGTCGGAGAAGCCGGCGCCGGAGATGAACGCCTTCGAACCGTTCAGCACATAGTGGTCGCCGTCCTTCACCGCCGAGGTCTTCATCGCCGCGGCGTCGGAGCCGGAGCCCGGTTCGGTCAGGCAGTAGGAGGCGATCTGCGCCATCGTCGTCAGCTTCGGCAGGTAGCGATGGCGCAGCTCGCCCGAGCCGAACCGGTCGATCATCCAGCTGGCCATGTTGTGGATCGAGATGAAGGCCGCCGAGGCGACGTCGCCGTAGCTGAGCTGCTCGAACACGATCGAGGCGTCCAGCCGCGACAGCGCCGAGCCGCCGACGTCCTCCTGCACATAGAGGCCGGCGAAGCCCAGCTCGGCCGCCTTCTGCAGCACGTCGCGGGAGAACATCTTCTCCTCGTCCCAGCGCGCGGAATGCGGCGCGAGCTCCGCCTGGGCGAAGGCGCGGGCCGCATCCTCGATCGCCCGCTGGTCCTCGGTGAGGTTGAAATCCATGCCGCGGGAGGTCGCGCGGCGCGGGCGGCCTGTCAATCGGCTCGCGGCCTCCCATCTGAAACGGATGGCCACACGCCGGTCGCTTTTGGCGGCTTGGCTGTGGGCGAGAGGGACGTCATGGCCGCTGTTGCGCCCCGCAGGTCAGGATCGACCCGGCGTCGCTGGGCGATGCTGCTCGGGCTGTCGGTGCTGTTCCACGCCGTGGTGCTGGGCGGCCTGTCCCTGGGGTGGCGCCCGACGCCGGGCCCGGCCGAGGCGTCGGCCATGGCGGTGACCCTGATCGATCCGCCGCCGTTCGTGCGCCCCGCCCCCACGATCGCGCCGCCGGAGCCGCAACCCGCCCCGGTTCACGCCGTCGTCCTGGCCGACACGCCGCCACGCTACGCGCCCCAGCCGGCCAATGCGGCCACCGGCGACGCACAGGACGCCGTCGACCTGTTCGGTCCGGTGTTCGCCGACGGGATGTGGCCCCGGCCGGTCCTCGTGAAGAGCGAGCCCTGCGACCCGACGAACGATCCGCGACGCGCCGAGACCTGCCGGCGCGAGACCCTGCTCATCGGACTTGCCTCCGACCGCACGGCGGGTTCAAACCCGCGCCCATGACGAAAGCCCCCCTCGCCGCCTATCCCGCGCTCCGTATGCGCCGCCTGCGCCAGGCCGACTGGATCCGCCGGATGGTGCGCGAGAGCGTGCTGACGCCGTCCGACCTGATCTGGTCCATGGTGGTGCACGAGGGCGAGGGCCAGATCCCCGTGGGCTCGATGCCGGGTATCCACCGCCTGTCGGTGAAGGACTGCGCCGCCGCGGCAAAGGAGGCCCAGAAGCTGGGGATCCCGGCCATCGCCGTCTTCCCGCACATCGACGGGGCCAAGAAGGACGCGACCGGCAAGCTGGCGCACGATCCCAACGGCGTGGTCGCCAACGCGGTGAAGGCCATGAAGGACGCTGCGCCCGAGGTCGGGATCATGTGCGACGTGGCGCTGGACCCGTTCACCGACCACGGCCACGACGGCCTGCTCGAGAACGGCCGGATCGTGAACGACGCCACCATCGGGGCGCTGGTGAAGCAGGGCATCATGCAGGCCAAGGCCGGCTGCGATATCCTGGCCCCCAGCGACATGATGGACGGCCGGGTCGGCGCGCTGCGCACGGCGCTCGAAGCCGAAGGCCTGCAGGACACGATGATCATGTCCTACGCCGCCAAGTACGCCTCGGCGTTCTACGGGCCTTACCGCGAGGCGATCGGCTCAGGGAAGCTGGGCACGGGTTCGGTGGAGAACCCCGGCGACAAGAAGACCTACCAGATGGACAACGCCAACCACGCCGAGGCGCTGCGCGAGGTGGCCCTGGACATAGCCGAGGGCGCCGACATGGTGATGGTGAAGCCGGGGATGCCCTACCTCGACATCGTGCGCCAGGTGGTCGACGCCTTCGCCATGCCGACCTACGCGTTCCAGGTCTCCGGCGAGTACGCGATGATCATGGCCGCCGCCCAGAACGGCTGGCTGGACGAGGAACGCTCGATCCTGGAGAGCCTGGGCGCCTTCAAACGGGCGGGCGCGGCGGGCGTGATCACCTACTTCGCCCCCCGCGCGGCGCGGCTGCTGGGCGCCTGACCCTCCCCCGAAGCTCCGCAAAGCGGAGGTTCAGTCAGTCTGGAACCACGGACAGGGACAGAAACACACAGAAAGCGGTGGGTGTGGTCGGCGCCGCGGTCGATACGCCACGGACTTTCTGTGTGTTTCTGTCCCTGTCCGTGGCGTGAATCTGGACGTCGCCGCTTCGCGGCCTCAGGGCCGCCCGGCCCTCGGGGTGTCGACTTGGGCGACCAGGATCCTGCCGGTCTGCGACGCCGCCGCGGCCTCGTGGTCGGAGCTGGCGGCGGTGAGCATGAACAGCGTCTTGCCGTCGTCGCCGCCCAGCATGCAGGCGTAGCAGGGCTGGCCGGTCTCGATGGTCTCCAGGAGCTTGCCGCCCTCGCCGATCCGCACGCACTGCGGCGCGACAGGGTTGGCCACCCAGATGGCGCCCTCGGCGTCCAGGCAGATGCCGTCGGGGATCGCCGGCTGCGTGTTGGCCCAGACTCGCCGGTTGGAGAGGTCGCCGTTCGGCCCGATGTCGAAGGCGGTCAGCACGCCGGCCAGGGTCTCGCCCAGGATCAGGGTCTTGCCGTCGGGCGTGATCACCGGGCCGTTGGGGAAATGCATGTCCTCCGCGGCGACGCGCGCCTGCCCGTCGGGCGCGACGTAGGCCAGCTTGGCGGTGGCGTGGTTGGCCAGCACGTCGGGAATGCCGCGCGCGGCGATCTCCGCATCCAGGTCGAAGCCGAAGTTGCCGACGTAGGCCCCGCCGGCGGAATCGACCACCATGTCGTTGCAGTGGAAGGCGGCGATATGGCCCAGGTCGGCGTGGACCGAAATCTTACCGTCGGGCGTGCGGCGCAGCACCTGGCGCTTGGTCATCGAAACGACCAGCAGCGAGCCGTCGGGCATCCAGCCCAGCCCCGAGGGTCGGTCGTCGATCTCGAACTCGGTGCGGAGGTCGCCGGCCAGGGACACCGACTTCACCGCATGCGCATAGAAGTCGCTGAACCACAGCCGGCCGTCACGCCACCGCGGCCCTTCGCCGAAGTAGATCCCGCCGGTGAGCACCCGCGTTTCCCGTCCCATGGTCTCGCCTCTCTTGCGAAGGTCTGGCGGCCATGATCGTCGAGGTGGTGGGCGCTGTCATCCGTGACGCAGGGGGAAGGCTGCTGACGGTGCGCAAGCACGGGACGCAGAGGTTCATGCTGCCCGGCGGCAAGCGCGAGCCGGGCGAGGACGACGCGTCGGCCCTGGCGCGGGAGTTGCGCGAGGAACTGGGCGTGGCCGTGGTGGCCGCGCGCCTGCTGGGCCGCTTCGAGGCGCCGGCCGCCAACGAGCCCGGCGCGACAGTGAGGTCATCGGCCTACGTCGTTGAAATCCAAGGCGAGATCGCGATCGCGGCCGAGATCGATGAGTTGCTCTGGATCGACCCCGCCGCGCCGCCGGAGGCGCCAATCGCGCCGCTGCTGACCGGCCAGATCCTGCCTGCGCTGCGACGGTCCGCGCCTTAGCCGTCGCCCATGGTCGCGCCCGGGTAGAACGGCAGGCTGCGGACCCGCTGGCCGGTCAGGCGCGCGTACGCGTTGGCGATGGCAGGCGCGACGCAGGGCACGCCGGTCTCGCCGACCCCGCCCGGAGCCGCCTCGCTCGGCACGATGGCGACGCTGACCTGCGGCATCTCGTTGTAGCGGAGCATGCGGTAGTTGCTGAAATTGGTGACGTTCGGCACGCCGGCCGTGAACAGGACCTGCCCCCACAGCGTAGCCGACAGACCGTGCACGATGCCGCCCTGGATCTGGGCCTCGATCTGGTCGGGGTTGACAGCGACCCCGCAATCGATTGCGCAGAACATCTTGCCGACCTTGATCCTGCCGCTGCTCAGCGAGATCTGCGCCACCAGGGCGATGTAGCTGCCGAAGCCCTTCAGGAACGCCAGGCCGCGCGCGCTGCCGCCGGGGGCCGCGGTCTTCGACCAGCCGCTCAGCGCATCGACGGCGGCCAGCACGCCAAGCGCGCGGGAATCCGCGGCCAGCAGGCTCCGACGCCACGCCATCGGATCCTTGCCGGCCGCCAGCGCCAGTTCGTCCATGGCGCTCTCGACGGCGAAGGTGTTGTAGGACTCGCCCACCGAGCGCCAGTAGCCCAGAGGGATGTCGGCCGGGTTCGGCACGAATTCGATCCGCCGGTTGGGGATCGCGTAGGGCATTTCGGTGGCCCCCGCGACCGCGCCGGTGTCCTCGGGATTGTTGCCGGGCTTGGAGTTGCGCTGGATGTTTATCGACGGCGAGACGTTGCGGTAGAGCACGGCCGCGAGGTTCCGGTCGGCGTCGAGGCCGGCCTGGACCCGGATCGCGGCGCACGGCCGGTACATGTCGTTCTGGAAGTCCTGCTTGCGCGACCAGGTCAGCTTCACCGGCTTGCCCACGGCCTTGGCGACCTTTACCGCCTCTCCCACGAAGTCCTGGTCGAACTTGCGCCCCAGTCCGCCGCCCAGGAACGTGGTGTGCACCGTGATCGCGCTGGGCGGCAGGCCGGTGATCGCGGAGGCTGTGAAGATGTTCAGAGCCTGGCCCTGGGTCGGGGCCCAGATCTCACAGGCCGTGGCGGTGACCGAGGCGGTGCAATTCAGCACCTCCATGCAGGCATGCGCCAGGTAGGGCAGCTCATAGGTGGCGTCGAACCGGGTCGGCGAATTGGCGACGGCGACCGCCGCGTCGGTGGCCCCCGTCGTCTCGTAGACGTGCGGGGTCTCGGTGGTGGACGTCAGCAGGGCCAGGCCGGTGGCGCGGATGCTGGCGCTGTCGCGCGAGGCGGTGTTGGCCGGCAGCGTCCACTTGATCGTCGAGGCCAGGGAGTCGGCGATCTTCTGGGCGGTCCAGGTATCGGAGGCGACCACGCCCACGCCGTTGCCCAGGTTGACCAGCGCCAGGGCGCCGGCGGCGGTGGACGGCATGCTGGCCACCGTGCCGCCCAGGGTCGGGCAATGGACCACGGCGGCGTAGACCATCCCGGGGACCTTCACGTCGATTCCGAACACCGCCGAGCCGGCGACCTTCGCCGGGATGTCGGTGCGGGGCAGGCGCTTGCCGATGGCGTTACGGGTGGTGGCCAGGGCGACCTGGGTCGGCGGGGTGAGCTGGGCGGCGGTTTCCACCAGCTGGCTGAACAGCAGCGTCGAGGTCCCGTCCGTCACCTTGCCGCCGGGCGCCAGGCTCCAGCTCTTGCCGGGAACCTGCTTGGCGGCTGCGGCCAGCAGCATCTCGCGCGCGATGGCGGCGGCCTTGCGCAGCGGCTGGTACCAGCCGCGCATGCTGGTGCTGCCGCCCGTCAGCTGAAGGCCAAAGAGCGGGTTGGCGTAGGGGTTGGTGGGAACCTGGGGCACGGCGTGCTCGACGCTGACCTGGCTCCACGCCAGCATCAGTTCCTCGGCCACCAGTTGCGCGAGCCCGGTCATGATCCCCTGCCCCATCTCGGTGGGGCCGATCAGCAGCGTGACGTTGTTCCGGGTATCGATCTTGAGATAGGCGCCCAGCGCCGCGCCGGCTTCGGCCGGAGCGGCCAAGGCCCCGTCGGCGGTCGCGCCGCTCAGCGGTGTCACGGCCTTGGTGACGGCCATGCCGACGGGCACGACGAGCACGGCGGCGCCGCCGGCGATGAGGGCGCGCCGATCAACGGACGAAGTCATGGCAGTCCTCCCTGGAGGATCGGATGGGAATGGGGATCAGAGGCCCTGAACGGCCTTGCCGATGCGCTGATAGGTGCCGCAGACGCAGATGTTGCTGAGCTCGGAGGCGATCTCGGAGCCGTGGTGGCCGGCCTTCATGGCGCCCACCGTGGCCATCAGCATGCCCGGCTGGCAGTAGCCGCATTGCGGGACCTGGTTGTCGATCCAGGCGGCCTGCGCCTTCTTGCCGTCCGGATCGGCGGCCAGCCCCTCGATCGTCACGATCTTCTTGCCCGCCGCGGAGCTCGCGTCGAACTCGCAGGACTTCTCGGGCTGGCCGTCCACCAGCACCGTGCACGCGCCGCAGATCTCGACGCCGCAGCCGTACTTCGTGCCTGTGAGGCCCAGCAGGTCGCGCAGGACCCACAACAGGGGCATGTCGGGACTGCTCACGGTCACGCTGCGCGCGACGCCGTTCACAGTGAACGCCAAGGTTGTCGACATCGTCAATTCTCCGCCACAATTAAGCCGCAATTAACCATCCGGGCACGACGACTGCTTTCGTCGGCCGAATATTGTTTAGGCGTGGGGAGTCGCCCGTCCTCTACAGAAGACGGCTGAGGTTACGCAGCGTTGCGCAATGGCCTAAACCGCGGGTGCGACATCCTGTCGCGCGAGTAGCGCTCGCCTATTGAGAGCAATTCTAATGTGCAGTCGCGGGCCGCGGCGCCGCGAGCCAATCCCGCAGGATGGCGTTGACCTTGTCCGGCGCCTCCTGCTGCACCCAGTGCGAGACCCCGGGCAGGCGTTCGATCGTCAGGTCGCGGACGTAGGCGTCGGTCCCGTCCAGCAGCTCCACGCCCAGCGCGGCGTCCTCCTCGCCCCACACGATCAGGGTCGGCGGCTCGATCACCGGCCAGGGCCCGCGCATCTTGCCGCCCAGCTGAAGCGCCGCGCGGTACCAGTTGATCATGCCCTTCATGGCGCCGGGCCGCTGGGCGTCCTTCGCGTAGCGGTCGAGGACGTCCGGCGTGAAATGGGTCTTGTCGACGGCCATGCCGTGGAAGGCCTGGCGGATGGCGCGCGCGTCGTTGGCGGTCATCGCCGCCTCGGGGATGCCGGGCAGCTGGAAGAAGAACATGTACCAGGAGCGCCGCAGCTGGGCCCAGTTCCCGCGGCGCAGGTGCTCGTTCATCACCGCCGGGTGCGGCACGTTCATGATCACCAGCCGCTCCAGCGGCCGCACGGCGTTGGCGGCGAAGGTCCAGGCCAGGCCCGCGCCCCAGTCGTGACCGATCAGGGTGACCTTCTTGGCGCCGCTGGCGTCGATCAGGGCGGAGACGTCCTCCATCAGCCGGTCGATCAGATAGTCCTTCACGGCCCTCGGCTTCGGTTCGGTCTCACCGTAGCCGCGCAGGTCCGGCGCCCAGGCGCGGTAGCCCATCTGCGCCAGCAGCGGCAGCTGGAAGCGCCACGAGAAGCGGCTTTCCGGGAAGCCGTGCAGGCACAGGGCCAGGTGATCGCCCTCGCCCGCCTCGTCCACCGCGAAGCGGAAGCCGTTCGCCTCAACCGTTCGTGTGCGCATCGCGCCGCCCTTCCCTCGCCCCGGACCCCCGGCGTAGCTTGGCCGCGGGGTTCAGGTGAAGGGGGATTCTCGTGTTGCAGTGGTTTCGCGGCGCCGGGCTGGCCATTGTGGTGACCGTGGGCGTCGGCCTGCCCATGGGCGCCAGCGCCCAGACGCCGGAGGCCGAGAGCCTCGGCCAGCAGGTGGCGCATTCCATGTTCAAGGCCATCGCCTTCGACGAGGTGATCGCCAAGGAGATGAAGGGCGCCGCCGGCGCCTTCGCCGACGTCAAGTCGCGGCCCGAGTGGGGCAAGATGCTGGAGGACTCCATGACCGAGGAGATCCACCACGACATGCCGGTCTTCGAGCGCCTGCTGGGCCATGCCCTGGCCCAGAACATGTCGCCGGACGAGCTGCGGGCCGGCGCGGTGATCATCGCCGACCCGGCGACCCAGACGCTGATCGCCGCCGGCGCGGCGGGAGACGAGAACAAGCCCGAACCCAAGCTGTCGCGGGAGACCGAGCGGATCGCCGGCACCCCGCCCGGCCGCCGGTTCCTGGAGAAGTTCGGCAAGCTGGACACCTACCTGACGCCGATCCAGGACGACCTTGTCGCCGAATTGCTGCCCGGCGCCTTCCGCCGCTTCGCCGACAAGGTCGAAGCGGGCGAGGAGAAGCGGAAAGCCGCCCGCCCCTAGGCCTCGGAGACGAAGTAGGTGCTCTCCCGATCCGCGTCGGGAAGGGTGATCATGCCGCGGAAGTCGAAGCCGATCTTCCGCAGAACGGCCATGGACGCGTAGTTTTCGGGCGAGGTGATAGCGGCCAGCTTGCCGATCCCGAGTATGCCCCGGGCGTGCTGCATCACGGCCGCGGCCGCCTCCTGCGCGTACCCCCGCCCCCAGGCGTCGGCGACGAAGGCGTAGCCCACATCCGGGTCGTCCAGACCTTCGCGCTTCACCAGCCCGGCCAGTCCGACCGGTCGCTTCGCCACCTCGACCAGCCACATGCCGAACCCGTGCGCGCGGTAGCTGCCGATCACCCGCTCGCGGATGTAGCCGCGGGCTTCGTCGGGGGTCCGCACGCCCCGGTCGCCGATGTTCTCTATGAAGCCGGCCGAGTTCAGCAGGTCGAGCACGAACGCGGCGTCCGTCTCGGCCACCTCCCGCAACACCAGCCGTCCCGTCTCCAGAATGATCACGCGGCCCCCAACGACGCTCCCTGTGCAACGCCATCTTAACGCGGCTCACGCAGTTTGCCCGGCGAAACAGCGTTAAGGCGAGTGAACCATGGCGGTGGGCGGCGACCAGCCAATCATCATCAAGAAGATCAAGAAGGGCGGCCATGGGGGACACCACGGCGGCGCCTGGAAGGTCGCCTACGCCGACTTCGTGACCGCCATGATGGCCTTCTTCCTCCTCATGTGGCTGATCAACACGACCAGCCCGGAGCAGAAGCGCGGCATCGCCGACTATTTCGCCCCGGCCAGCGTCTCGGAGACCACCTCGGGCGCGGGCGGCATCCTGTCGGGCTCGGCGCTGGGCAAGGACGGCTCGAAGAGCTCCGGCTCGTCCGACGTGATCGAGGAACTGGCCCCCAGCTCACGCAACCCCAACAACGGCGACGCTAAGGACGGGTCCAAGTCCAAGACCCCGGCGGAAGAAGCCGCCGAGGCCCAGCGCGAGGCGCAGGCCAAGGCCGAGGAAGCCGCCTTCTCGTCGGCCGCCCAGTCGCTGCGCCAGGCGCTGCAGTCGATGCCGGAACTGGCGGAGCTGTCGAAGAACATCATCATCGACGAGACGCCGGAGGGCCTGCGCATCCAGCTGGTCGACCAGGAAGGCCGCTCGATGTTCAACCAGGGCCAGGCCGTCCCCAACGATCGCGCCAAGATCCTGCTGCGGGCCATCAGCAAGGTGATCAACCAGCTGCCCAACCGGATCAGCCTCTACGGCCACACTTCGGCCAGCCCGGGCGGCGCCAAGCCCGAAGGCGACTGGCAGCTCTCCGCCGCCCGCGCCAACGCCTCGCGCGCGGTGCTGCAGAGCGCCGGCGTCGACGGCGACCGGGTCTACCAGGTCTCCGGCAAGGCCAATTCCGAGCCGCTCTATCCGGACGACCCGACGCTGCCGGGAAACCGACGCATTGCGATTGTGCTGTTGAGGGAGGCGCCCGTCCTGCCTCCGAACCCGGGGCTTTAGCGTAGTCCTTGCGTGGAGGCCCGGCATGACGCCTAATCCCTCTACAGACAGCTAGGGCGGCCCCAGGACCGTGACGCAGCACTTCCCGTCCCGTCAGCTTCGGTTCTTCCTGACCGCTCCGTCGCCGTGCCCCTATCTGCCGGAACGCTATGAGCGGAAGGTGTTCGCGCACCTGCCCCTGTCCGACGGGGCCAACGTCAACGACAGCCTGACCCAGGTTGGTTTCCGCCGCTCGCAGAACATCGCCTATCGCCCGGCCTGCGAGGCCTGCTCGGCCTGCGTCTCGGCGCGGATCCCGGCCTCGGACTACGTCTTCTCCCGCTCCGAGCGGAAGGCGCTGGCGCGCAACGAGGACGTGGAGCGCCACCTCGTCGAGGCCGAGGCGACCATGGAGCAGTTCGACCTGCTGCGCCGCTACCTGCTGGTCCGCCACGCCGACGGCGGCATGGCCGAGATGACCTGGCCCGACTACGTCGCCATGGTCGAGGACACGGCGGTCCGCACCCACATCATCGAGTACCGCGTGCGCTCCAAGGACGGCGGCCCCGGGGACCTGATCGCCTGCGCGCTGGTCGATCTGATGACCGACGGCCTCAGCCTGGTCTACAGCTTCTCCGATCCCACCCTGCGCCGGCGCAGCCTGGGCTCGTTCATGATCCTGGACCACGGGGTCCAGGCCTGCCTGACCCACCTGCCCTACGTCTACCTGGGCTACTGGGTCCGCGGCTCCGAGAAGATGGACTACAAGGTCCGCTTCTCGCCGATCGAACTCCTGAAGCCCGACGGCTGGACCCTGGCCGCGGCGCGGGACCTGCCGAGCGCCGCCAAATCCTGATCTTCGCCGACTGTGGAACCCGGGCGTAAGTCGAGCGCATGGCTGGCGGAGCCGGGCGGGCTCGCCTAGATACCACGGGTGATCTTCACCGCTTTCCAAGACCCATGGCGCGGCAGCTTCGGCTGAGCCTGGAGCGCCAGGACCCGCCGACCCTCGAGGCGTTCGTCCGCGGGGCGTCCAACGCCGACGCGGTCGCCGCCGTGGAGGCGTGGCCGGCGTGGCGGGACGGCTGCCTGGCGATCGTCGGGCCCAAGGGCGCCGGCAAGAGCCACCTCGCGCGGGCATGGGCGCAGGCCCATGGCGCCCTGGTCGTCGATCCCGAAACGCCGGACCTGGTCGCCGCGGCGGGCCGGCCCGTGCTGCTCGAGGACGCCGATCGCGGGACGTCCACCGAGGGGCTGTTCCACCTGATCAACCTGGCGGCGCGCGAGGGCGGCGGCCTCCTGATCACCGCCCGCACCCTGCCGGCGACCTGGCCCACCGCCCTGCCCGACCTGCGTTCGCGCCTGAACGCCCTGCCGGTGGCCGAGATCGGCCCGCCCGACGACGCGGTGCTGGAGGGCGTGCTGCGACGCTTCTTCCGTGACCACAACATCCGCCCGCCGGAAGAGGTCTACCCCTACCTGCTGGCCCGGATGAGCCGCTCGATCCCCGACGCCGAGGAGATCGTCCGGCGGCTGAACGAAGGGGGTGACGCGGTCACCCGCGTGCTGGCGCGACGGATCCTGGACGAGCGGTCCCAGCTCGACCTCTAGGCGGCCGCAGATAGACGGAGGGGCCTCTGTGGCGAAGCCCAGCCTGTAAAGCCAACGAGCACCCGGCCCCCGTGAGGCGCGAGTGACCCGCCCCCCTACTTCTGCACCGGCCGCATCATCGTCGTCCGCGGCGGCGCCCCCGCGTCCTCATGCGCCCCGCCCGCCGCCTCCGCCAGCAGCCCCTCCACAAAGCCCGGCAGCCAGGTGTTCCGCTGCGGCTTGATCCGCTCGGCGCGATAGATGTGGCCCAGGTCCGCGTAGGCTCGGTCGAAGTTCTTGTTCACGATGACGTAGTCGTAGGCCGCCCAGTGCTGGATCTCCTCGCGCCCCAGCCGCAGGCGCGCCTCCATGATCCCCTCCGAATCCTGCGCGCGGGCCCGCAGACGCCGTTCAAGGTCGCCCCAGGCCGGCGGCAGGATGAAGACCCGCACCGCGTCGTCCGGCGCCTTCTCGGCGATCTGCGCCGCGCCCTGCCAGTCGATGTCGAAGATCACGTCGTGGCCGGCCTCCATCGCGGCCTCCACTGGCGCGCGCGGCGTGCCGTAGTAGTTGCCGTTGACGGTGGCGTATTCCAGCAGCTCGTCGGCGGCGATCATCGCCTCGAACTCCGCGCGGGTCTTGAAATAGTACTCCCGCGCCTCCGACTCGCCGGGCCGCGGCGGCCGCGTGGTCGCCGAGATCGACAGGATCAGGCTGTCATGATCGGCCACCAGGCTGCGGGTCAGCGACGTCTTCCCCGCCCCCGCCGGGCTCGACACCAGCAGCAGCAGCCCCCGCCGCGTCGTCTCCCAGGGCTTGGCGTGGTCATCGGTATGCGCGGCGTTCATCTCAACTCTTTGCCGCGAAGCGGCGCTCATTTGAACCACGAAGACCACAAAGACGCCCGTCGGATCTGGGCGCAGGGATCACCTCGGACCCCTTGGTGGTCTTTGTGGTCTTCGTGGTTGAATCCTTCGCCCGCAGCGCCCCGACGTCATTCCACATTCTGGACCTGCTCGCGGAACTGCTCGATCGTGGCCTTGAGGTCCAGGCCCACCGTCGTCAAGGCCCCCGTCTGCGACTTCGAGCACAGGGTGTTGGCCTCGCGCATGAATTCCTGGGTCAGGAAGTCCAGCCTGCGCCCCACCGCCGCGTCCGCCGCCAGCAACCCGCGCGCGGCGTCCACGTGGCCGGAGAGCCGGTCCAGTTCCTCGCGCACGTCGGCCTTCACCGCCATGGCGGCGGCCTCCTGCACGATCCGCTCCTCGGTCGCCGCCTCGCCGGCCAGTTCCTTCAGCCGCGCCTCGAAGCGGGCCTTGATCGCCGCCGGCTGGCCGGCCGCCACGGTCGCCGCCTGGCCAGTCAGCTCGCCGATCCGGTCTACCTGCCCGCTCAGCACGCCCTTGAGCGCCCGGCCCTCCTCGCCCCGCGCGGCCAGGAGCCCGTCCAGCGCCGCCGCGATCGAGGCCGCCATCGCCGCCTCCAGCTCCGCCTGCGCCTCCGGATCCAGCCCGGCGTCGTCCGCCTCGACCACCCCGCGCAGCGCCAGCAGGCCGTCCCACGACGGCGGCGCCACGCGCCCGTCGCCGACCAGCGCCGCACCCGCCGCCAGGTAACGCTCCACCTGCTCGAAGTTGATCCGCACCGACCCGGCGCCCTCGGACCGCTTGGCCTGCACGCCCACCGTCAGTTGCCCGCGCTGGAAGCGCGACTGCGCGCCCTCCCGCGCCGCGCGCTCCAGCCCCTCGAACCCCGGCGGCCCGCGGAACCGCACCTCCAGGTTCCGCCCGTTCACCGAGCGCGCCTCCACCGCCCAGGACCACGCCGCGTGTGCCCCCTCGGCCCGCCCAAACCCCGTCATCCCCGAGATCGGCATCTCATCCCATCCTGGCGCGCCAGCGCCGATTCAAAGGAACCACGGACAACAGGCGACAGGCCACAGAAAGCCCAGCCCTTCCGACGGTCGAACCAGACGCGGCTTTCTGTGTGTTTCTGCGCCTGTCCGTGGTTCGCGCCGCAGGCGCAGTCAAATGAACCACTGAAAACACTGAAAACCCAAGCCTTGCCTGCCGCGCAGCAGCGTCGCCGCTGCACCGCATTTCAGTGTCTTCAGTGTTTTCAGTGGCTGAATCAATTCGGCGCTGACGCACCATGGCGTTCACTTCACGGCCCCCGCCGCCCGCTGCTTTTCGAGGGCGCGCCATTTGGCGACGTTGGCCTGGTGGGCTTCGATGGTCGAGGCGAAGGCGTGCCCGCCCGTCCCGTTGGCCACGAAGTAGAGCTCATCCGTCTTCATCGGATGCAGCACCGCCATCAGCGCCGCGCGCCCCGGATTGGCGATCGGCGTCGGCGGCAGGCCCACGACCTTGTAGGAATTATAAGGCGTTAGCGCATCGAGTTCAGACTGCCGGATGCCCCGGCCCAGCGGCCGGCCCTTGCTGATCCCGTAGATGATCGTCGGGTCGCTCTGCAGCGCCATGCCGGCCCGCAGGCGGTTGATGAACACGCCGGCCACCCGCGGCCGCTCCGCCGCCACGCCGGTCTCCTTCTCGACGATGGAGGCCAGCGTCACGGCTTCCTGCGGCGTCGCGATCGGCAGGCCCGGGTCGCGGCCGGCCCACAGTTCCGCCAGCAACCTGGCCTGCGCCGCCTCCATCTTGCCGATCACCGCGGCCCGGTCCTCGCCGCGCTGCACCTCGTAGCTGTCCGGCAGGATCGCACCCTCCGGCGGCTCCGTGGCCGTCCCGGTCAGCACGTCCGACGCGTTCACGGCGTCCAGCGCCATGCCGCTGGTCCACCCCTCCGGCACGCTGATCAGGTGGCGCACCACCCTGCCGGCCCGCAGATCGCCCAGGATCGAGGCCATCGAGGCGCCCGAGGCGATCTCGTACTCCCCGGCCTTCAGATGCGCTGCCGCGCCAGTGACCCGCGCGCCCAGGCTGAACAGCCCCGGCGAGGTGATCACGCCCGCGTCCTTCAGCGCCGCCCCGATCTGCCGAACCCCGGAGCCCTTCGCCAGCACCACCGTGGTGACCGCGCCCTCCCGCGCCTTAGGCCCCGGCCCCTCAAACGTCCAGACCGCCGCCAGCGCCAGCAGCAACAGGACGCCGAGCGCAATCAGCCCGCCCCCAGCCGCCGCCCGCCGACTGACCCGCCTGGCCATCAGGCGTCGCCCAGCGCGCCGCAGGCGCAGTCAAAAAGAACACGGACGGCAGGCGACGGACACGGAAGGCCCTGCCCTTCTGAGGTAGAGCCAGTCACGGCCTTCTGTGTGTTTCGGTGCCTGTCCGTGGTTGAATCAGACCGGCGCTGACGCGCCAGCTCACTTCGACCGTCTAGCCCGCCGCTCACGCGTATTTCTTGAAGATCACCGAGGCGTTGGTGCCGCCGAAGCCGAAGCTGTTCGACAGCGCCACGTTGATCTCCATCGGCTTGGCCTTGTGGGGCACCAGGTCGATGGCCGTCTCGACGGACGGGTTGTCCAGGTTGATGGTCGGCGGCGCGATCTGGTCGCGGATCGCCAGCACCGAGAACGCAGCCTCGATGGCCCCGGCGGCGCCCAGCAGGTGGCCGGTCGCCGACTTGGTCGAGCTCATCGTGGCCTTGGCCGCCGCGTTGCCCAGCAGCCGCTCGACGGCGCCCAGTTCGATCTCGTCGCCCAGCGGCGTCGAGGTGCCGTGGGCGTTGATGTAGTCGACATCGGCCATCGAGATGCCGGCGTCCTTGAGCGCGGCCTTCATGGCCCGGAAGCCGCCATCGCCGTCCTCGGCCGGGGCGGTGATGTGATAGGCGTCGCCCGCCAGGCCGTAGCCGATCACTTCGGCGTAGATCTTGGCCCCGCGCTTCAGCGCGTGCTCCAGCTCCTCGACCACCACGATCCCGGCGCCCTCGCCCATGACGAAGCCGTCGCGGTCCTTGTCGTAGGGCCGGCTGGCCTTCTCCGGCGTGTCGTTGAAGTTGGTCGACATGGCGCGGCAGGCGATGAAGCCGGCGATGCCCACCGGCACCACGCTGGCCTCGGCCCCGCCGGCGATCATCACGTCGGCGTCGCCGTACTTGATCAGGCGGCAGGCGTCGCCGATCGCATGGGCGCCGGTGGCGCAGGCCGTGACCACCGCGTGGTTCGGGCCCTTGAATCCGTAGCGGATCGAGACCTGGCCCGAGACCAGGTTGATCAGCGCCGAGGGGATGAAGAACGGGCTGACCCGGCGCGGCCCCTTCTCGTGCAGCTCGATGGCCGTCTCGGCGATGGTGCCCAGGCCGCCGATGCCGGAGCCGATCATGACCCCGGTGCGCTCCTTGTCCTCGTCGGTCTCCGGGACCCAGCCCGAATCCCTCACTGCCTCGTCGGCGGCGGCGACGCCGTACAGGATGAAATCATCGACCCGCCGCCGGTCCTTCGGCGACATGGTCAGGTCCGGGTCGAAACTGCCCGGAATGTCCGGCCCGCCGCCGCCGCGTCCGTCGACGCGCGGGACCTCGCAGGCGACCTGGCAGGCCCAGCCGTCCACGTCGAACGCTGATATCCGGCCCGCGCCGGACTGGCCGGCCAGGATTTTCTTCCAGGTAAGCTCTGTGCCCTGCCCCAGCGGGGTCAGCAGACCGATGCCGGTGACGACGACTCGACGCATGTGCAGCCCTCAAAAACGAAACCGCCGCGCCCTCGGGACGGACCCCAGCGACGCGGCGGCTTTGATTCCGATCGTGATCCGGACGGGATTAACCGCCCAGCCGCTCGCCGATGAACTTCACGGCGTCGCCGACGGTCTGGATGTGCTCCGCCGCGTCGTCGGGGATCTCGATGTCGAACTCTTCCTCGAACGCCATCACCAGCTCGACATTGTCGAGGCTGTCGGCGCCCAGGTCGTCGATAAAGCTGGCCTTTTCGGTCACCTTCTCGGGGTCGGCGTCGAGGTGTTCGATAACAATCTTGCGGACGCGTTCGAGGACGTCGGACATTTAAGTGGGTCCCTCAGGGCTTAGTCAGGTCATTGCATCGGCGAGGCGGACCGCGAAGTCAACTGCCGCTTGCTTGGTGAAATCCGGGCGTCGGGTAGCATGTTCCCACGCCCGCGCGATAGTCAGATCATGGCCATCCCGCCGTTCACGTGCAGGGTCTGGCCCGTCACGTAGCCGGCTTCGTCCGACGCCAGATAGGCGCAGGCCGCCGCCACGTCAGCCCCAGCGCCGAGACGGCCGGTCGGAATGGTCGAGAGAATCTGCGCCTTCTGCGCCTCGTTCAGCGCGTCGGTCATCGGGCTTTCGATGAAGCCGGGCGCCACGCAGTTGACGGTGATGCCGCGGGTGGCGACTTCCTGCGCCAAGGCCTTGGAAAACCCGATCATTCCGGCTTTCGATGCGGCGTAGTTCGCCTGGCCCGGATTGCCCATCACGCCCACCACCGAGGTGATGCCGATGATGCGGCCGTGGCGGCGCTTCATCATCCCGCGCATGGCGGCCCGCGCGAGGCGGAAATAGCTCTCCAGGTTGACCTTCAGCACGGTCTCCCAGTCCTCGTCCTTCATCCGCATCAGGAGGCCGTCCTTGGTTATTCCGGCGTTGGCCACCAGGATGTCCAGGGGCGTCCCCGCCGCGGTCTCGGCGGGCTCCTCAAGCCCCGCCGGGGCCGCCGAAT
>CBHTUE010000075.1:0-20096 GCA_966096115.1 uncultured Phenylobacterium sp.
TCCGCTTCTCGAACGCCCGACGAGCAGGCCGCGAGCGGCCTGCCTTCTCCATCCGTGCGGCTGCAGCAGGGGTCCCGCGGACAAGCCGCGGGATGACGAGCGCTTTTGGGGGCTCCTGGTGATCCACAAACCGAACTTCTTCGTCTTCACCGGCGGCGGTGGGACCGGAAAGACCACGCTGCTGCGCCACCTGCAGGCGGCCGGCGAGCGCGTCGTCGATGAGAATATCCGCGCCGTGATCCGCGAACAGGCGGACGCGGGCGGGTCCGCCGTGCCCTGGATCGACGCAAAGCTCTGCTGCGACCTCACCACCGCGCGCGACATCGCCGACTTCGACCGGCTCGCGGACCAGACGACCCGCGTGTTCTTCGACCGGGGCCTGATGGACATGTACGGCGCGAACGGCGTGCCGCCTTCGCCCGCGCTGGTCGAGGCGATCCGCACCCGGCGCTACAATCGCCGCGTCTTCGTCTTCCCGCCCTGGCAGGAGATCTACGGGACCGACGCGGAGCGTCGGGAGGACTGGTCGCGGATGGAGGCCGTCTTCGAGCACATCCTCACGACGCTGTCGGCGCTGGGCTACGCGCCGCTTATCGTGCCCAAGGCCGACATCGAGACCCGGGCCACATTCGTGCTTGGCCACACAACCTGAACCGCTCATCCCGGCGAATGCCGGGACCCAGATCGCCAAACGCCGATGCTGATTGGAAGGGCTCGGCGCTCATCGCGCCGGCATTCCAGCTATCCCATCTGGGTCCCGGCATCCGCCGGGATGAGCGGATGCAGAATCAGGTCTCGACGAAGGCGCGTTCCAGCACGAAGTCGCCCGGCTGGGCGATGGAGCCCTCGACGTAGCCGAGGTCCAGCAGCTGCTGCTTCAGGTCGGCCAGCACCGACGGGCCGCCGCAGAGCATGACCCGGTCCTCGTCCTTGTTGAACGGCGGCAGGCCCAGGTCGGCGAACAGCCGGCCCGAGGCGATCAGGTCGGTGATCCGGCCCTTGGTGCGGAACTCTTCGCGGGTCACGGTCGGGTAGTACTTCAGCTTGTCGCCGATGACCTCGGAGAGGATCTCATCCTCCTTGAGCTCGCGCTCGAACAGGTCGGCGTAGTTGAGGTCGGCCACCTCGCGCACGGTGTGGGTCACCACCACCGTCTCGAACCGGTCGTAGACCTCCGGGTCGCGCGCCAGCGACAGCCAGGGCGCCAGGCCCGTGCCGGTGCCCAGCATGTAGAGGCGCTTGCCGGGCTTCAGCCCGTCCAGCACCAGGGTGCCGGTGGGCTTGCGGCCGATCAGCACCTGGTCGCCGACCTTGATGTTCTGCAGGCGCGAGGTCAGCGGGCCGTCCGGCACCTTGATGGAATAGAATTCCAGTTCCTCGTGCCACGACGGCGAGGCCACGGAATAGGCGCGCACCAGCGGCTTGCCGTCCTCCTTCACCAGCCCGACCATCAGGAACTGGCCGCTGGCGAACCGCAGGCCCGGATCGCGGGTGGTGCGGAACGAGAACAGGGTGTCGGTCCAGTGGTGAACCCACGTCACGGTTTCCGTGTAGAAGGCGCCGGACGCCTTGGCGGCGCCAGTCGGGGAAGGGGCCGCCTGGACCAGGGACACGTCATTCATCCTGAGAAAACCTAGATGTCGCCGCCGACGTTGTTCACAACGCCCGGCGCACGCGCCACATGGATACCGCACTCGGTCTTGTCCAGCCCCTTCCAGCGGCCGGCGCGGACGTCCTCGCCCTCCTCCGCGGGCTGGGTGCAGGGCCAGCAGCCGATCGAGGGGAAGCCCTGGGCGATCAGCGGGTGGGCCGGCAGGTCGTGCTCGGCGATGTAGGCGTCGAGGTCTTCCTTGCCCCAGTTGGCCAGCGGGTTGAACTTCACCTGCCCGTCGGCGTGCTCGACCACCGGCAGGTTCAGCCGGTCGCCGCCGTGGAAGCGCTTGCGGCCGGTGATCCAGGCGTCGAACTCGGCCAGGGCCCGGTCCAGCGGCAGCACCTTGCGGATGTTGCAGCAGGCGTCGGTGTCGGTCTGCCAGAGCTTGGCGGCAGGATCGCCGACGGCCAGGTCGTTGTACAGCGGGCGCAGGTCGCGCACGTTGGTCAGGCCCAGGCGCGCCGCCAGCTGCTGGCGATAGTCCAGCGTCTGGCCGAACAGCATGCCGGTGTCGAGGAACAGCACCGGGATGTCCGGCTTCACCTTGGCGGCGATGTCCAGCAGCACGGCCGACTCGGCGCCGAACGACGACACCAGGGCCAGCTTGTCGCCGAAGCTCTCGACGGCGGCTTCCAGGATGGTGCGCGGGTGCGCGCGGCGCAGTTCGGCGTCCAGGCGGATCGCCAGGGGACCGGTGCGGTCAAAGCTGTCGTAGGCCAAACTCATGCCTCCCGCTCCTCGAAGGCCGGCGCACGGCCGTCCAGGGAGCGCTGATAGACGTGACGGAAGCGGTGGGAGGCCCCTTCCCACTCGTCCAGGGTCGAGCCGTCCGCCGGCTCGAAGGCGTCGAAACCGCAGCGGACCATGAAGCCCGCCTGCTCGCGAAGCACGTCGCCCACGGCGCGCACCTCGCCTTTGAAGCCGTACCGTTCGCGCAGGATCTTGGCGTAGCTGTACGCCCGCCCGTCGCCGAACTTCGGGAACGCCAGCGACACCACCGCCAGCCGCGGCAGGTCGTAGGCCAGCGCCTCGACCTCCTCGTCGCTCTCCAGCCGCACGCCCACCAGCCGGCCTTCCGACAGCAGGCGCTCGCCCTCCGACTGGAACCGGGTCAGCGAGATGATGACGTCGCCGTGCGGAATCTCCGCATCGTCGGACACCGCGGTGAAGGGGTCGTCCGCCAGGGCGAACTTGCCGTCGTGCAGCTTAATTCGCGTCGGCATAGACGGCCTCCTTGAACGGGGCGACGCCGGTGCGCCGGAAGGTGTCGAGGAAGCGTTCGCCGTCGTGCCGTTCGCGCAGATAGGTGTCCACCAGGGTGTCCACGGCGTCGGCCACCTTGTCGTAGGGCAGCGCCGGGCCCAGCGCCGTGCCGACCGAGGCGTCCTCCGCGCCGGAGCCGCCCAGGGTCAGCTGGTAGAACTCCTCGCCCTTCTTATCGACGCCCAGGATGCCGATGTGGCCCACGTGGTGGTGGCCGCAGGCGTTGATGCAGCCCGAGATCTTCACCTTCAGCTCGCCCACCTTCTCCGCGTGGTCCGGATCGGCGAACTTCTGGGCGATGTTCTGGGCGACCGAGATCGCCCGGGCGTTGGCCAGGGCGCAGTAGTCCAGCCCCGGGCAGGCGATGATGTCGCTGGCCAGGTTCATGTTGGGCGTGGCCAGGCCGACCGCCGCCAGGGCGGCCCAGACCGCCGGGACGTCATCCAGCTTCACGTGCGGCAGGACCAGGTTCTGCTCGTGGGTCACCCGGATGTCGTCCTGGCCGTAGCGCTCGGCGAGGTCGGCCACGACCTCCATCTGTTCCGACGTCGCGTCCCCGGGGGTCTCGCCGACGGCCTTCAGGCTGATCTCGACGATCGTGTAGCCGGGCCGCTTGTGCGGCTTCAGGTTGTTGCGGGCGAAGCGGGCGAAGGCCGGCGTCGAGGCCTTGGCGGTCTCGAAGGCTTCCGACTGCGGCGGCAGGGTCTCGAAGGTCTTCGGCACGAAGGCGGCGCGGATGCGGGCCAGCTCCAGGTCGGGCAGGTCCGACGTCGGCCCGGCCTTCTCCCACTCGGCCTCGACCTGGCGGGCGAACTCCTCGCGGCCCAGGGCGGCGACCAGGATCTTGATCCGGGCCTTGTGGATGTTGTCGCGCCGGCCGTGCCGGTTGTAGGTGCGCAGGATCGCTTCCAGGTACGAGAACAGCCGCTGCGCCGGCAGGAATTGGCGGATCGTCGGCGCGATGTGCGGCAGGCGGCCCAGGCCGCCGCCGACCATCACCTCGAAGCCCAGGGAGCCGTCACGGGCGCGCTTCAGGTTCAGGCCGATGTCGTGGGTCTTGGCCGCCGTGCGGTCCTTCGGCGCGGCGGTGACCGCGATCTTGAACTTGCGCGGCAGGTACGAGAATTCCGGATGCACCGTCGACCACTGGCGGATCGCTTCGGCCCACACGCGCGGGTCGTCGACCTCTTCGGCGGTGGCGCCGGCATAGGGGTCGGCGCTGACGTTGCGGATGCAGTTGCCGCTGGTCTGCAGCGCATGCATGTCCACCTCGGCCAGGTGGTCCAGGATATCCGGCGCGTCCTTCAGCTTGATCCAGTGGAGCTGCAGGTTGGTGCGCGTGGTGAAGTGGCCGTAGCCCTTGTCGTAGGTGCGCGCGATCCAGGCCAGCTTGCGCAGCTGGGTCGGGTTCACCGAACCGTACGGGATCGCGATCCGCAGCATATAGGCGTGGAGCTGCAGGTAGAGGCCGTTGCGCAGCCGCAGCGGCTTGAACTGCTCTTCGTTCAGCTCGCCGGCGAGGCGCCGGGCGACCTGGCCGCGGAATTCCGCCGAGCGGTCCGCGAGCATATCCCTGTCGATGGTGTCGTACTGGTACATCGGCCGCTCACTTGCGCTTGATCAGGTCGACGCGGCCCTTGGATCGGGACGCGCCGTGGGCGTGCAGCAGGGCGGCGATCGCAGGACCGCCCTCCACCTGCTTGCCGTGGGGGAGATTGGACGGGCCCAGGGCGCGGATCCGTTCGCGGTAGCTCACGGGCGCCCACAGGCCTTCGGATTCCATCAGGTCGATCAGGTAGGGTTCGACCACCAGCTTCATCTGGGCCTTGGCGTGGCCTTCGGCCTCCAGGCCGGCCTCGTCGTCGTCGGCCCACAGCTCGGCGTCGGCGAAGCGTTCGACCCACTGGCCGTTCTTCCAGAACACGACCTCGCCGTCGGTCAGGCGGTTGGCGGTCAGCGCCTTCATTGGTCATTTCCTTTCCCGCGCAGCGGGAGAGGGGGACCGCTCGCCGCAGATCGAGCGGTGGAGAGGGCGAGCCCCACCTGCTGAGTCATAGGCTGTCCGGTCGTTCCGCTGAGTCCGTGGCTTTCCCTCTCCACCATCGGCTCTTCGGCCGACGGTCCCCCTCTCCCGCTGCGCGGGAAAGGAAGGGCCTCAGCCAGCGCCATGGCTTCGCCGACGATCAGCAGCGCCGGGCCGGCGACCGTCTCGGCGGCCTGCGGCAGGCCGGCCAGGGTGGTGACGATGCGGCGCTCGTCGGCGCGGCTGGCGTTCTCGACGACCAGGGCCGGGGTGGAGCCGACGCGGCCGGCGCCGATCAGCCGCGCGGCGATCGGGGCGGCCATGGACACGCCCATGTAGATCACGACGGTCTGGTTGGCCTTGGCAAGGCTCTCCCAGTCCAGGTCCGGCTCGCCGCCACTCTGGGCGTGGCCGGTGACGAAGGTGACGGCCTGGGCCGAACCGCGGTGGGTCAGCGGCGCGCCGGCCGAGGCGCCGGCCGCCAGGGCGGCGGTCACGCCGGGGACGATGACGCAGTCGACGCCGGCCTCGCGGCAGGCTTCCAGCTCCTCGCCGCCGCGGCCGAAGATGAAGGGGTCGCCGCCCTTCAGCCGCACGACGTTCAGGCCTTCGAGGGCGAAGGCCACCAGCATGCGATTGATCTCGTCCTGGCTGTAGGAATGCCGCGACTTGCGCTTGGCGACCGAGATCTTGCGGGCCGAAGCCGGCGCCAGGTCCAGGATCTCGTCCGAGACCAGGCCGTCGTGGACCACCACCTCGGCCACCTGCAGCGCCTTCAGCGCCTTGATCGTCAGGAGCTCGGGATCGCCCGGTCCTGCGCCCACCAGCCAGACCTGGCCGGGGCCACGCGCGGCGGCGCCTGCGCCCAGCACGACCAGCCGGTCGCTCCGCTTTCCTCGATCGCCCGTCAAGGCCATGATTAGCTTCTCTAACGACACACCGGCCCTTAAACACGACGGGACGGACTCACGCCCGCCCCGCCCGTCGCCCACTGGTGAAAAGGGCCGATACACCAGCGGACGCTTGCAATAAGGGCAGCGAGCGCCCAATTCGCAACCCAAGGACTTCTGCCGGGGGTGTCAGGAAATCTTGATGGAGCGGAACCACCAGAGACGACGCCTGCCGCCGCTCAACGCCCTTCGGGCGTTCGAGGCCGCGGCGCGTCATCTGAACTTCAGCCGCGCCGCCGATGAGCTCTCCGTGACCCCGGGGGCGGTCAGCCAGCAGATCCAGAACCTCGAGGACTACGTCGGCGCCGCGCTCTTCAAGCGCACCCCCAAGGGCCTCCTGCTGACCGACGCGGCCCAGACCGCCCTCCCCGCCCTGCGCGAGGCCTTCGACCGGCTGGCCGAGGCCGCCAGCCTGCTGACCGCCGCCGTCGACGGGCGGCGCCTGACCATCACCGCCCCGCCTTCCTTCGCCGCCAAGTGGCTGGTGCCGCGCCTGGGCGCCTTCGAGCGCGCCCATCCGCAGGTGGACGTCTGGCTGTCGGCCGGCATGGAACTGGTGGACCTCACCGCCGGCGAGGTCGACATCGCCATCCGCTACGGCGCCGGGCGCTATCCGGGTCTGGAAGTGAAGCGGATCGTCTCGGAGATGGTGCTGCCGGTCGTCAGCCCCGGCCTGCTCAACGAGCAGCCGCTGAACACGCCCGAGGACTTGGCCAACCACATCCTGCTGCACGACGGCTCGCCGGAGATCGACGACAGCTGCCCCGACTGGCCCATGTGGCTGGCGGCGCGCGGCCTGCGCGGCATCGACGGGCACCGGGGTCCGCGCTTCAACCAGTCCAGCCTGGTGATCGAGGCGGCCGCCAACGGCCGCGGCGTGGCCCTGGCCAAGCGCACCCTGGCCCAGGCCGACCTGGAGGCCGGCCGGCTGGTCGCCCCGCTGCAGATCGAGACCGCCGTCGACTTCGCCTATTACGTCGTCCACCCGAAGGCCAAGGGCCGCCTGCCGCAGGTGAAGGCCTTCATCGGCTGGATCGAGGCCGAGGCCCTGGCGCACGAAGAGGCCCTCCGGGCCATCGACAACGGCGCCGGGATCTGAGCGTGCGGCTGGCGGCCGCGATCGCGGCGGTCCTGCTCGCGGCCACGGCGGCCGCCGCCCAGACCCCGCACTTCGACGAACGCCTGCGCCTGCACCGCCAGCTCCAGGCCCTGAACGCCGAACTGCTCAGCCATGACAGCGCCACCGCCGTCCTGCAGGCCCTCTGCGACCGCCGCGCGCCGGGCGTGAAGATCACCGCCAGGCTGGCCTCCGATCCGCCTGATCCGGACGACACGGCCGCCGCCCGCGCCGATCTCGGCGTAGGTCCCGACGAGCCGGTCCGCTACCGCCGCGTGGACCTGGCCTGCGGCGACGAGGTGCTGTCCAACGCCGAGAACTGGTACCTGCCGTCCCGCCTGACGCCCGAGATGAACCGCGCCCTGGACGAGACGCGCACGCCCTTCGGCGTCGTGGTCGGCCCCCTGAAGTTCAGCCGCCACAACCTCTCGACCGAATTCCTGTTCGATCCCCTCCCCTCAGGCTGGGAACGCGAACCGCCGTCGAACTACGACTCCCTGCCCAGCCCGCCGCCCCACGTCCTGCGCCACCGCGCGACCCTCGCCACGCCGGACGGCCGGCCGTTCAGCCTGGTGGTCGAGAGCTACACCGAGGCGGCGCTGGTGCCTTGAGGCCCGTCGCCCAAACAAACCTCGTCATTTCGCGCGCGCTGGCGCCCTAGCCGCCGCCGATGCGGGTGAGGTAGCCCTCGATCGCCGCCAGCGCGTCAGTCAGCGCCGCGCGCACTTCCGGCGCCATCGACGCGTCGCCGCGCTCGGCCCGGTCGGCCACGTCGCCCAGGGCGTTGGCGCCGATCCCCTTGGCCGAGCCCTTGATGGTGTGGACCAGGTCGCGGAATCCGTCGCCCGGCGCGTCCAGCCCGGCCAGCCAGCCCTCGGCCTGCTGGCGGAACAGCTCCAGCACCTCGGTGATCACCGTCATGTCGCCGGCGGCGAAGCCTTCCAGATATTCGAAATCGACGGCCTCGCCGCTCATGTGATCGTCCTTCGTCCCGCGCTCACGAGCCACGTCGCTATTCGCGCGAACATAAAATTGTTTTAAATCAATTACTTGTTGATCCACACACGCTAGAACTCATACCAGAAGTGGCTGGCACGCTGTAATGGACGAAGCGCGCGCCGCGCGCCATGGTCTCGACCATGCTGAGCCGCCTCACCGCCTTCGGCCTCTGCCTCGTCCTGGCCGCCGCCGGCCTCGCCTTCGGGCTGTGGCTGCACGAGCGCTGGGCTTGGTGGCTGGCCGGCGTGTTCGGCCTCCTCAGCCTGCTGGGCGTGCGCGACAGCCTGCAGCCCAAGCACTCGATCCTGCGCAACTACCCGGTCATCGGCCACATCCGCTGGATGGCCGAGCTGGTCCGCCCGGAACTGCGCCAGTACCTGTTCGAGGCCGACCAGGACGCGGCGCCGTTCTCCCGCAGCCAGCGGTCGCTGGTCTACCAGCGCGCCAAGGGCGAGCCCGGCGAGCGGCCGTTCGGCACCCTGCTGGACGTCTACCGCGACGGCTACGAGTTCATCGCCCATTCGATGCGGCCCGCGCCGCCCGCCGACCCGAAGAGCTTCCGGATCACCATCGGCGGCCCACAGTGCGCCCACCCCTACTCGGCCTCGGTGTTCAACATCTCGGCGATGAGCTTCGGGGCGCTGAGCGCCAACGCCATCCGGGCGCTGAACCGCGGCGCCAAGCTGGGCGGCTTCTACCACGACACCGGCGAGGGCAGCATCAGCCCCTACCACCGCGAAGGCGGCGGCGACATCGTCTGGGAACTGGGCAGCGGCTACTTCGGCTGTCGCGACGACGACGGCCGCTTCGATCCGGAGTCCTTCGCCGTCCAGGCGAAGGCCGACCAGGTCAAGATGATCGAGATCAAGCTCAGCCAGGGGGCCAAGCCGGGCCACGGCGGCGTGCTGCCGGCCCCGAAGGTGACCCAGGAGATCTCCGAGACGCGCCACGTGCCGATCGGCCGCGACTGCGTCTCGCCAGCGCGCCACTCGGCGTTCTCGACCCCCCGCGAGATGCTGGCCTTCATCACTCGGCTACGGGAGCTGTCGGGCGGTAAGCCGGTGGGCTTCAAGCTGTGCCTGGGCCATCCCTGGGAGTTCATGGGCATCGTCAAGGCGATGCTGGAGACCGGCGTGCGCCCCGACTTCATCGTCGTGGACGGCGCCGAGGGCGGCACGGGGGCGGCGCCCACCGAGTTCAGCGACCACATCGGCGCGCCGATGCGCGAGGGCCTGCTGTTCGTGCACAACACCCTGGTGGGCGCGAACCTGCGCGAGGGAATCAAGATCGGCGCGGCCGGCCGGATCGTCAGCGCCTTCGACATGGCCAGCGTGCTGGCGATCGGGGCCGATTGGACCAACGCCGCGCGCGGCTTCATGTTCGCCCTGGGCTGCGTGCAGTCGCTGAGCTGCAACACCAACCGTTGCCCCACCGGCGTGGCGACGCAGGACCCGGGCCGGCAGCGGGCGCTGGTGGTGCCGGACAAGGCCGAGCGCGTGGCGCGCTTCCACGGCCAGAGCCTGAAGGCGCTGTCCGATATGCTGGCCGCAGCCGGCCTGGAGCATCCGGATCAGTTGACTCCGCACCACATGGTCCGCCGCGTCAGTTTGACCGAGGTGCGCCCGTTCGCCGACCTGCACACGTTCCTGGAGCCCGGCGTCCTGCTGGACGGGCGCTGCCCGGTGGGATTCTACAAGGACAACTGGGCCCGCGCCTCGGCCGACGAGTTCGACCCGCACGCGCCGCGGACGGCGGCCGCCGCAGCCTGGGTTCTGAGAAGCTAGCTGCGCCCCCTGGGGGGATCACCGATCCTGCAAGGCAGGAATGGTGGGTGCTGGGGGATTCGAACCCTCGACCCGCTGATTAAGAGTCAGCTGCTCTACCAACTGAGCTAAGCACCCGCACGACTCCGGACGTCCAATTGGGGCCCGGCGGCGAGGGCGCGGAAAATACGCAAAAACGCGGCCTTGGCAAGGCGCGTTCGTGCGAAGGCCAAAAAGGTTCGGCCGCGGCGGACGCTGACACGGATCGTCCACCGCGGCCCCTGCGCGGCCGCCCGTGTTCAGGCCGCCACGTAGGTGTCCCTGTTGCGGCGCCGGCGCAGGGCCGCGCCCGCTCCGCCGAAGCCGAGGATCATCAGCGCCCAGACGCCCGGTTCCGGCACTGCGCCGTTGTTGTTGACCTGGTAGCTGATGCTGAGGTGGTTCACCTCGTAGTCCGAGCCGAGCGCGAAGGCGCCGGAGGCGAAGAGGCTGGTGAAGGACACCGCGCCGTTGTTCAGGCCGTAGATCAGGCTCGTGCAGTTTCCGCAGCCCGCGCCGACCGGTGCGCCGCCATCGAATGAAAACTGACCGCTCGACGAGGCGTCCGTCGGCTGCGCGCCCGTTAGGATGTTGTCGAGGTTGAACCCGAAGAACATCTGGTCGCGGACCGGCAGCGCAAAGGGGCCGCCGGTGATCGCGACATCGGCTTCGATCGTGTCGCCGTCCTGCAACGTGAACGGGTCGAAGCCGAACAGTTCCAGCACGCCGGTTTCATAGGTCACGCCGTTGAACGTGAACGTGCCGGACGTGAAATTCGCCATGTCACCGGTCAAGGTGAAGACGTGATTCGTCGCATTCGCTCCTGAGGCGAACGACAGGACGCCAAATGCAACCCCAGCAAGCAGCCGCTTCATTACCAAACTCCATCACCCAAACATGGCCCGGCCCTGCAAACGGGCGCGGTTCGTCTTGAGTGTCGCGAATGGAGCGGCCGCGGCCTACCTCCCGAAACCGGGAGGTTGACGCACGCGATTACAAAGCGGCCCGCGATTTGCTAGGATCGGCCCAGTATTGGGGGTGTCCGTCCGGTCCCATGTTGCATCGCGCGCTCGAATTCGCGGACACGGCGCTGTCCGCCGCGACGCCTGAAGCGGCGAGCACCGGATTCTACGCCGGGCTCGCGGGCCTGGGCGCGTCCTACCTGCAGACCCGGCTCTATCGGCGCCCGCTGACGCCGCTGACCTCGGCGGCCCACTATGCCGCCGGTGGGATCGTCTCGCGGGTGGCGCCCGAGACCTGGCGCGAGGGATCGCCGGCCTTCGACTACGTCTGCTTCGAGAAGAATCCCCTGCTGGAGGCGATCCGTGGCGGGCTGACCCGCTATCGGTTCACCGACTTCGCGCCGCGCGAGCAGGCCGCCAACGGCGCCTACTGGGAGGCGATGAGCGAGGCCGGGATCGCCGACGCGGTCTGCGCCACCTCTTACGGCCGCCACCGCACCATCGCCTCGCTGCACCTGGGCTTCCGCGAGCCGGACCTGGCGCCGGACGACGCCCTGGCGATCCAGCTGGCCGGCCTGATGCTGACCGAGCGCCTGATGACCTTCGCCAAGCCGCCGGGGCCCGACGAGGTGCGCCTGACCGACCGCGAGCGCGACACCCTGGCCTGGGTGGCCGAGGGCAAGTCAGACTGGGAGATCTCGGTGATCCTGGGAGTCGCGGAAGCGACGGTCCGCTTCCACGTGGACAACGGCCGCAAGAAGCTGGGGGCGGTGAACCGCACCCAGGCCGTGGCGAGGCTGGCCGCGGCGCGGCTGCTCTAGGAACGCTCGACGGGCGCACGGCCTTGACCGCTAGGCGCGGGGGTTGGTTACGTGTCACCGGGCAATGAGGGTACGACTATGCGCAGGATCATCGTGGGCGTCGGTCTGGCGATCTTCGCCGCCGCCGGCGCGGCGAACGCCGCCGACTACGTGGTGGTGAGGTCCACCGCGCCGTCCATCAAGGCCGGGGCGACCCTCGACGGCGGCCAGCGTGTCAGCCTTGCGGCCGGCCAGACGCTCACCCTGATCGCCGCCGCGGGCGACGTCACCATGCTGAAGGGCGGCCCGTCCGGCGCCGTGGCCCCGGTGCGCCGCAGCGCCCAGGCCGACGCCGGCAAGCTGGAATCGCTGCGGGTCCTGATCGACCCGCCACCGCCGGGCCGGACCTTCGGCGGCCGGCGCGGCGGGGTCTGCCCGGATCCGGCGACGCTGAAGACGCTGGACGACATCCTGGCCGCCCAGCGGGCGACCTGCGCCGACGCGGCCCGCCAGGCGCTCGACGCCCTGGCCGCCAACCCCTAGCGACCGCTGGCGAACGCCTGGACCTCAGGGCCCGGTGTAGAGCTCGCCCAGCGCCATGGCCGCCTGGCCGTGGCCCTGGTCCAGTTCGTCTCGCACCGCCCCGGCCGCCACGTCCGGCTGGCGCTTGCCGTTGATGCGGCCCAGCGTCGCCCGCAGCGTCTTGGGCTCGGCCGGCGTGGCGACGGCCACCACGTTGTCGACCCCGAACGGCGGGGCGGCCTTGGTGCGGGCCATCACGATCCGCGCGTCGCCCGCCGCCATCTTGCCGTCCCCGTCGCCGTCCAGCGGGTAGAGCATCTGCACCGTGCCGTCGCCGGCCAGGTTGAAGGCGGTCAGGAAGACGGCGGCGCCCTTGTGGGTGACCGCCAGGTCGACGCTCTCGCCCTTTCGGTAGAGTTGGCCCTTGGGCCGCGGCCCGATATCGACCTTCAGTTGCCGCTCGTTGGCGGAGCCGGCCAACTCGCGGACCACCTTGCGCTTGTTGATCACCCCGGCGAGCGCCTCAGCGCTGGTCAGGTTCTCGGCGACGCGGTCGCCGCGGCTGTCGGTGACCCAGCCTTCCTTGGCCGACCAGGTCAGGTCCGGCACGCCGCGCGGGATCGAGGCCCAGGGCCCCTTCTCGCCCAGCAGGTCGGCGGCCTTGTCGTCGGCGGCCTTCACCTCGACCGGGCGGTCCTCGGGCGGCGGCGCCTTCAGCGGCTGGAAGACCACGCTGCGCTCGTTGCGCGCGGGCACCGAGGTCGAGGCCCACTGCTGGGTGCTGCTGAGCTCGCGGGTGCGGGTCTCGAGGCTGGAAGCCAGTTCGACCAGCGACAGCTTGCCGTCGTCGTCCAGGTCGGCCGCCAGGTGGCCGTTGGGCCGGTGCTCCTTCAGCGCGCCCTCCAGCGCGTAGGTCAGCAGGCCGCGCGAGGGGGAATCGCTCTGCGGCAGCGGCCCTTCGAGGGCGAACTGGTTGTCCTGGGCGGCGCCCACATAGACCAGGTTCGGCGGATCGGCGCCGACCGGCGCCTTGGCCGCCGGATCGGGCGGGCCGGGCGGCAGGGCGATGGCCATGGGGTTCGCCAGCGCCTGGCGCGCCTTGAAGACGCTCTTGGTGACGGCGCGGTTCATGGTGCCGGAATGGCAGGCGTCGGCGATCTGCAGGACGTTGACGCTGGCCGGGAAGAAGTTGACCAGCCAGCCGTGCAGGTCGTCGTCGAGGATGAACTGGTTGGGGTCCGGCTTGGCGGTGCGGAAGCCGCCCAGGACCAGGAACTCATCCATGCCGTCGGTCTCGCTGGGATCGGCCGTCTTCGCCTGCGCCCCGTGGCCGGCGTAGAAGAAGATCACCCAGTCGCCGGGCTTGGACCGCTTGCCCAGGGCCTCCAGTTCCTTCCGGATGTTGGCGCGGGTGGCCTGGCCGTCGCGCAGGGAGACCACGTCCTTGGCCCCCTCGCCCTGCAGCAGGCTGGTCAGCGCCGCCGCATCGTTGGGCGGGCCCTCCAGCGAGGGGATCGGCGCGGTGTACTGCGAGATCGCCACCACGAGGGCGCGGATCTCCGCCTGGGCCGGAGCCGCCCAGCCCGCCAGGGGGCCGACCACGGCCGCCGCCGCCAGACCCGCGAGCACTCTGCGCATGGCGCCACCCTCCGATAACCCGCCGCCGACTATGACCGCCCCCGCCGCGACGACAAGCGCGTGGCGACAAGCCGGCCCTGCCCTTTCCTACGAGTTGGGCCGCGCGACGGAGGCGCGCCCCTGCGCCATCCGCCCGCGAAGGTTGGCCGCGCGGAAGTTGGCGGCGAGGCGTGGTACCTGTAGTCAGGCGCGCCGCAGTCGGGCGGCGTTCATCGTAGCAAGGTACCCTGACGCGCATGAGCGCATCCCAGGCCGAAGAGATCGCCGGCGTCCGGCCGATCCTCAAGCGCGTCGTCACCAACGCGGGCATGCTGTTGGGCGGGCGCACGGTCAACGCGGTGCTGAGCCTGGCGTACATGGCGATCGCGGCCCGGGCGCTGGGCGTGCGCGAGCTAGGCGTGCTGGTGCTGATCCAGGCCTTCGCCCAGTTCCTCGGCGACGTGGTCAAGTTCCAGTCCTGGCAGACGATCATCCACTATGGGGCGCAGCCGCTGGCAGCAGGCGAGGTGCGCCCGTTCCAGCGCGTGCTGCGCTTCACCCTGACGCTCGACTTCGCCAGCACCGTTCTCGGTATCGCCGTCGGCATGCTGGGATCCTTCCTGTTCGCCGGCCGCCTGGGCTGGACGCCGCAGGAGGCGCCCGGCGCGGCGGTCTTCATGCTGACGATCGCCTTTATGGTCTCGGCCACGCCGATCGGCCTGCTGCGCATCTTCGATCGTTTCGACGTGATGGCGCGGCAGGCGGCGCTGATCGCCTTCCTGCGGCTGAGCGGCTGCGTCGCGGCGTGGCTGCTGATGCCGAACCTGACCGGTTTCCTGCTGGCGTTCGCCTTCGGAACGGTGGGCAGCTGGCTCTATCTGGCCGGCTCGGCCCTGTCCGAACTGCGCAAGCGCAACCTGCTGGCCGACATCCCCTGGGGCGACCGGCTGAGCGAGGGCATGCCCGGCGTCTGGCGCTTCGCCTGGAACACCAACCTCACCACCACCCTGGAGGTGGCCTTCACCCACGCCGCGACCCTGCTGGTCGGCGGCCTGGTCGGGCCGGCGCAGGCGGCGTTCTGGCGGGTGGGCCGTCAGGTCGCCGATGCGATCGCCAAGCCGGCCAAGCTCCTGACGCCGGCGCTCTATCCGGAACTCGCCCGCCTGCGCGCCGAGCAGCGGTACGGCGAGATGTGGCGCCTCGCCCGCCAGGTCGGCCTACTGGCCGGCGGCCTGGGCGCGGTGTTGCTGGCGATCAGCGCCTTTGCGGGCCCGCCGCTGCTGGCCACTGTGATGGGCCCCGGCTTCGCCCCGGCCGCGACGGTCATGACCTGGCAGGTGGGCGCCGCGGTCATCGGGGTCCTGGCCCTGCCGCTGGAGCCGATGCTGATTTCGCTGGGCAAACCCGGCTTGGCCGTGCGCGTCAGATTGACCGTGGGCGCCCTGTTCCTGGCCATACTGCCTTGGCTGGTGACCACGTTCGGCCTTATAGGCGCGGGCGCGGGCCTCGTGGCCGCGGCCGGCGCCCTTGCCCTGGGCATGCTGTGGTTCATCCTGAAAGAGAACGGGAATCGACCGGTGGCGACGCCGCGCGTACCCGACGAACGACTGGAAGGCGAAGTTTGAACGCTACCCCAACTGCTCCGGATCGCCCCTTCCGCCTGGGCGGCTTCGCGACCCTGACCGAGGCCCTGGACTTCGCCGCCGGCGGACCCACGGGCGTCAACCTCTACGGCATGCGCGGCGAACTGGTCGCCGCGATGCCCTATGCCGAGTTGCGCGACCGCGCCAAGGCCCTGGCCGCGCGCCTGCTCGCCGCGGGCCTGACGACCCACGACCGCGTGGGTCTGGTCGCCGAGACCGATGCGGACTTCGTCACCGCCTTCTTCGCCTGCCAGTACGCGCGCCTGACGCCGGCGCCGCTGCCCCTGCCCGCCCCGTTGGGCGGCCGCGAGGCCTATGTCGAGCAGATCGCCCGCATGCTGGGCTCGGCCAAGGCCGCCGCCGTGTTCGGCCCGGAGACCCTGCTGCCCTGGCTGAAGGACGCCGCGGAAGCCGCTGGAACACCGAGGGCGATGCAGATCGCTGAGCTGCCGGACGCGCCGACCGCCGACCTGCCGGCCCCGGGCGCCGACGATCCCTGCTATGTCCAGTTCTCCTCGGGCAGCACGCGCAACCCGACCGGCGTGCTGTGCACGCACCGAGCGCTGATGGCCAATGCGGCCGCGGCGACCCAGGCCGGCCTGCAGGTTGTCCCGGGCGATCGCGCGATCTCTTGGCTGCCGCTCTATCACGACATGGGACTGGTCGGGTTCCTGCTCATGCCGCTGTCGGCGCAGATGTCCATCGACCTTATGCCCACCGGGGCCTTCGTGCGCCGGCCGCTGCTGTGGCTGGACCTGATGTCGAAGAACCAGGCCACGATCTCCTACAGCCCCTCGTTCGGCTACGAACTCTGCGCCAAGCGCGGCGACGGCTCCCGCGAAGGCCTGAAGCTGGACCAATGGCGGGTGGCCGGCTGCGGCGGCGACATGGTGCGGCCGGGACCGCTGGCCGCTTTCGCCGAACGCTTCGCTGCGGCGGGCTTCAGCGACAAGGCGTTCGTCGCCAGCTACGGCATGGCCGAGGCGACCCTGGCGCTGACCATGGCGCCCCTCGACCAGGGCCTCGTCTTCGATCAGGTCGACGTCGACCTGATGGAGAAGAGCGGCGCGGTCGTCAAAGGCGCGGGGACCCGCTCGCGCGGCTTCGTGCGCTGCGGGGCGATCTTTCCGGGCCACGAACTGGAGGTGCGCGACGAAGCCGGCGCGGCGGTTCCGGAACGGCGCGTGGGTCGCATCTTCGTGCGCGGCCCGAGCCTGATGCGCGAATACTTCGGCGAGCCCGGGGCCACGGCCGCCGTGCTGTCGGCGAATGGCTGGCTGGACACCGGCGACCTCGGCTACCTCACCGGCGGCGAGATCGTGCCGACGGGGCGGGCCAAGGACCTGATCCTGCTGAACGGCCGCAACGTCTGGCCGCAGGATCTTGAATGGTCAGCTGAATCCGAGATCGAGAAGCTGCGCAGCGGCGACGTGGCCGCCTTCTCCATCGACCGCGATGAGGGCGAGCAACTGGTGGTGCTGGTGCAGGTCCGTTCGTCGGACGCCGAGGCCCGCCAGAAGCTGACCGACGATGTCGCCGCCCTGCTCCGCGCCCGCCACGGCGTGGAAGCGCGCGTGGAGCTGGTCGGCCATAACGCCCTGCCGCAGACGTCGTCCGGCAAGCTCAGCCGCTCGAAGGCCCGCGCCCTGTTCCTCGCCGGCGCCTTCAAGCAGGAGGAGCCGGCCTGACCGCCGAGGTTAGCCCGGGAAGGCTCGCGGCGGTCACCGGGGCGACCGGGTTCCTCGGCCGACAGATCGTCCGCGCCCTGGCCGAGGCGGGCTGGAACGTGCGCGTGCTGGCGCGCCGAGACCCCATCGACGCCCTCTGGCGCGACGTCGTCGCCGACGTGGTCGCCGGCGACCTCTCCGACGCGGCGGCGCTCGATCGCCTCTGCGCCGGCGCGGACGTGGTGATCCACTGCGCCGGCCTGGTGAAGGCCCGCGACCGGGCCGCCTTCGACGCCGTGAATGTGGAGGGCGCGCGCTGCGTGGCCCTGGCGGCCGAGCGGGCCGCGGTCGGCCACGTGGTCCTGGTCTCCAGCCTCACCGCCCGCGAGCCCGGCCTGTCGCACTACAGCGCCAGCAAGCGCGCCGGCGAGGACGCGATGCGGGCAGTGCTGGGCCCGCGCCTCACCGTGGCCCGCCCGTGCGCCATCTACGGACCCGGCGACCGCGAGCTGCTGCCGGTGTTCCAGGCCGCCGCCGCCAGTCCCATCCTTCCCCTCCTGGGGGAATCCGCGCGCGTGGCGATGATCCATGTGGAGGACGCCGCAGCGCAGGTGGCGGCCCTTGCTGCGGCGCCGTCGAAGGGGGCTGTCGCGGCGCTCTGCGATTCGCGCCCCGATGGCTATTCGTGGCGCGAGCTGATGGCCGAGGCGGCGCTCGCCTGCGGCCGCACGCCGCGCTTTGCGCCGGTTCCAAGGCTGCTGATCCAGGCCATCGGAATCACAAATGATTTCACAATGCTGCTGGGCGCGACGCCCATGCTGAGCTCGGCGAAAGCCCGTGAGCTGCTGCATCCGAATTGGGCGGTCGCGCCGGAGGAACAGTCACCGGAAATGCGGCCCGCGTGCTACGATCTGCGGACCGGTTTTTCGACCACCGTGGCGTGGTACCGCAGTGCGGCATGGATGAAACATTAGCTGCCGTTTTGTGACCGCAAAGCGAACCCAAGGTAGAAAAACAGGTCGGACGTGGTTAGGTACACGGCTTGGCGTAAGTGAAGCGAGCCGATGGGGGGCTCAAGTATGGTGGAACTGGCGACGGATTTGACCGTCCGGGAAGTCGCGCGAGCGGCTGAGACGGTCCTTGGCCGGAGCGTCCAGGTCACCCATGAGACTGACATCGCCCGCGATCTTGCGGTAGATTCACTTGCGCTCATGAACATCGTCATGGAGCTTGAGGATCGATTCGATCTTTCAATTCCCCTCGATCGTCTGGCGACGGTGCAGACGGTCGGCGATCTCTCCGATCTGATCAACAAGCTGCGGGTGAAGGCTTAACGATGGGGTTGCTCGACAAGCACCTGGGCTATCGCGCCCCGCTGGATGGCATCCGCGCTGCAGGCGCCGATCCGTCAAACGTCCGATTCGATGCGATTCTGTCGCCCACCGAAGGCACGCTGGACGGCAAGAAGGTCATCCTTCTCGGCACCAATAACTATCTGGGCCTGACGTTCGATCCCGACTGCATCGAGGCTTCGGCCGCGGCCGTGCGCGAATGGGGCACCGGCACCACCGGCTCGCGGTTCGCCAACGGCACCTTCGCCGGCCACGCCGCGCTCGAGACCTCGCTGGCCAAGTTCTACGGCCGCAAGCACGCCATGGTCTTCACGACCGGGTACCAGGCGAACCTCGGCGGCATCTCGGGCCTCGTGGGCCGGGGCGACCACCTGATCCTGGACGCCGACAGCCACGCCTCGATCTATGACGCCGCGCGCCTGAGCCAGGCCGAGGTCATCCGCTTCCGCCACAACGACCCCGACGACCTAGCCAAGCGCCTGCGTCGCATGGGCGACGCCGCCAAGGGCAGCCTGATCGTCGTCGAGGGCATCTATTCGATGATGGGCGACGTGGCCCCGCTCAAGGAATTCGTCGAGGTCAAGAAGGAGGCCGGCGCCTACCTGCTGGTCGACGAGGCCCACTCCATGGGCGTGCTCGGCGACAAGGGCCGCGGCCTGGCCGAGATGTGCGATGTCGAGGACGACGTCGACTTCATCGTCGGCACCTTCTCCAAGAGCCTGGGCGCCGTGGGCGGCTTCCTGGTCTCCGACGAGGACAACTTCGACCTGCTGCGCATCGTCAGCCGGCCGTACATGTTCACCGCCTCGCTGCCGCCGGCGGTGATCGCCTCCACCCTCACGGCTCTGAAGCGCCTGGAAGAGGACCGCAGCCTGCGGACCCAGCTCCAGGCGAACGCCGACCAGCTGTGGAACGGCCTGCGCGACATGGGCTACGCGGTCGGACCGCACGCCAGCCCGATCACCGCGGTGGTCATGCCGGACCAGGCCATGGCCGTGACCATGTGGAACGCCCTGCTGCAGAACGGCATCTACCTGAACCTGGCGATCCCGCCGGCCACGCCGGAGAACAAGTCGCTGCTGCGCTCCAGCGTCAGCGCCGCGCACACGCCCGAGCAGATCGAGGCCGTGCTGGCCGCGTTCGCCCAGCTGGGTCAGGAATTCGGGCTGCTCAACCGCGCCCGCCGCGCCTCTGCCTAGAGCCTTCTCGCGAGAAGGCTCTAACCCTCGCCAAGATTGGCGCGCGATTGAATCGCGCGCCGGCGACGCCTTAGCTCAAGCCACGCACCGGGCGCCGCCAGGAACGGGTGGCGCTCGCGCCAAGGCGTGACCGCGATGTCCACGCCCGTGTGCCGCTCGATCTTGTAGGCGGCATAGCGCGCCGCCCCGTCGAAGGTGAAGGCCGCCTTCAGGATCCGCGCCACGTTCAGCGGCTTGCCCATCAGGTTCGGCAGAGTCCAACCCGGCAGACCCAGTTTGCGCGGCCGCAGCCCCTCGCCCGCCCCGTCGAACGCTACGCCGCCCGCCTGCCAGGCCAGCGGCAGAAGGTCGGCGTAGCGAGCCTCGGCCGACGCCAGCACGGTGTCGGCCCGGTCGGTGGTCTCCATGCGGAACTCGGCGGCGTAGGTCCTGCGGAACAGCGCCAGCCAGAACGCGTTGGCTGGCCCCTGATCCGGCCCGAACCGGGCCGCGTAGCGGGCGGCGGTGACCACGGCGGCGGCGCAGG